>JANYJT010000090.1 GCA_025358395.1 Bacteroidia bacterium
ACTTTGATTGACCCGTGGTGTAATTGGCAACACGTCTGATTTTGGTTCAGAAGAGTTCTAGTTCGAGCCTAGACGGGTCAACAAGAAAATCAATCACTTGCAATTTGTTTTGTAGGTGATTTTTTTTTGTAGTGAGGTTTGCTGCGAGGTCTTGTGGATCATTGGTAAATTCAATAACAATTCGTAATTTCTTTTTATACCTTTGATACAACAATTTGCTGCAAGTGAAACAAAGAGTTTATGTTGATACATCCGTGTTCGGAGGCTACTTTGATCCTGAATTTGAATTATGGAGCAAAGTGTTATTCGACAGAATGCTTAAAGGAGATATTACGATGCTTTATTCTCAAATGACTGAAATTGAGTTGACCAATGCACCTCAAAAAGTGAGAAACCTGCTTGACAAGATTCCAATTTCAAATATTGAATTTTTGTGTATAACTGAACAGACCAACGCTTTGGCGGATCGGTATCTTAAGGAAAACGTTGTGGGTAGGACAAGTAGACCTGACTGTTTGCATATTGCAATTGCTACGATAAATAATGCTGATATTCTGGCAAGCTGGAATTTCAAGCACATTGTTAATGTAACAAGAATTAGGGGTTTCAATGGGGTCAATTATATGCTTGGGTATAAAATGCACGAAATTAGAACACCAAGAGAAATATTTGAAATATGAAGACGATTAAGGAGAAAAAAGAGACATCTTCTGTTGAGGAACTAAGACAAATCCGGGATAAAATCGGGTCTGAAATAAAAGATATGACTTTTGACCAGTTGAAAGAATATATTAATTCAAAACTGAGACTCCATAATTCCACTGTATGGTCTAGGGGTGTAGAGTAATTCTTTGTGGTTGAGAAGAGTCCTAGTTTGAGCCTAGACGGGTCAACAATTACAAAAAGGAGCTCCAAGGGCTCCTTTTTGTAATTATAAAAGTTAAGCGCTAAAGAAATAGGCATGTAACTCATTCCAACACCCATTTTTCGAACTTTTCGAGGGGATGTTAGAAATTTTCCTATATTCGTATTCTTAATTTTGGTTCGATATGTTGTCACCGATGCTCGATGGTTTGCTGCTGCCTTTACTGGTTGCCATGTTTCTTGGAATCAACATGGGAGGAAGTGGAACCGCCCCTTCTTTTGCAACAGCCTATGGTTCAGGAATATTACGCCGGACTTTTATTCCAGGGCTTTTTGGCATTTTCGTTCTTTTAGGAGCACTTCTTGCGGGGAAGAACACGGCCATCACGCTGGGGAAAGGGATTCTTCCTGCAGTTAGCCTTGATTATACCTTAACAACAATTATCCTTTTTTCTGTGGCGATTTCCCTGCTTTTTGCCAACCTGTTGGGAGTTCCGCAATCAACATCGCAATCAACTGTGGCCGCATTGGTAGCCCCGGCACATTATGTAGGTCAGCTCAATACACACAAAATATTCTTTGAAATCATACCTACCTGGATCATTCTTCCGTTGGTTTCCTTTGGGATCATGTACTTCCTCGCGCAGTCAGTCAACCGAAAGTTCGACCTCAAACATCCAGGCTATTTTGACACCGTCAAGCGACAGAAATTTTTTAGATGGGTTGTCATTGTAACCAGCTGTTATGTCGCATTTTCAATTGGTTCAAACAATGTTGCCAATGCGGCCGGTCCCATCACTTCGATGATCACCAACGAATTACATATCAACCCAACCAGCAGTAATTTCATGGTAATCATGATCATTTCCACCCTGATTATTGCCCCTGCATTTGCCATTGGAAGTTCTATTTTTGGTCACAAACTCATGATTAAAACCGGTACTGAAATCATGGAAATCGGGAAAGTTGAGGCATCAATGATCTCCTTCGTAACTGCATCGCTTTTGTTGGGTGCCTCAGTTACAAAGGGAATTCCTACTTCTCTGGTACAGCTGAATACCTTTGCGATTCTTGCCTTAAGTGTTACCAAAAATGGCTGGAAGTCAACCTTTTCCAATAAAATAGTTAAACAGTTCTGGCTGATCTGGCTGATTGCCCCACTGATCGCTTTTATTTTTTCTTATTTCTTAACCTCACTGGCAGATCAGTTCGGCTTACTCTCAGTTTAATCAAATAAGCTCAGGCCGGAACTTTTTGATGGCTTTGTCAAGCTCGGCGGCATCCTGAAAATGCCCCTTTAACCGCTCTTTGAACAATGGTCCATGGTTGGGAATTTTTGTGTGAACCAGTTCATGCACCAAGATATAATCAATCATCCTATCGGGAAGTCGCATCAGATGCAGGTTCAGGTTGATGTTTTTCAAGCCGGAGCAACTTCCCCAGTTGGTTTTATTATTTTTGATTGTCAGTGCTTTAAAAGAATACCCCAGTTGATTGGCCAGCTCACGGGTGCGTCCGGGTAAGTATCTTTTTGCTTCATATCTGAGTACCCCCTCCACTGCTGATTTGATTTTATACCGGATTTCAGGATTTTGTAACGAAGCGGTTTCCGGATAACTGATGATGACTGATTGCTCTGAATGCAAGAGTTGCACCTTAATATTATCGCCATTGCCGGGCAGAAGGTGGTATTTTAAACTGCGGGTAGAGAAGAGCACTCCCGGCATCAGAACTTTCCTGGTAAGTCCATGTTTTTCCAGCTTTAACTTCGTTTTGACAACCCAGTCCCGTTTCTCTTCCAAAAATTCTGCTCCGCGTGAAAAGGGGAATAACCAGGGAATCGAAACCACTACTTCACCGGATGATTTCACGGATATCCTGAGTCTCTTTGATCTTGCTTTGCGTGCAAGCTGCACCTCTCCAATTCCGTCAACATAAAGGATCTTAGAACTCATGCAGGCTCCTCCTCGTTGTCAAAAATCTCTTTTTGAGAATAACCCTTGAAACTTGCACGATCCAGCCGGGTAGAATCACGGCTACAATAAACTGGCAGGGATAAGAGCTGAAGAGTCGCCGGATAACTGCCATCAGACAATACCCTTAAACGGATCACATATCCTAATATCCGGGTGACAATCATCATCGCTGCCATGAAAAGGAAAATAACAACTGCCGGCGAAAACTGAAAAGCGGAAAATGCCTTCAGCGAACCTTCCCGGGTGAAAATATAGATGGCCACTCCTATCCCGATCAAAAGTGGAAGAATAATCTTACCCGGGTGAACCGGGTGAACAATCTTCGTCGGAGTAAGCTTCATGGGGATCAAGGAATTTGAAATGCGTTCACAAAAGTGTGAGTAAATCTAAAGAAATATTTCCTATTTTTGATTAATCAGCCGGTGCATTTAAAAACCCGGAGGGTACACCGGTGATTTGATGAACAAAACAATTTCCCCGATAGGATTTTTTTTAACAATGCAAAACGGATACACATCATGAGTGAAAATAACGGAACCAAAATTTTGCTGGCATTTATTGCCGGAGCCGCCGTCGGAGCTGCCATCGGGTACTTCCTGAACTCTGACAAAAAAGATGAAATTCTCACTGATCTGAAAGAGGGTGCCTCCAAATTAAAAAAGGACATTGAAGAGAATATCAACAAAGCCAAAGAGGTGGTTGATAATTTCAGAAAGATGGACATCGACCTCACGCCTGAAAATCCGGAATAACCATGGATCACAATAATGCCGACTTTTTTCAGGAAGTAAAGCTGATGGTGGCCGACTATCTTTCAGCCCGGCTCCGGCTACTGAAATACGATCTTTACGAAAAGACTGCTAAAATTACCGCAACCTTATTCTCCTCTCTGGTCATTGCCATGCTTTCGTCCATGTTGCTCTTTTTCCTTAGCATTGCCCTGGGGTTCTATTTGGGGTCGCTTTTCAACAGCTATAGTACGGGATTTTTAGTCGTGACAGGCATCTATCTCCTGCTTTTATTGCCATTCCTGATATTTAGAAAAAGTTTGATAGAAAAGACAATTATCAATCGGGTAATTGAGCAACTGACAGAAAAAGAGGAGGATAAGAAATGAGCGATAAACCTAACACGAAAATTGACAACCTTGAAAAGCTGAAATTTGAGCAAAATAAGCTGGAAATCTACTGCTCATACCAGGAAAAGCTTCTGGGTTTACAGCTCGAACATTTCAAAGGAAATTACCCCAAAATTATAGGTGACAAATTATTGCCTTACGATCAGTCCCGAACTATGCAGGTTAATGAGCTGCTGGACTCGGTCAACAATTTGATAGCGACCTTGCTCCCCGGGATTTTCAAGGGCAGATATCTGCCCGGATTGCTGTTGAAAATTCTACAACTTGTGATGATCAGAACCTTCACAAAAAAAAGGTGACTTTGCGGTCACCTTTTTCATTGATTTTTTGTCAGTCGGGAAAGTATCCTTTGATGATTCCACGTTTTGAGTCACGTATAAAAAGAAGTATTTCATCCCTTTCCCGGGAAGCCGGCATCTCTGTTTCGACCACTTCGAGCGCCTGAGAATTGTTGTAACCCTTCTGATAGATGATCCGGTAGATATCCTGAATTTGTGTGATCATTTCATTCGTGAACTCCCTGCGACGCAATCCGATGGAGTTGACGCCTGCATAAGAAAGTGGCTCGCGGCCTGCTTTGATATATGGAGGTACGTCTTTCCTTACCAGGGATCCGCCCGATAGCATGACGTGCTTTCCGATGTGGCAGAACTGATGAATGCCTGTATGACCACCGATAATAGCGTAGTCATCCACAATAACCTCACCTGCCAAAGAGGTAGAGTTGACCAGGATCACATTGTTTCCTACCACACAATCATGGGCTACATGAACATAAGCCATAATCAGACAGTTGCTGCCAATGATCGTTTTCCCTTTTGCCGAAGTTCCCCTGTTAATGGTGACGCACTCCCTGATGGTGGTGTTGTTGCCAATTTCGACGATTGAATATTCACCTTTAAATTTCAAATCCTGAGGTTCTCCACCAATGACAGCACCGGGATAAATTTTGCAGTTTTTCCCAATCCGGGTACCCGGAAGGATGGTTGCATGTGGGCCAATATTGGTCCCTTCGCCAATGACAACATCGTCGCCAATGGTAGCAAAAGGCTCAACGACAACCCCTTCTGCCAGTTTTGCATTGGGATGGATATGGGCAAGTACTTGCATCATGAGAATAAAATTATTTATTTTTTACGATCTGGGCCATAAATTCACCTTCACAAACCACAGTATCCCCAACAAAAGCGAGTCCACGCATGTGAGCGATCCCACGTCTTATTGCGCTTGTCAGTTTTATTTTATAGATGATTGTATCGCCCGGTACGACCTTTTTTCTGAACTTAATATTGTCCATTGTCATGAAATAGGTTGAATAATCACCATCCGCATGCATGGAGCTTATGACGAAAATTCCGCCGCACTGCGCCATTGATTCGATGATCATGACACCTGGCATCACAGGCTCCTCCGGAAAGTGCCCGACGAAAAAAGGTTCATTCATCGTAACATTTTTCACTCCGATAATGTAGTCGCTTCCTTTTTCGAGAACTTTATCCAAAAGAAGGAATGGATTCCGGTGAGGCAACATCCTTTTTATGGCATTGATATCGTAGAGTGGTTCTTTGTTCGGATTGTATTCTGGTGGTGCCGACTCCGCCATGCTCCGCAGATTCTCCTTCTGCAGCATCTTGGTAAATTCCGTATTGGCAAGGTGCCCCGGTCTTTTGGCAATGATTCTTCCTTTGATTCTTTTTCCCAGCAAAGCCATATCGCCAATCAGATCCAGCAGTTTGTGCCTGGCGCACTCATTGTCGAAATGAAGCTTCAAATTGTTAAGTATTCCGACTTCGTTGACCTGAATGTGTTCGTGGTGAAAAAGGTCGGCAAGCCTGTTAAGTTCTTCCTGCTGCATTTCCTGGTCCATGATGACAATGGCATTGTCCAGATCACCACCCTTTACCAGATTATTTTTGAGCAGCGCTTCAAGCTCCCTGACAAA
>JANYJT010000040.1 GCA_025358395.1 Bacteroidia bacterium
CAACACCCGCCCACTGTGAGAGCAAACTGATTAAAGTGCTGCTGCTGCCAAAACCCCATTGGGGATGGGCATCCAATGAGGTTTCAAACCTTGTTCCCACATCAAGAAGAATAGGAGGCTTCAAGGTCAGTATGGCTTGAAATATTTTGCTCAAGGTATTGGCTTTCTCCTGATCGCTGGTGTCCATCACAGAAAAATCGTCTGGGTTCAATTCGCACCAGAACCATACTTCATCTTTGTAGAAAGCCTTCCACAGAATTGTTTTAGGGGGAACTTCGTAATAGACCCTTAACTGTTGACCTACCCTTAATGGCAAGGCGAGTGCTTTTGCCCCATGTAGGACAAAATACTCACCGCTTAAAAGCAGCTTCCCGTTTGCAGAATAGGTATTTTTAGGATCAGTCATCCTTAAGAGTTTTCCAGTAGTGATCAACGGCTGAATAGGAAATGATTTTATCCTTAAAATAGTGTTGGATTTCAGGATGTCTCTCCTTTGGAATATTCAGGTAAGCCATAATATTGTTCAGGTGCATTTTCATGTGTCCCTGCTGTATCCCTCCAGAAACCAGTGCTCTTACTGCCGCGAAATTGGAAGCCAGCCCGGCAACTGCCATATCCATCATCAATTCAGAAGCCGAAGGATTGCCCAATAACTGCATGGCCAACTTGGCCAACGGGTGCACTGCCGTTACGCCTCCTACTACGCCCACTGCCATTGCCAGTTCAATGCTAAAGCGAAAGGTACTATCCGTAATCTTGACATCAGTTAATCCACTATAGTAACCCTTTCTTGAGGCAAAAGCATGACCACAGGCTTCAATTGCCCTGAAATCGTTGCCCGTTGCAAGGGCAAGGGCATCAATGCCATTGAAAATACCCTTGTTGTGCGTGACTGCACGAGCCATATCAAACTGAGAAATGCGGATGGCCTGTTCAAATTCATGGGCAAAGCGTCTATTTTCTTCTTCTGATTTTCCTTCAAGCAAGCTGGTTACTGGACATTCTACCCAAGCACGAACACGGCTGTCAGGCGTGTAATTGGATAAAATCGACATGATAATTTTACAATCCTTCTCTTCTCCCGATGTCCTTTCACTGGTTATAAAAAATTCCTGAAGACTCTTACCGAATTGTTCCAGGCACGAGTTAATGAAGTTGGCCCCCATGGCATCGCAGGTTTGAAAACCTATATCCAATTGAAAATAATCAGGCAACACATGATGCATGTCTTTCAGCTTTAAAGAGCTGATCCCCCCACCCCTTTTCACCATATTTGTCATCAGGTAGGCGCTTTCAGCCATCAACCGTTCCTTTATTTCGGGAAAAAGAATGTGAAGCTTTTCTGCCTTGCCCTTCCATTGAAAATGAACCTGTCCCTTTTTCTCTGTTCCCAATACTTCAGCATGAAACCCATCACGGGAAGCCCAATAACCGGCAGCATTAGCTAAAGCAGCCACTACAGAACTCTCTTCTGAAACCAAGGGGAAGAACATATTCTTTCCATTCACTACAAAGTTGGGCGCAATGGAAAAAGGAAGATGAAAGTTAGAAACCTGGTTTTCACTTAAATCAGCTATGATCTTCTGTGTCTCAGGATCAACAACTTCAAATGAATGGAGCCAATCACTCCTATTCACATCAAATTTGTATTTCTGAACCAGGGACTCAATTCGCTGTTCTTTGGAATATTTTGAAAACCCCCGTATGATGGTATCATCCATGGTAATCTTCATTGATGGTCAAAAAGGTACGTGCCAGACTTAAGGTCTGAACTTGTGTTTCCAGAAACCCCTTCAGCGATGCATAGCTTTCTGAAGCGTGTTTCAATACTGCCGAAGCCATGCCAAATACAGCAGGCAACTGACTTTTGGAAGTCAGGTAATAACCGTCCAGCGCATTGTGTATCCCCCCTGAGATGATTAGCTGTCCGCATGACTGATGAAGGTTTTCCTTTAAGATCTGGTTGACTGATTCGACCATTTGTCCAGCAGATTGCCCTATATAAGCAAAGGGAAGACTGGCCTCAAGCTTCTGCTGATCGCCCCTTAACATTTCAAGCTTGGAGAAGTTTGTACCTCCATAAGCCCCAAATTCAATGGCTTCAAGTGGAAGAGCCAACAATTGCCGAAGGCTTTCAGGGCCGAACCCTTGTCCCACTTCCTTAATGATGATCTTTATCTGAACCTCTGCGAGCAGCTGTTTGATCGTTTTTATAGGTGCTTGCTTTAGCCGGTTTCCTTCAGGCTGGAACCATTCCTGTAAAGGATTGATATGTACTATAAGTCCATCGGCACGCAGTTCCCCCACCAGATCTACAATAGCCTGTATATTTTCATGAAAAAGCAATTCCTCTACTTGTGAAATGCCCAGGTTGGCCCAGAACGGCTGCTCCTCACCTATTTCGTCCCTGAAATTAAAGTCCTCCCAATGTGTTTTGTCGAACAGGACCTTGCGGCACGAACCCAATCCCATTCCCATTCCAAATTCACGACAAGCACGTGCTATATGGCCATTAATGGTACGGGCCACTCCCGTTCCGCCAGTCATGCTCGATACCCAGATCGGTGTCCGCATGGTCTTCCCAAGCAATTTGATACTCAAATCCAGGTTTTCAGGATGAGCCGCAAGCAGGGGTTCGTAGTTGAAACGCAGGTCTTGCTCATCCAATTTAGTTTGTGAATCAAGGGCTAATGTTATGTGTTCAAGCTTCCGATCGTTACCCATAGGTTAGAGAGAAATCAATAGTGTCAAAATATATCGAAATTTAAGCTATTTTTTCTTATATAACTATAATTTGAAAACTATTTTTATTCCCTTAAAATATTGCGTGAAATAACCATCCTAAGAATCTCGGACGTTCCTTCACCAATCTGTAGCAATCGCTGGTCACGGTAAAAGCGCTCTATGGGCCATTCACGGTTTTTAAACAGGCCTGCGCCCCC
>JANYJT010000116.1 GCA_025358395.1 Bacteroidia bacterium
TCATAAAGCATCACTGCTATGAGCCCGAAAGGGAGTGCAAATGTAAAGCGTTTTTTTATCCTAAACAAAACTTTTTAAAGGTTTTTTCTGAAAAAATTCCGCTCTGACCGGAGACTCTTAATCCCCGCTATCTGCACTTAAGGTACTTTGATATGAACTACGTCTAAAAATTTAAAGCCTTTGAGGCTATTTCAATTCCTTAAACGTGGGTGCAAAGATACTAGGTTATTCATTTGGGCAATGACAAATTTGGATTATTTTGATAAAAAATAAAAAATGTGTATTCACCTGTTTATCAATTATTTAATATTGGGATATAAAAAGTTAGGAGGAAAAAACGAAGATTAAGCGGCCTTCACAGCAGTCAGGAATTAATTTTTGCATCGAATATATCAAGAAATGAAGCTAATACTGCTTTCTTCAATTTGTCCATTTCAATAGATATACCCAACTCTTTAGCCATTGAGGTCACTCCTTTATCGATCAATCCACAGGGATGGATGTGCCGATAGTAATCCAAATCGGTGTTTACATTTAACGCAAATCCATGCATTGTCACAAATCGGGAGCTTCTAACACCTATTGCGCAAATTTTTCGGGCTGTTGAAAGTCCTGCATCAAGCCATACACCGGAAGCATCCGGATCGCGGGAACCAACAATGCCAAATTGAGATATAGCCCTGATAACCGACTCTTCTATACTATATATATATTGTCTCAGTCCCATACCGAAATTCTCCAGATCCAGGATGGGATAACCAACCAGTTGTCCGGGACCATGAAAAGTGATATCACCACCCCTGTTTGTTTTATAGAAACTGATTTGTTTATCAGCCAGCTGACTGCCGTTCAGCAAAAGGTTATGGGACTCACCACTTTTCCCCAATGTATAAACCGGAGGATGTTCCACAAACAGAAGATATCCGGGGGTTGGGCTCCTCTCAAGCTCAGGTAAATGCTGATTCGCAAGTTTCTGCCCTATAATCTCTTTCATCATGGACTCCTGCTTTTCCCAGGCTACTCCATATTCGGAAAGTCCAAGATCAATAAATTGCAGTTTATTCATTGCCATCGTTTTTAAGCAGATGTTTTTCTGCATGGTACGAAGAACGAACCAAAGGTGCACTCTCAACAACACTAAACCCGCGATTAAGCGCTTCAATTTTGAAAAAAGCAAATTCATCAGGATGCAGGTATTCGGCAACCTCATAGTGCTTTTTAGTTGGTTGCAAATATTGACCAATCGTTAAAATCTCACATCCAACCGATCTAAGGTCGTCCATAGATTGCAAAACCTCCTCCCGGGTCTCTCCCAAACCAACCATAATTCCTGATTTGGAGACAATGTCAAAAGATTTGATAAGTCTCAATACTTCCAAGCTGGTCTTGTATTTTGCCCGGCTTCGAATCAAAGGTGTGAGACGTTCAACTGTTTCGATGTTGTGAGAGATAATTTCAGGTTTTTCAAGTGCAATTAACTCAATCAAAACTGCTTTCCCATCAAAATCAGGAATTAATACCTCAATGGTTGTTTGCGGGTTAAGCTTTCGGATTTCCCGGATGGTGGTCGCCCAATGTGATGCTCCTCCATCCGGAAGATCATCCCTGTCGACGGATGTAATAACAACATGTTTCAATCCCATCATCCTGACCGATCCTGCCACTTTTTCCGGTTCCTCAGAATCAGGCATCAATGGCTTCCCCGATAGGGTTGCGCAAAATTTACATGAGCGTGTGCAAATCTCTCCCAGAATCATAAAAGTGGCAGTACCCGCTCCCCAGCACTCACCCATGTTGGGACATCTTCCACTGGAGCAGATGGTATGCAATTGATTGCCTTCGACAATTTTTTTTATGTGCCTATAATTGGATCCCGTTGGGAGTTTAGTCTTGAGCCAATCGGGTTTTTGTCGTCTTTCCATACAAGATATAATATGAGGGATCAAAGATAAACCGAATAAAAGAAATTTTGGACTGTGGATTTTGAAATAGCTGCTACCGAAAGTCTTTGAAGATGAAAAATTTTTACATTTGATCCATTCAAATACAAACTGATAATGAATCCGACAACCGTTTTTAAAAAATTCCCATCCAATTTCTGGTATGCAAATGCCATGGAACTTTTTGAACGATGGGCCTGGTACGGGTTTTACATGCTATTTGCCCTGTACCTCACTGGTTCAACAGATCAGGGAGGATTAGGTTTCAGCCAGACTCAGAAAGGGTTGATGATGGGAATTGGGACAGCCATCCTCTATTTCTTACCGATTATTACAGGTGCCATTGCCGATCGGATCGGCTATCGGAAAACGCTGTTCATTGCATACACGCTCTATACTGTGGCATTTCTTTTGATGCCCCTGTTTCACTCCTATGCGACTGTCTTTATTTTCTATCTCTTTCTAGCCATTGGAGCGGCCCTTTTCAAACCCATTATCTCGGCTACGATCGCAAAAACCACCAACACGGAGACCTCCTCTATTGGTTTTGGAATATTTTATATGATGGTCAACATAGGCGCTTTTATTGGTCCTTTTGTCACAAGTTTCTTTCGCAAATTTGCCTGGGAATATGTTTTTTATGCTTCTGCTGCAGTCATCGCATTCAATTTTGTGCTGCTGATTCTGCTTTTCAAAGAGCCAAACAAGGAAAAAGGCGGAGTCCTTCAGCTTGGTATTGCCGACGAATTGAAAAGGATCATCAAAAATATAACAGAGGCACTTTCCGACTGGAGATTTTTCCTGTTTCTACTAATTATTGCAGGCTTCTGGACCATGTACTTTCAACTATTTTTATCACTACCGGTGTTTATTGATCAGTGGGGAAACACTGCACCTGTATACAATTTTCTACAAGCCAATTGGCCTTGGCTTGCAGCTAGGCTTGGTACTCCGGAAGGAACCATTCCGGCAGAATTGATGGTCAATATTGACGCCGGATTCATCATTGTTTTCCAAATTCTCGTTTCGTCAATTGCCATGCGCTACAAGCCCCTGAAAGTAATGACAACAGGAATTCTTATTGCTTCCATCGCCATGGGACTTTGCTTTTCTACGCAAAACGGAATGCTGTTGATTCTGTTTTTGATGCTTTTTTCTTTTGGGGAAATGTCCAGTTCACCGAAAATCACTGAATACATTGGACGGATTGCGCCTCCAAATAAGACGGCTCTTTACATGGGCTGCTCCTTTATTCCGGTTGCTATAGGGGTGTTGTTTGCTGGTTTTGTTTCCGGAAATGTGTACCAATCGATGTCAGATAAAATCTCATTGGCGCAACGCGAAGCGATTTCTCAAAATTTTCAACTACCAGCCATAAGTGAGCATTTTTCTCAAAATGACTACCTTTATGCGGTTGCCGGGAAAATGGGGATGAACAATGGTCAGTTTACCCAATTTTTATGGGAAAAATATCATCCGTCAAATATATGGATGGTGATTACGGGAATTGGCCTGGCAGCGATGTTTGCTCTTTTCCTATATGACCGTTTGGTGAGAAAGAATGCTGATTAACTGATGGAAGGTAATCGTTCCTTTGAATAATATACAATGCCACAAAGAGACAAATTCGCTAAGTTTTTCATTGCTTTTAGTTCCATCCTGCTTGTCCTGCTTTCGGGCAGCACATTTGCACAGAAAGGATCCAGCGTATTTGTTAGTGATGAAAAATTTGATCAAAATGCCTCCGGCAATCTGTATGTGGCTATTGACAACCTAAATTTCTTCAAAAACAACGAATACAAGAGTAAATTTGTAGACGGATACACGTTGGCAGGTATGTGGATCCGACCTAAATTATTCTATTATCCTGATAAGAAATTGCGTTTGGAAATTGGTGGTCAAATTTTGGCCTATAGCGGACGTGATGACTACAAATTATATCCTTGGTTTTCTGTGCTTTATGCGCCATCAAAACACATCACTTTTCGGATGGGAAATCTGAACCAGGATCTGAATCATGGTTTGCCTGATCCGGCGATGGACAATGAGCATTATTTTAAGGATAAGCCTGAGTTTGGCATTCAGGGTAAATACAGCAACAAAAGATTCAATGCAGATTTGTGGATTGACTGGCAAAAAGTAATTTTTAAGGGAGATCCTTACAAAGAAAGATTTGTGTTTGGAACAGTTGCGGATCTCACGCTCTTTAAAAATGGCAAGCGAAAGATCTCGATTCCAATATCTTTTGGCGGACTGCATGAAGGAGGTGAAATTGACGATGCTCCAGGCCCGGCACAGACACACATTGTTGTCACAGAAGGCCTGAAATATGAATACAAAAAGGGAGGATTCATAAAATCGGGGTTTCTGCAATTCACCTATTTACAATCAACTTACCCTCTGAAAGAAACCGCCCTGCCCGGAAATCATGGTACTGCTTTTTTCATTCAAACTGCCATGAATACTGATTATGGCACCTTTTTATCCGGCTATTGGCAGGGGAATCGTTTTTTTACCCCTTTGGGGATGCCCATGTACCAAAATGGGGCAATCGGACAAGAAGCCTCCAACGATAAGATTCACTTATTGGTATTCTCCTACCGCTTCGATCGCAAAATCTTTGATCAGAGTAAATTCGGCTTTACCAGTGATCTGTTTTATAATCCTTCACTAAATAAATTATCCAACAGCGCTGCCCTGTACCTGATGATCAATCTATCCTTTTTATGCAAGAAAAACATCAATTGATACATTACCTCATCTGATTTCCTCTTTAGTTCCTGATATTGTACTACTTATTTTTACCGGGAAGTTGTTGTTTTCAAAAAATACGCTACTTTTGCAGTCCCGATTTTATCCTAATTTGTCGTTGTACGGATTGGAGGCGGTATCAACCTTAGCAAAATTTATCGAATAGTGGAATTCGGTAAACTGATACAGCGCTGATTCGACAGGTGAACCGACAAAAAATGGATTGTATCACTTTATAAATTGAACCGAAATTGGACACTTTAAGTTACAAAACCGTATCGCTTAACAAAGCAACGGTACAAAAAGAATGGGTAGTGGTAGATGCCACAGACCAGATCCTGGGTAGATTGTCAAGTAAGATTGCATTGGTACTCAGAGGCAAACACAAACCGGGTTATACTCCTCACGTAGATTGTGGTGACAATGTTATTGTTATCAACGCGGAGAAAGTTCGTTTGACCGGAAACAAGATGAAAGGCAAAGTTTACATTCGCCACACGGGTTATCCGGGCGGTCAGCGTTTTACTACTGCTGAAGAACTGATGGCCAAACATCCTGCCCGCATGGTCGAAAAAGCCGTTAAAGGAATGTTGCCGAAGAATAGTCTTGGAGCCAAGCTGTTCACCAATTTGCATGTTTATGTTGGTGCTGAGCATGATAACATCGCGCAGCAGCCAAAAGTTATTAACCTTGACAATATTAGATAAGTATCATGGAAGTTATTAACGCCCTAGGCAGAAGAAAAACTGCTGTTGCCCGTGTATATCTTACTGAAGGCAAAGGAAATATTACCATCAACAAAAGAGAATTGAACGAGTACTTCCCGGTAGGAACATTGCAATATGTTGTTCAGCAACCATTGTTCCTTTGTGAAGTTGCGGGCCAATATGACATCAAAGTCAATCTTGACGGTGGTGGTCTGACTGGTCAAGCCGAAGCGCTTCGTTTGGGCATTTCCCGCGCTCTGCTAAAAATTAGCGCCGATTATCGTCCGAAACTGAAAGCTGCCGGATTTTTAACCCGTGATCCCCGCGAAGTTGAACGTAAGAAACCCGGTCAACCAAAAGCACGCAAGAGATTCCAATTCTCTAAACGTTAATCGATTAAAGTACATTTTATTTTTAATAACAAGTTTAGCATCTAAATTTTCCGGACTCCATCTATGGACTACCGGGAGATTGACTGAACAGAAAGTAAACATTTTATTATGCCAAGAACAGATTTTAAACAGTTGCTGGACGCAGGCGTTCATTTTGGTCACCTAAAACGCAAGTGGAATCCAAGCATGGCTCCCTACATCTTCATGGAGAAGAATGGGATCCACATCATCGACCTGCAAAAAACAATTGTAAAAATTGACGAAGCCGCCGATGCACTCAAGTCAATCGCACGTTCAGGCCGTAAGGTCATGTTCGTTGCCACAAAAAAACAGGCTAAAACAATCGTTGCAGAGAAAGTATCGGCTGTCAATATGCCATATGTGGTTGAGCGCTGGCCCGGTGGGATGCTCACCAACTTCCCTACGATCCGCAAGGCCGTAAAGAAGATGTCGACCATCGACAAAATGATCAAGGATTCAAGCTGGGACAATCTTTCCAAGCGTGAAAAACTTCAGATATCCCGTCAAAGAGCCAAGCTGGAAAAGATCCTGGGTTCTATCGTTGATTTGACCCGTTTGCCAGCTGCTCTCTTCATCATCGATGTGATGAAAGAAAAAATCGCGGTTCGCGAAGCCCAACGTTTGAGTATTCCAATCTTTGGAATGGTGGATACCAATTCAGACCCTAATGGCATTGATTTCGTTATTCCCGCCAATGATGATGCCTCACAATCCATCGATCTGATCGTTGGTATTATGTGTGATGCAATCAAAGATGGTCTTTCAGATCGCAAAGTTGAGCGCGATGGGGAGGAAAAAGACGAGAAGCCACTTTCAACCCTCAGAAAAGGACGTAAAGCTGTAGCCAAAATTATCGTTGAAGACGATGAAGAAGTCGAGGTTGTCGACAAAGAGGAAATCCTGGAGGAAGAGCTCGAAGCCATTCTTGATGATGAGGATCAAGTTGAAGAAGAAGACCTTACTGAAGAGGTAAAGTAATTATTAAAATTCCAAATATTTATTCTGAAATGGAAATTAGTACTGCTGATGTAGTAAAATTACGCAAAGCCACCGGCGCCGGAATGATGGATTGCAAAAATGCTTTGACTGATGCTGAAGGAAACTTTGATCGCGCGGTAGAAATTATCCGCGAAAAAGGCAAATTGGTTGCAAGCAAACGTGCCGACAGGGAATCTTCTGAAGGTGTAGTTTTGGCCAAAATTTCTGCCGACCAAAGTTTTGGTGCAATCATCTCTTTGAATTGCGAAACGGATTTCGTAGCAAAAAATGACAATTTTGTCGCTCTGACCCATAAGATTCTCGATCAGGCACTCGCAAACAAAAGCGATAGTCTGGATGCCGTTAAGGCACTTATTCTCGATGGCAGAACCATTGGCGAACAGGTAACTGAACAGACTGGCATCATCGGAGAAAAGATCGAATTACCTTTCTACGAGCGTATTTCCGCAGCTTTTGTGGTTCCATACATTCATCCGGGAAATAAACTTGCTACGCTGGTTGGTTTCAACAAGGTGGTTGAAGTTCAGGTTGGAAAAGATATCGCCATGCAGATAGCTGCCATGAGCCCGGTCGCCATTGACAACAACGATGTTGCTCCTGAAATTGTTGAACAGGAATTGAAGATTGCCAAAGAAAAATTCCGTCTGGAAGGCAAACCTGAAAATATGCTGGACAAAATTGCACAGGGTGCATTGAACAAATTTTTCAAGGAAAGTACCTTATTAAATCAGGACTTTGTTAAAGACAACAAGATGACGATCCGCCAATATCTTGGAAGCGTTGACAAAGACCTCAAAGTAACTGAGATCAAACGTTTTACATTGAATGTCTGATCTAAGTATTCCCCCTGATATTAAAGCCTCCCCGCGGAGGCTTTTTTTTTAAACCCCTCTCTTCTGATGCTCTGAATAAGGTTTGCTATCAATTTATTTTAATATAAATTTGTATTGTAAAACAGCAATCATGATAAAATATAACAGGGTTCTATTAAAGCTTTCCGGTGAGTCCCTTCTTGGGAAACTTCAGCACGGAATTGATACGGATGTCCTTTCTGACTACGCCCTTCAGATTAAAGAAATCATATCAATAGGGATAGAAGTTGGAATTGTCATCGGTGGAGGCAATATCTTTAGGGGTTTGAGTGGAACTGCCAAGGGGTTTGATCGGTGCAAAGGCGACCAGATGGGGATGCTCGCAACCGTCGTAAACAGTCTGGCCCTTGCCTCTGCATTGGAATCCCTACAAATAAAGGCGCGGGTATTAACTGCGATAGCCATGCAACCCATTGGTGAATTTTACACCAAGGAGCTAGCTATCAAAGCCCTTGAGAAAGGTGAGGTTGCCATCTTTGCCGCTGGCACAGGCAATCCATTTTTTACCACAGATACAGCCGCTTCCCTTCGTGCCATTGAGGTTGGAGCTGATGTTATGCTAAAAGGTACCAGAGTTGATGGTATTTATACTGCTGATCCTGAAAAAAATCCATCTGCCACCAAATTTGAAAAAATCTCATTTGATGAGATTTATTCCAAAGGTTTGCGCATTATGGATCTGACTGCCACAACGTTATGCAAAGAAAACAATCTGCCAATTATCGTTTTTAACATGGATAAAAAAGGCAATTTGTTGAAAGTGGTACATGGTGAACCAATCGGTACTTATGTTTATTCTGATTAGCTTCCGGACTTTTTCTTTATAATGTTGTAAATCTGCGAAATATGAAAGAGGAAATTCAAATGTTGATAGATGAAACCATCGAAAGGATGGAGCACGCACTGACTCATCTGGATCATGAACTGGCACATATTCGGGCAGGAAAAGCCTCCCCAAGAATGATTGAAGGGGTTATGGTTGATTATTACGGTTCAATGACACCGATAGCTCAGGTGGCCAATATAAGCACTCCGGATGCAAGAACCATCGCGATTCAGCCCTGGGAAAAAAAGATGCTCCATACGATTGAACGG
>JANYJT010000149.1 GCA_025358395.1 Bacteroidia bacterium
CAATCCATTGGTTCCGAAAGCAGTTTGGGGATTCAATGGAACAGAACGCCCGGGAGCTGTTTACCTGGCTGCCGCATTGGCTGGTTATACACAGAAAGGACTTCCCGCATTCGGCATTTATGGCCGCGATGTGCAGGATTCGAGCGACACCAGCATTCCGGAAGATGTGCAGGAAAAAATACTGCGATTTGTGAAAAGTGGGTTGGCTGTGGCACAAATGAGAGGCAAATCATACCTTTCGATCGGTAGCACTTCAATGGGTATTGCAGGTTCTGTGGTTAATCCGGATTTCTTTCAGGATTACCTTGGGATACGTGTTGAATCGGTTGATATGACTGAAGTTCTTCGCCGTATCGATGAAAAAATATATGATCAGGAAGAATATAAGAAAGCTCTTGTATGGACCAAAGCAAACTGCCCGGAAGGTGCCGATCTGAACGATCCTCAAAGTCAATCAACCCGAGAACGCAAAGACTGGGAGTGGGAAACCTGTGTTAAAATGACTCTCATTTGCCGCGACTTAATGATTGGCAATCCTGTATTGAAAAAAATGGGTTTTGGCGAAGAAGCAAAAGGCCGAAATGCCATTTTGGGAGGATTCCAGGGACAGCGTCATTGGAGCGATCATTTGCCAAATGCCGATTTTACTGAAGCTTTACTTAATTCATCGTTTGACTGGAACGGAATCCGTCAGGCTTATGTATTTGCTACCGAAAACGACAGCTTGAACGGTGCAGCCATGTTATTCGGTCATTTACTGACCAACACCGCACAAATTTTCTCCGATGTTCGTACTTATTGGAGTCCCGATGCTGTGAATCGTGTGACAGGTAAAGTATTGACCGGAATCGCCGAAAACGGAATCATTCACCTGATCAATTCAGGTTCTACAACTCTTGATGCCACTGCAATGCAGCGTGATAAAAGCGGAGAAGCTGCCATGAAACCATTCTGGGAAGTGACCGAAGCCGAAGCTGCCAAATGTTTGGAAAACACCGATTGGTGCCCGGCAAGCAAAGGATATTTCCGTGGTGGCGGTTTTTCTTCTCATTTCAAAACCAAGGCCACCATGCCGGTTACCATGTCTCGCGTCAATCTGGTAAAAGGTCTCGGACCAGTTCTTCAGATTGCCGAAGGCTGGACGGTTGAATTGCCTGAAGATGTTCATGCAATTCTTGATAAACGTACCGATCCAACATGGCCAACTACCTGGTTTGTTCCACGCTTAAATACCTCTGAACCATTTAAAGATGTTTATAGCGTAATGGCCAACTGGGGCGCCAACCATGGTGCAATTTCTTACGGACACATTGGCGCTGACCTGATTACGCTGGCTTCGATGCTCCGTATTCCGGTTTGCATGCACAATGTTGCCTCCGAAAAAATATTCAGGCCAAGCGCTTGGGCATCAATGGGAAGCGAAAAAGAAGCTGCCGATTACAAAGCGTGTGAAATTTACGGCCCATTGTATTCATAAACTAAATTCTTAAATGAAATGGAAAACATACTATTCAATAAATGTCGTTTGGGTCTATACATTGCACCACTCGCGTTAATGCTTGCATGTGCCTCTCCGGCAAAAAAAAATACGACTATGGCTGTCAAAGAGAAAAGCAATTACGCACAAGGATCTTATGGTTATGATGTTGCCTTTTTTGAAGGCAAGAAGATTCAAACCATTGAATTAAAAGACAAAGATTCAAAGGCCAGCATTCTGTTGCTGCCAACTTACCAGGGACGCGTAATGACCAGTTCGGCAAATGGTTATGATGGCGACAGTTATGGCTGGATCAACTATAAACTGCTAGAATCGGGTGAAGTAAAAAAACAATTCAACCCAATTGGTGGCGAAGAACGTTTTTGGTTAGGACCTGAAGGCGGACCTTTCTCTGTTTACTTTGCAAAAGGCAGCGAACAAGTATTTGCCAACTGGCAAGTTCCGCCAGTATTGGATACCGAAAGTTATGAGGTGAAAGAACAAAGTTCGCAAAGTATAAAATTTGTCAAGAATACCGTACTTAAAAATGCCTCAGGTAATGAATTTAAAATCGGCATCGAAAGAAAGGTTTCATTATTATCACAAGATACCATTTCAACATTATTTAAGGTAAATATTCCTTCAGGGCTGAATGTTGTTGCCTATCAATCGGATAATACGATCACAAATACGGGAGCAAATGCCTGGACAAAAGAATCAGGAGAACTATCTATTTGGTTGTTATGTATGTTTAATCCATCACCAACTACTACTGTTTTTGTGCCTTATAAGCCTGAAGAAAAAGGAGTTATCGTAAATGACGAATATTTTGGAAAAGTTCCGGCCGATCGATTGATTGTAGATAACGGAACCGTTTATTTTAAGATTGATGGCAAATATCGCAGCAAAATCGGACTGCCACCAGAAAGAGCAAAAGGAATATGCGGAAGCTTTGATTCAGGAAAAAATATGCTTACAATACTTTGGTGTTCAACACCTTCAACGCCAAAACCGTATGTAAATTCGAAATGGGGAAAGCAAGACGATCCGTTTAAAGGTGACGTAATTAATTCGTACAATGACGGGCCGGTTGAAGATGGTTCAATCATGGGACCGTTCTATGAAATAGAAACATCGTCACCAGCGGCACAATTACAACCCAACGAATCCCTGACACATTCTCAAAGAGTTGTTCATATACAGGGCAATAAAGAAGAATTAGCAAAAATTGTTAATGAATTATTTGGGCTTGACTTAAACCAAATTGCAACAAAATTCTAATTCCAGGTCCAGATAAATCTCGGAAAACAGAATGGCGATATTTACTGAATAAATAACTGAAAGGTATTTTATGTTTCCGGAGCGAATTCATATCAAACGGCTATTGCTTTTTACGGCGTTTTTAACTTGCGTTATGGTAGGCTTTTCACAGCCTTCCATGACCAACAGTGGCGAATTGCGGGATATGCTAACTAAATTCCCGACGATCAAAGAATTTTTGGTGAATGCAACATTCGATGGTAAAGTGAAAACTTCTGATAAATTAGCCGTTTATCGTTTTATTGATACGGTCGCCAACGAACCCGTTTATATCGCTTGGTCCAAAACCGGAACTCAACAAACCCTTCAACTCCCCAAAGGTTTATACTGGGTAATGGATACAGCACAGGTTGTAATTGGCAAACCAATAAAATTCGACAATATACCGGTTTCAGAAGCTCCTGTTTTTATTTTACAGTCCGCTCCTGAAAGCCCGGTTATAAAGACAGTTTTGGTGGATGGACTGCCAATTGAACCGTTCGAATCGAATGGTGATTTGTGGTTATCGACCTGGGCCGATGACAACAATATGTATTCCGGCTGGGGTGATGGACCAGGCCCTCTTTACGATGCAGGCCCAAATTCGGGAGTTGACGTTGGAGTCGTTAAGCTGACAGGAGATTTGCCGGATGTAAAACCACAGACCCGGTACAGGGAAGATTTTAATCCTCCGTTAGCCATTAACGACAAACCTTCAAGCCTGATTTACCTGGATTCATGTCTTTACGGACAATTCCATTCACCGCTTGGAGATGCCCGGATTGGTTATCTTTCTGTTTCAAAAGATTACGGAATAAACTGGAAACGAATTGGCTATTTTGATGAAAATGAAAAACAACCGAACGATGCGTCTCCATGGCTCCGGAAAAATCATTCACCATTCCGCTGCCTATTTTTCATCAATATGGGCCAAAATTACAACTTAAACACAGATGGTTTTGTATATGCGCTTGGCATTGGAACTGAATGGCACTGGATGGGATTAAGGGTTTTTCTTACCCGCGTGAAAAAGGAAAACATTGCAATTTATAATCAATATGAATACTTCGCAGGGTATTCAAAAAACGATGAACCAAAATGGTCATCCTCGCAGTCGATGGCACAACCAGTGAAAGGACCGATCACTTTTGGGCAAGGTTCCGCCATTTACCATCCCGGAATTAAACGCTATCTTTTCATGACCGACTTCGATGTTTTTGACGCACCTCATCCCTGGGGGCCATGGACTTATGCCGGAACATGGACTTCATGGAAAGCGCGCCCTGGTGTAAAAGAATGGCAGGGTGGCTATCAACCGGGAATCGTTTCAAAAGGTACTGGACCTGATTCCTATTGGTTTACAGTTTCAGGACAAAACAAAAAACCAAACATTACTTATTCGTATAACCTTGGCAAAATGATTATAAAACTAAAATAACAACCCAGCAAATCCGAATCTCGACGGTATCAGAATCGCAAAACTAAAATGGAAGTAACTAAAATTACGGTAATGACAATTCAAACTGATAAAGACTCAAAAAAAATCAGCCCGGTGGTTTTGGCTATGGGAGAAGTGTTGTTACTCTTTCCATT
>JANYJT010000184.1 GCA_025358395.1 Bacteroidia bacterium
TGTTTATCTTGCTTATGATCAAATATGTTAAGGTTAAATTATACAACAAATATGCCAATCTGGCCCTGCTGGCAGCAGTTGGATTTATTCTGCTGGGTATATTGATTGGAAGAGGTTCCGGACGGACCATCCCGCTGGGATTCTTTAGTTTTCAACCTGCCGAATTGGCCAAAGTCGCCGTCATGATGTGGGTCGCAAGGATCTTATCCAACACAGGTGAAACTGATGCCGCCAAAAGGGCTTCTTTCTTCAAAATTCTGATAGGCATGTTGCTGTTGTCAATTTTGTTGCTTAAGGTGAATTTTTCCTCTGCAGTCTTGTTGATGGCAACTGCATTTATCATGATGTATGTAGCTCAGATTCCCGCAAGGTACCTGGGAAGTGCGTTATTGGTCGCATTGGTATTATCTGTAGGCGTGTTTTTGGTTCGCAGACAATTGCCTGAGATCATCTACAAGGGGACAAGGGTGGAAACTGTCTTTAACCGGATTGACCGTTACATCAGCAAATCAGACCCCAAACAAGACGAAGGACTGACCCAGGATGAATTTGCCAAGATCGCCATTTACAACGGCGGTTTCTTTGGTGTAGGCGTTGGGAAGGGCGATATAAGCAACAGGATGAGCGCCGCTTACAACGATTTCGTCTTTGCCATCATCGTTGAAGAGTACGGCATCTTTTTTGCCGCTTTTATTGTGCTGCTCTATCTGATCATACTGACCAGAGGACTCATGATTATCAAGGCTTGTAAACGAACCTTTCCGCTCTTCCTGGCCACCGGGGCTGTCACCTTATTGCTGTTGCAGGCCCTGGTAAACATGGGTGTCTCGTCAGGTGCGATTCCGGTTACGGGTCAGCCGCTACCGTGGATAAGCTGGGGTGGCACTTCGCAAATATTTACAGCTATTATTTTTGGATTCCTGCTAAGTATCAGTGCTGAAAATCAGTCGGAAATGCTGAAACAAGATACAGAGGAATCAAGTGAAGAGGATGATTATTCAGAAGAAGAAACTGAGTTTCCACCCTTGAATCTTAAACTTTGAAAATTAACGCATGAACAACCATCGTTTTATCATCAGCGGAGGCGGCACCGGGGGGCACATTTTTCCTGCACTCTCTATCGCGGAAGGTATCAGGCAACGACTGCCGGATGCTGATATCCTCTTCGTCGGGGCGTTGGGAAAGATGGAGATGGATAAGGTTCCCGCTGCCGGTTTTCGGATTGTTGGACTGCCTGTAGCCGGCTTCCACAGGGGTGAGATCTGGCGAAACCTGATGTTTCTGCCAAAACTGATTGCCTCACTGTGGAAAGCCAGATCGGTGGTTAAGAATTTTAAACCTGATTGTGTGATTGGTGTTGGTGGTTATGCAAGCGGACCGGTACTGAAAGTTGCCGCACAAATGGGTATTCCAACCCTTTTGCAGGAGCAGAACTCCTATGCCGGAGTGACCAACAGGCTTCTGGGAAAAAAAGCGAGCAAAATTTGCGTGGCTTATCCTGATATGGAGCGATTTTTCCCAAAAGATAAAATCGTTTTCACCGGAAATCCGATCCGAAAAGGGTTGGAAGGCAAAGCAGAGAAGTCTGAAGAGGCTTTCCGTTATTTTGGATTGAAATCCGGCAAGCCTGTAATTTTGGTGATTGGCGGCAGTTTGGGAGCAAGATCTCTGAACAACGGCATACAGGCCAGAATGGATTTAATTCGCCAGTCAGGGGTACAATTTCTCTGGCAATCAGGAAAATTCTACTACCAGGATTTGTATGCTGAAATGGAGAAACATCCAACCGCCAATGTCCACCTTCTGGAGTTTATTCAGCGGATGGATCTGGCTTTCTCGGCAGCTGATCTGGTCATTTCGAGGGCAGGTGCCGGCACAATCAGCGAACTTTGTGTGCTTGGAATGCCTTCAATTCTGGTACCTTCGCCTAACGTCTCTGAGGATCACCAGACGGCCAACGCACGGGCACTGGCAGATCGTGGAGCGGCAGTATTGGTACCCGATACAGAGGTCGGAAACAGGTTGTTAGAAGAGGCATTGACACTGGTCAAGGACAAGCAACGTCTGAGCAGCTTGTCCAAAAATATAATGGAGATGGGAACTCCCAATGCCACAAGGGATATTGTAGATGTAGTTATTTCATTAATAAGCAATTGATGAAGAATGGTATTCGTCTTTAATTTTTATTTATAAGTCATGGTTGAGACTGAAAATATAAAACAGGTTTATTTGCTTGGAATCGGAGGAATCGGCATGAGTGCGCTTGCCCGCTATTTTAAATTTGCCGGTAAGCGCGTTTCAGGGTACGACAAGACACCCTCGCCGCTCACTGATGAGTTAGTTGCAGAGGGTATTCCTGTTCATTTCAAGGAGGATCAGCCATTGATGCCATTGCTTTCTGAACGCGAAAGTACACTGGTTATTCTTACCCCGGCCGTTCCCCAAAATTTTGGAGAGCTGGTTTGGTTGAAACAGCACAATTTTACCATGGCTAAAAGATCTGAAGTGCTTGGTTCGCTGAGCCTTGGCAAACGCTGCATCGCGGTAGCGGGTACCCATGGAAAAACCTCAGTTACCACCATGACGGCTTATCTTTTGCATGAGTCACTTGTAGACTGCATCGCTTTTATGGGAGGTCTCTCCAGAAACTATGCTACGAATTTACTGCTTCCTTCAAACGGAAGCCAGGTGATGGTCGCCGAAGCAGATGAATTCGACCGTTCTTTCCTGAGGTTGTTTCCTGAAATGGCTGTCATCACCTGGATGGATCCCGATCATCTTGATATTTATGGTACGGAAGAAAATCTGGTGGAGGCTTTTGCCATTTTTACGGGTCAAATCAGAAAGGGTGGAGTCCTTCTTTACCGCAAAGGTGTCGCCATCGACCAGAAATGGAACAGCGGTATCCGCTATTACTCCTATTCAGCCTCACAGCAAGCCGACTTCTGCGCTGAAAATATCGTAGTGACGGATGGTGCTTATCGCTTCGATCTGAGTTATCCTTTTGGACAAATAAAGGGAATCACCCTGCACTATCCCGGATTGATGAATGTCGAAAACCTCACTGCTGCCATGGCTATGGCGCTGTTGAATGGGGTAACGAAAGAGGAGATTTTGGCTTCCGTTCCAAATTATAAAGGCGTCGAAAGGCGGTTTGACATCCGTTTTAAAAGTGAAAAGTGCGTTTACATTGATGATTATGCTCACCATCCCAGAGAGCTGGAAGCGACCATCTTATCTGTAAGGCATCTTTATCCGGGCAGGAAAATTACGGGGATATTTCAACCACACCTTTTTACCCGTACCCGGGATTTTGTCGATGGTTTTGCCGATAGTCTTGATTTGTTGGATGAAGTGCTGGTGATGGAGATCTATCCTGCCAGGGAGGAACCAATTCCCGGTGTGGATGCCGCAATGATACTCGACAGGATGAAGCTGCCATCGAAAAGGAGGTGTTCTGCTTCCGATTTCACAAAAATTCTTGATGATTATCAATTGGATATATTGCTTACACTGGGTGCAGGCGACATCGATCGTTTGGTCGACCCCATTGTTCATTATCTGAAGGAGAAAAAATGATGTTTAAAAAACTCGGAAAACTGCTCATCTGGTTCGCTGTGTTCGCAGTGGTCTCCCTTTCATTGGGATTCACCATCGTTGAACGCAACAGAATTGTCTGCACGGATGTGAGGGTTGAGATCACCGATTCTACAAAAAATCAATTTCTCAGGAGCCGTGAGATCCGATCATGGGTACTGAGCCGTTATCCCAATATCCTTAAAAAAAATCTCGACTATATCGATCTGAGAATTATCGAGGATGGCTTAAGGAAAATCAAAGCTGTCGAAGAGGTGGCCGTATTCACCTCCATTGTTGGCAGCGGTAAGCCTGGTGAGGGCTCCATAGTGGTCAGGATCAGGCAACGTGATCCTCAGTTCAGGGTTGATCTGCCGGGTCGTGATTATTATATGGATCAATTCGGCAAAAGCATCGACTGGACACCAAACTATACCCCCCGGGTGATGATGGTTTCAGGCGTTATTGCGTATGAATTTGCCCGCAAAAAGCTTCTCCCGTTGATTAACTACATTCAGAAAGATCCATTTCTGAATGCCCAGATAGATCAGATTCATGTCGGGGGAAATGGTACTCTGACAATGGTTCCCAGGATTGGGGAGCAAATGATTTATTTTGGGGCTCCTGATGATTATCAGGCGAAGTTGAGAAACTTAAAAGCACTCTACAAGGAGGGTTTTAAGAATGGTGGATGGACATTGTACAAATCAATTAATCTGTCGTATAAGAATCTTGTAATCTGTTTAAAAAAATAATAGAAATGAGCCAGACTAGAGAATTAGCAGCCGCCATTGACATTGGCA
The DNA here is from genome assembly GCA_025358395.1 of Bacteroidia bacterium. The sequence continues at coordinate 4,380 of JANYJT010000184.1, forward strand.
CGAGCCTTACCAGAGCGATTCTGGGACGCTTTACATCAGATAATAAATTGGATGTATTGGCTTTTGGTGAAGTTCCTACGCAGGGAGTGCGCAATGGTGTGGTGGTCAATATTGATGAGGCGGCAGAATCCATCCGCAAGGCAGTCGCCATTCTCGAGAGAGTTACTAACCTGAAAGTGAAAAAGCTGTATGCAGGCATTTCCGGACAGAAGATCGGAAACAGGCCTTATTCATGCTACCGGATGACGGAAGGGAACGAAGTGACGCAGGCCATCGTCAAAGGGTTGACGGAGGAGGCACGCCGTCATTCTATTCAAACCGGTGAAAAAATTTACCATCTCGTACCGACTGAATATATCGTCGATGGCGAACGTGAAATCAACAAGCCCGTTGGCATCGCCGGCCGGAGGATTGATGCCATTTTCAACATCATCCTTGCCTCCGACAATTACGAAAAAAATCTGAGCAGGGCGATCGAAAAGGCAGGTTTCGAATTGGCCACGGTTTTTGTCAACCCATTCGTTCAGGGCACTGCCTGTCTCTCTCAGGATGAGAAAGAAGCAGGTGTCGTTCTCCTCGATCTGGGGGCTGGAACAACGGGTATTTCACTCTATTATGAGAATAAATTGCGGTTGGCTCTGGAGCTTCCTTTTGGCGGCAACGTGATTTCCAACGACATCAAAGAGGGATGTAACATCATACCCCGGCATGCTGAAATGGTGAAGGTCAATTGCGGTTATGCCATGACTGATTTGGCTCCCGACAACAAAGTAGCCCAAATTCCTGAAGTGGAAGGATGGCCGGGCAAAGAGATCTCCTTCAGGAGTCTGGCCGGGATCATACAAGCCAGGGTGGAGGAGATTATGGAATGGGTAAATTTCCAACTCGAATCGTCCGGCTATGTGGATAAGCTGGGAGCAGGGATTGTGCTTACAGGAAAAGGTGCCTGCCTCAATGGCATCGATAAGGTGGTAAGCTACATGACAGGCCTGGATGTAAGATATGGAAAACCTATTATTGCCATGAGGGAGCAGCTTTTTAATGAACAACTGGCCACTCCTGCTTCTGCAAATTTGCTGGGCATTCTGATCCATGGACTCATTAACTCAAGGAATTTAAAATACCCTGCCGGGATGGTGGACCCTATCGTACAGGAAGTGGCCCCAAAACCGGAACCTGTCAAACGCAAATCCAGAGGATTTCAGGATCTGGTCGGAAGGGTCAAAGATGGCTTCGATGGTCTTTTTGAAGACCCCGATCGCAAATAAATGTAAAAGTTACCCTATATGGAAAATATAACGGACGATCTGTTGACATTTGGTTTTAAGCATGAATACAACTCCATCATCAAGGTGATTGGCGTTGGCGGTGGAGGGAGCAATGCAGTCAACCACATGTATCACAATGGAATAACAGGAGTTGATTTCGTGATCTGCAATACTGATGCACAAGCACTTGCGAACAGTCCTGTTCCGGTCAAAATTCAACTTGGTGTCACCCTCACGGAAGGCAGAGGAGCCGGTAATGCTCCAAAAAAAGGAGAACAAGCTGCCATAGAAAACCTTGGTGAGGTAAGAGAAATTTTTGAATCCGGAACCAAAATGGTATTTATCACGGCTGGCATGGGCGGAGGAACAGGAACCGGTGCAGCCCCAATTATCGCCCAATTGGCCAGGGATATGGATATCCTTACCATTGCCGTTGTAACGATGCCATCCAGGAAGGAGGGAAAGCTCAGATACGATCAGGCGCGGGAAGGAATTATGAAGCTCGACAGGTATGTCGACTGTATGCTGGTGATCAGCAATGAGAACCTTCATAAAGTGTATGGAGAACTGCCAGCCAGGGAAGCTTTTGCCAAAGCAGACAACATTGTTTGTACAGCAGTGAAAGGTTGCGCCGAAATCATCACACTTCATGGCAATATCAACATTGACTTTGCAGATGTAAATACTGTCATGCGCGACAGCGGCGTCTTTATCATGGGCACCGGATTGGCTGAAGGGCCTAACCGCGCTTACGATGCGGTTGAGGATGCCTTGCAGTCTCCTCTGCTGGACAGCAACAATATTTATGGTACAGGAAATATCCTTTTGAATATTATTTCCGGGGATGAAGAGGTTCGAATGGGAGAAATCGGTCAGATTATCGACTACTTGCAACAAGCCGCCGGCGACAATGCCAATATTATCTGGGGGAATGGGTATGATCCTTCGCTCGGGAATAAGATCAGCGTAACGATTATTGCCACCGGATTTGAGCACGATCCTAATCCTGTCAGGGGCTCTGCTCCAGTTAGCGAAAAGGTCTCTTTCGAAATCCCTCCAACATCATCAGAAGAGATTTCCGTTAATATAGACAAAGATTCAACTGATCATGCATTGGAGATGATGGGAATCTCTGTGACAGATGAGTTTGTGGCGGAAGAAGACGAACCGGTTGCCGAAGCGGAAAAAAATGAGGTTGAGGCAAAAAAGGATCGCAAACCTGATCGGAAAGCGGAAGGTAACGTCAAAAAGCCAGATCGGGAATCCATCTCAAAATGGTTCAACCAGCAATTTGGAGGATTGTTTTCTGATGAGGATGAGGAGGTAAAATAATGAAGTACTTAGAATACTTAGAGTACTTGGAGTACTTAAAGTTATGGACTCCCAACAAATACGCAATGTAGCGAAAGTACTTCAGACACTTTGAATTCTTGAGACACTTTAAGTACTCCAAGTACTCCAAGTACTCCAAGTACTTAAAGATTAATTGATCAAATATAAATTATATAATATGAAAGATCTCATAGATTTCGATCTGCCAACAGCTTCGGAGAACATCATCAAGGTAATTGGTGTCGGCGGCGGCGGAAGCAATGCAGTCAACCACATGTACCGTCAGGGAATCAAGGATGTTGATTTCGCCATCTGCAACACCGATGTCCAGCATCTGCTGAAAAGTCCGGTACCTGTCAAGGTGCAGTTGGGACCCTCACTCACCGAAGGCAGAGGAGCCGGTAATAAGCCAACTGTTGGTTGCGCCTCTGCCAATGAGAACATTGAAGAAATTGAGGCTATTTTCACTTCCAATACCAAAATGGTCTTTATCACAGCCGGGATGGGTGGAGGTACCGGAACAGGAGCAGCGCCTGTCATTGCTGAAGTTGCGCGCACCAACAAGATCCTGACCATAGGCATTGTCACGCTTCCATTCAGAAATGAAGGAAAGCTGAGAATACAGCAGGCTATCGAGGGAATCCGACAGATGGAAGGACATGTTGATTCATTGCTTATCATCAACAACGAAAGAATTCGTGAGATTTATGGTGATTTCCCCATCTCGAAAGCCTTTGCCAAGGCGGATGATGTGCTGGCTACAGCGGCAAGAGGCATCGCAGACATCATAACAAGTACCGGCTTCATCAATGTTGACTTCGAAGATGTCAAAACCGTGATGCAAAATTCCGGCGTAGCCATCATGGGTTCGGCTACGTTTAGCGGTGAAGACCGTGCCAGAAAAGCGGCCGAAGGAGCACTCAACTCTCCACTTCTCAACAACAATGACATCCGTGGGGCCAGAAATATTCTGATAAACATCACATCTGGAGAGATCAAAGAGGTGACCATGGATGAGGTCAACCTGGTTAATGAATATGTGCAGGAAATGGCTGGAAACAATGCCGATCTTATTCATGGGATTGCCGTTGACCCTAATTTGGGAGATGCGCTCACTGTCACTATCGTAGCAACAGGATTCAAGAGTAGTTCCATCCCTGAAATGAGAATGGGAATGTCGGATGAGAAAGTTCGGGTATCCATCGGCGACGAACCTTCAGATCCCAATCTTATGTCATCACGGTCTGACTCATTTTTCCCCGGAGAAGGATCCAGCACGCACGAATGGCAGGACGATCCACAGGAATCAGTTATCAACAGGCTCTATCCAAAACGGATGATTGATCCTTTTTCCGGAGCACCGGAAATTGTCAAAAAGGTCATGCACGTCGATTTTTACAACCAGACAGAAGACTACATCAACGAATTAACCAAAATACCGGCTTTTGAAAGACGCCGGATGAAACAACAGAAACCGGGTGGATTATCCGACAGCGGAAAGTCAATGTCGAGATATTCTATCACCAATACTCCTGATGACGGCCTTAAACTGAGGAAAAACAACTCTTTTTTGCATGACAAGGCGGACTGAGGAAGTTGAGAGTTGAGAGTTGAGAGTTGAGAATAGGAAGATGGGAAGATGAGAGAGTGGGACCGTAGAGGCAGCATAGCGTGGCAGTCCAAAGAGAGAGAGATTCGATTTGGTATAGTGAATAATGAACAGTGAATAGTGAATCGTGAAAAGTGAATAGCGAATTGTGAACAACAAATAAAGGTATTGATTATGAGCATATTTGATCAGGTAAATGAGGATATCCGGGCAGCCATGCTGGCCAGGGACAAGGAGCGACTGGAAGCTGTCAGGAATATTAAAAAAGTATTGCTCGAGGCAAAAACCGCCAAGAGTGGAGCAGACGATCTTCCGGATGAAGATGCTGTCAAAGCAATCTCCAAACTTGCCAAACAAGGCCGCGATTCGGCTGAGATATACCATCAGCAGAAGAGACCCGATCTTGCAGAATTTGAGATGGCGCAGGTAAAAATATATGATGCCTATCTGCCAAAACAGATGAGTGATGAGGAACTTACGTTGGCGATAAAAGCCATAATTGCAGCATCCGGGGCAACTTCTATGAAAGAAATGGGAAAAGTGATGGGAATGGCTACCAAAGAGCTGGCGGGTAAAGTCGATGGAAAGCTGATTTCAGAAAAGGTGAAAAATCTGTTGAATTAGTTTTTTTCATCGTCCTGAATTGAATTTTTCTATTCCAAATGAGTATGTTTGGATCAAACATTTTTCAGATATACTTTGTTTTATTATCTTAACAAACCTACACGATGAGAGCATTCATAATTGTTACTTTTTTGTTACTGATGGCCTCTTTTCAATTGCAGGCACAACAAGAAGCCACCAACAAATTAAAAGCTCAGAAAGACACTACTGCAACAGTCGATTTGCTTGGGGAAATGAATGGTGCCGGCCAGGAAAAGACGAAACTGTTGCCTGATAAAATTATATTTACCCAGCGTATTCTCTGGGGGGAGAAAGGGTTAATGCGTTCCTTTAATGCCTTTGAATTAACTCCTGAAAAAAGGCAGAAGGAGTTGAAAGTCAGGCGCACGATGCTAATCGCGCACCAGGTAATGGGGATGTTAACTCTGGGAGGAATGGTTGCCCAGGGCGTTGTAGGAGCGAAACTTTATAATGCAAGCGGAACTAATTACAAAAGTCTGAAAGATACGCATGAAATAATTGCTGCCGGAGTAAATATTGGCTATTTCAGTACTGCCGCCTTGTCGCTTTTTGCGCCTCCAAAAATGCTGAACGAGCGCAAAGGATACAGCAGCATCAAATTACATCGCGGATTGGCTATCATACATTTTACAGCAATGGTAGCAACCAATGTTCTGGCTACCATGATGGATGGACCCAATAATGCGAAAATCAGACCCTATCACAGAGCGGCTGCTTTTACTGCTTTCGGAGCCTTCGCCGCTTCGATGATTGTGATAAAATTCTAGGAGGTTAACCTTCCGGATGAATTTTCGTACAAGTCTAAAAAAACATATGAAAAAATCAGGTATTCTGATGATCATCCTATTTATGGTCATCCATGTTTTTGCCCAGAACAAGGTAAAAGTAAATTGCATTAAAGAAGAATCTTCCATCACCTATGCCATGAATCATCCTTTGCATGCATGGACAGGTGAAAGCAGGGATATCAACTCAATCATTCTGACGGACGATGCCGGAAGTACCATCTATCAGGTAGCCGTTTCGGCGAAAGTTTCGACTTTCGACAGCAAGAATGCCAACCGCGACTCGCACATGATGGAGGTCACTGAGGCGCTGAAATTTCCGAATGTAACTTTCGTCAGTAACGCTGTTTCCATTGAAGGCAGCGATTTTACAGCCATGGGAACCCTGACCTTTCATGGGATTGGTCAGCCGGTAGCGCTGAAAGGTAAACTGGCCAAAGAGGGCAACAAAATGACCTTCAGCGGAGAGTTCAATTTAAAGATGACGCAGTTCAAGGTAGATCCTCCTTCCCTGATGGGAATCAGCACGAATGATGATTTTAAACTCAACTTCAAAGTAGTTTATCAATAGTCGAAGCTGCTGCCCCCCAGAAATTCTCTCAGCACTGAGGTAGGTGGAATTTCATTTTCCGGAATAAAATTGAAGTAAGAAATAAAAATCAGGAGTCTTACCGCTTCTGAATATTCCTCTTCATTCTCTTTTACCGATTTCAGAAGCGGATTGGCGTATCTTTTCAAGACAGCCAGTTCATAAACAAGAGCTGAGTTAAACATGATATCTGCATTTTCCTGGTACGGGAAGATGTGTTTCTCCTCGCCTCTGCGAACACTCGGCCATCGTTGAATCGTCTTTGAGGCACTGTATCCCCTGTATTTTGCATCCCTGACCATACGACGCAACAATCGGTTGTCAGTTGTGGGAACGTAAGTGTGTTCGTCCACCGATATTTGAGTCAACGCAGAGATGAAAATCTTGAAGCACTTCCCCGGTTCTATCATTGGAACCAATCCTGGGTTTAACCCATGAATCCCTTCGACGATCAGAATCTGATCCTTCGCCATCTGAAGAGATTCCCCTTTAAAGGTACGTTCCCCTGATTGAAAGTTAAAATTTGGCATTTCGACCTTCTCTCCGTTGAGAAGCTGAAGCAAAATTGTGTTGAAAAATTTAATATCAATGGCCTCAAGAGCTTCAAAATCCAACGCGCCATGTTCATCCAAAGGGGTGTGATCACGATCAACAAAGAAATCATCGAGCGAGATCTGTATCGCATGTAAACCATTGACAGCCAGTTGTACACTGAGACGTTTACTGAAGGTTGTTTTTCCGGAACTCGATGGTCCGGCAATCAGGACAAGGTTGACTTTGTCGCGTTTTTCGGTGATGATGGTAGCAATTTCAGCAATTTTCTTTTCGTGCAGAGCCTCGGATACTTTGATCACATCACCGGCTTCACCCCGGGCTGTCATTTGGTTCAGGTGAGAGATATCATTAACCCCTAAAATGTTTGCGCGGTGCTTGTGTTCCCTGAAAATGCCAAATAACTTATCTTGTTCTATGGCAGGTTCAAGTTCATCCATTTTACCTGGTTTCGGAAAACGAAGAAGCAGTCCGTCATAATATTTTTCCAGCCCGAATTTGGTGACTTGCCCGGTAGATATCAGCTGGTGACCGTAGAAAAAATTAAAGTGACCACCCAGCTCGAAAATTGGCGCATACAATCGTCCGTAAGCATTAAAAAGTTCAGCCTTCCTGGCAAGTCCCTCCTGATTGTAAAGCTCGATGGCCTTTTCTGTCAGCATGGCATTGCGATGGATGGGCAGATCCTGTTGGATAAGAGAATTCATTTCCTCTTTTACCATCCAGATATCTTCCTCTGAGATTGGATGATCGAGCTCCTCTATGCTGCAATAAGCCCCTTTGGAAATAGCATGGTCGATCTTGAGTTTGGCTTCAGGCCATAGGTTCTTTACCGCAGCATAAAAGATGAAGGAGAGCGAACGGAGGTAAATCCGTTGTCCGTCACGGTTAGAATAGTCAAAAAAATTGATTTGTTTGGGTTTTACCAGCTCGAAATCCATTGGTTTTACCCTGTTGTTAACATAAGCGCCACAAATGGTTCCAGCCAGGGATATGCCCATTTTTTTAGCAATTTCAGAAAGTGTTGTCCCTAGCGGGAAAACATCGCTGGTCCCGGTGTTGACGCAATAAATTTCAATATCCTTCATAATCTCCAAATACTAATTGACATAAAAGTAGTTTGTATTTGGATTCGTTGGATGATTGGATTGCTGCTATCAATAAAAAAAACCGAAAATCATCGGTTTTTTTTATTGATAGCAGCAATCATTGACTATTTTTTTCCAATTTTGCTTTCAAGCTCGTCGAGGCGGTCGTTGGCAGAATGAACCATCATGGTAATGCGGACAAATGGTCCGGCGAGCAGGAACAATGCCAGAGAAACGGCAAAGCCATGCCATGCATAAGGTTGATCCAGATGCATCAAACTGCAAATGATTCCGGAAAGACCAATTAAAGCTGCGATGATACCTCCTGGTACTCCCAGCGGACACCTAAGTTTTTTCTTTGTTTCCATACTCAATAAGTGTTTAGTTTGTTTATTAAATCTTGTTTCGAAGGTACTTCCCTGAAAACAATTTTTTGGTCGATCAAAAGTGTAGGAACGGCATAAATGCCTAATTTCATGGTTCTTATCATGCCGATCGGTAAATTGGCCAAAGTCGTCTCCATTTTAAATTTCTCCCCGAATCCGGGTAAAACATCCTGAAGCATTCGTTTCATTGTCCTGCAATTTGGGCAGGTTAAGGTGTAGAACATTTCGATAAGAATAGGTTTTTCTGTTGCCATACTGGATTTTAACGGATTTGTTTATATTATGTTTCAGGATGGACAAGGCTAAAGGCTAAAGGATAAAGGCTAAAGTGAAGAACGCTGCGATCATTTTTCAAGCCTCAAGTCTCAATACTCATGTCTCATGTCTCAAGTCTTATATCTATTTGCTTAGCCACAAATATCCAACGTCCATACTTTATCCTTTTAACTTCATCCTTTATCCTTTTGATTCAATTCTTCCCGCAAATATTTGGCTGTGTACGAATTTTCAAACTGAATCAACTCCTCCGGGGTACCCGCGCAAAGTAACTCTCCTCCATCGCGACCGCCTTCCGGTCCGATGTCGATGATATGGTCGGCCATCTTGATGACTTCCATATTGTGCTCAATAACGATGACGGTATTACCCCGATCCACCAGTTTATCAAGAACACCCAACAATACCCTGATATCTTCAAAGTGAAGTCCGGTGGTTGGTTCATCCAATATATAAAGTGTTCGGCCGGTGTCTCTTTTGCTCAGTTCAGTGGCAAGTTTTACCCGTTGCGCTTCTCCTCCCGACAAGGTGGTTGAGGCTTGGCCGAGCGTGATATAGCCAAGTCCAACTTCGTCGATGGTTCTTAGTTTGTGAGAGATCGATGGAATATTTTCAAAGAAGGACACTCCTTGCTGAATGGTCATATCCAGCACATCGCTGATAGATTTTCCCTTGTAACGGATCTCCAGCGTTTCGCGGTTGTATCGCCGGCCATTGCATTTATCGCAATGGACATAGACATCCGGCAAGAAATTCATTTCGATGGTCTTAAGTCCGGCGCCCTCGCATGCTTCGCAGCGACCGCCCTTTACATTGAAAGAAAATCGGCCCGGTTTGTAGCCGCGTATTTTGGCCTCAGGCAACAGCGTAAAGAGATTCCGGATATCTGAAAAAACGCCGCAGTAGGTAACCGGATTGGATCTTGGGGTTCTGCCGATAGGCGATTGATCCACCTGAACAACTTTATCGAGGTGTTCAATTCCGGTTATGGAAATATAGGCCAGCGGATCATCAATCGATTTATAAAAATGCTGACTCAGTATGGGAAGAAGCGTTTCGTTGATCAGGGTTGACTTGCCACTACCCGAAACTCCTGTCACACAGATAAATTTTCCCAGTGGAAAATCGGCATCAATATTTTTGAGATTGTTTCCGGATGCCCCTTTAAGGGATAAAACCTTCCCATTTCCCGGTCTTCTGACGGATGGCACAGTGATCACTTTTTTCCCGGTAAGGTATTGTGATGTTAAAGTGTCAACCTTCAAAACTTCCTCCGGTATCCCTGAAGCAACTATCTCTCCTCCATAACGTCCTGCATGAGGTCCCATATCAATGAGATAATCGGCCTGGAGCATCATGTCGCGGTCGTGTTCCACTACGATCACTGAGTTGCCTGTATCACGCAATTGCTGCAAGGATCGTATCAGCCGCAAGTTGTCACGGTGGTGAAGACCGATGCTGGGCTCGTCCAGAATATAGAGCACATTGACCAACTGAGACCCAATCTGTGTGGCCAGACGGATTCGCTGGGATTCACCACCCGAAAGTGTTGCCGAGGGTCGGTCGAGCGAGAGATAATTAAGTCCTACATCGAGTAAAAAGCTCAGGCGGGTGACGATTTCCTTGTTTACTTCAGCCGCGATCAAAAGCTGTCGCTTGCTCATCCTTTCACCAATTCCGGTGAAGAATGCCGAAAGCTCGCCGATATCCATCATCGCCAGTTCAGCGATATTTTTCCCATCGATCTTAAAGTGAAGCGGCTCTTTTTGAAGCCTTTGACCGTTACAGTCGGGGCATTTGATTGTTTTGTGAAACTGATCCGCCCATTTTTGAGCACTTTTGGAAAGGTTGTCTCCCTTTTCGTTGACCACATATTTTACAATTCCTTCGTAGGTCATCATATAATCAATTGAGCTGCCGAGAGGCGAGTTTCTCAACTGAATACGTTCTCCGGTTCCGTGAAGAATGGCATTAAGAACTTCGTCATCAATTTCCCCTACCGGCGTCTTCATGGAGAAGTTGTATTTTTCGGCCAATGCCTCCAGTTGCCAGAAGATGAGGGTGTTTTTGTAGGGACCAAGCGGTGCAATACCACCCTGGATGATTGAAAGGTTTGGATCCGGAATAATTCTCGCGAAATCTATTTCATTGATCGCACCAAGTCCGTTGCATTTTTGACAGGCACCCTGCGGAGAGTTAAAGGAAAAACTATGAGGGGCAGGGTCGTTGTAGGAAATTCCCGTTGTCGGGCACATGAGGTGCCGGGAAAAATAACGTACCGAGCCAGCATCAGGATCGAGTATCATCACAATTCCCTCCCCATGTTTCATGGCCCGGTCAAGAGATTCGCGCAGGCGTTTTCTGTCTTTTTCCTCCACCACGAGTTTATCAATCACCATCTCGATGTGGTGCCCCTTGTAACGGTCAACTTTATACCCATGAGTCAGCTCGACAATCTCTCCGTCTACTCTGGCATGCAGAAATCCGCGTCTGCGGATTTGTTCGAAAAGTTCGCGGTAGTGGCCTTTTCGGCCCTTCACAATGGGAGCCAGCAGAATGGTTCGTTTGTTGCTGTAATTTTCGAGAATCAGGTCGATAATCTGATCATCACTGTATTTGACCATCTTCTCACCTGTATTGTATGAGAAAGCTTCGCCTGCCCGGGCGAAGAGCAATCGCAGGAAATCGTATATCTCGGTAACTGTACCTACCGTGGATCGCGGGTTTCTGTTGGTTGTCTTTTGCTCTATGGAGATGACCGGACTCAATCCCGTTATTTCATCTACATCAGGGCGCTCCATGTTGCCAAGGAAACTTCTTGCGTAGGCCGAAAAAGTCTCAATGTATCTGCGCTGACCTTCTGCATAAATGGTGTCGAAGGCGAGAGAAGATTTCCCGCTGCCACTCAAACCGGTGATTACAGTAAGCTTATTCCTTGGTATTTCAACGGTGATGTTTTTCAGATTGTGCTCTCGGGCACCCCTGACTATAATTTTCTCTTCTCCGTCCATGGGTTCCTCCTCTAATTTTTAAACTCAAAGGCACGTGTTCCCGGTTCCGGAATCTTGATCAAATAGCTCTTCCTGGATGGATTTTTGAGATAGGACTGCCTCAGCCAAGGATTGAAGTATTTAAGAATTTTGTAGTTAATGCCTTGATCGTGAGCAAAATTTGCAAAATTTGTCACAGTCCCGCTCAGAGCAATCTCTTTGCAAACAAAGATGGGATATTTCTCCTCTTCACTCACTTTAAAGCCGTATTTTTCCGGGTTTTCCAAAATCAGTTTCAGGGCAAGAATGCGGTAAACGTACCTGGCAGTTTCATCGTTAAGCAACAGATCGAAATAATTTTTACTATCCTGCAACTCTGTCTGCCTCTTGATTCCACTGATTCCGGCATTGTAGGAGGCAGCAACGTTGATCCAGTTTCCATACTGGTGGTAGGCTTTGTTCAGGTAACGGCAGGCAGCTTCCGTGGATTTCTCCATGTTGAACCGCTCGTCAACTTCATTGCTGACTTCCAGCCCATTTTCGACAGCCGCTTTTTTCATTAGTTGCCACAATCCTGCTGCACCTGCAGGAGAGGTTATCTTTTCCTGAAAGCCGCTTTCCGCCAATGAGAGGTATTTAAAATCATCAGGGATGTTATTTTTTTTCAGGATGGGTTCAATCAAATTGAAATATCGTTTCGATTTTTTCAGATACATGATAGTTTGCGACTGGAAATAACTGTTTACCAGAAGTTCCCGGTCCAGCGATTCGCGAACATCAAAATTGCTGAAGGATATAGTTTCCCCTGCAAAAACAACGGAAGCAGGGAT
>JANYJT010000192.1 GCA_025358395.1 Bacteroidia bacterium
CCAACTTCGAAGCCATCAAGGCGAAGTACCATGCGGCGGGCTATGAAATGCCGACCCTGATCTTCTGGAACGTCAATTCCCGTAACGAGCAGACCCCGGTCACCCAGAACGAAAAGGGTGTCTTCCTCGTCTCCGGGTGCTCTCCGAGCATCTTCGAGAAGGCGGTCAAGGCTCAGGCCACGACCCCAATGGACCTCATGCTAGAGGTGTTGAACGGGCCGCGCTACGAGCCGATCACCCTCTAGGCGTCTCAGGGTTCACGCCCTGAAACACAAACAAAGGAGCCAACATGTCAAAATACATTATGGGTACACTCACGGTAGAGCCTCGCATCCGGGAGGGCACCGTTTACTATGAGGTGCATCACCACGGCGCCTGTGTCATGGCCTCCCTGAGCAAACTGAAGATGATGATACAGGACGCCCGCGAAGCCGAAGAAATAAGAGCGAGGGAAGAGGCCCTAATTTGCCCTGAACTGGAAGAGATGGGCTTTACTCTTCTTCCTGTCGGGATCAGTTGATGCCCACGATAAAATGTTGGGGCCGGTCAGTCAATCCTGAGGATACCAAATGAACCACTACGAAGCACTCGTCCAGCTCCTAGATCGAGACGGTGAGGTCCACCAGTACTTGGAGCACATCGTGTTCCACACGTCCGAGAACTCCCCGGTCTCCGTATGGGATGCGGTCAGGGTTGTAGCCGATAACCATATTGCATCCCTTAGTGGCCAGCTTCAGTTTGACCGACTGGTCGCGCTCCGGCTGTTCAGTCAGGATCGGTACCCCAGTCATAAGAGTAGCCATGGCTGGCTTAAAGGAAAATAAAACTCTGTACAAAACTCCTCCAGCCCCAGTATACTAAGGACGGAGGGGGCGACCCATGTTCACATTCAGTAGCCTGGAGCGGATGAACCAGTTGGTGGCGAAGGCAAACAAGCCGATTGCCAAGCTCGGGCTCACCCCCATCTCCGTGATCGACTGGGTGCCTCGCAAGGTCAAGGTTACGACCGAAGCGGGTGGCGAGTACGTGTACGTCGTGTACGACGCCGAGATCAGCATCCCGACCGAACTGGTCCAGATCGCTGGGACCCGTGTGATCGCCCGCATCGAGCGGATCGGAGGGCTCAACATGGTCACCCGCATCGGTGGCAAGACTGAGCATAATCTCGACCAGTACCGCGATGCTCCCATTGCCTGCCAGCACTGCAACCTCAAGCGTTCGCGCAAGGGTTCGTGGGTCTGCTGCACGTCCGACGGCTCCGTCATTCAGGTCGGCGACACCTGTGTTGATCTGTACTTCGGCATCAACGTCGAGCAGATCCTCAGCGCCTTGTACCGTGTTCACTCGATCCTCGATTCTGACGAGTACTTCGGCTCTGGCCGCACTCACGAGCCCATCGCCCATTTCATCAATCTCTGCGTTTGGGCCGCAGCGACTCAGGGCTTCGTGACCCGTAAGCAGGCCGACCTGAGTGGTGGCTCTAGCACCTCCGAGGAGTCGCTCTGGCTTGCCAGCCCTGTCAGTAGTAACAACCATAACGCACGTTTGGAGCACCGTGAGAAGAACGAGCAGGCCACCGAGTGGCTGACCGAGAACGACATGCTCAACGCCTACGAGAAGGTTGTGGACTACTGGATCGAGCACGAGACCCCGGCAGAGTTCGAGCACAACTGCCGTGTGGCCGTTCTGTCCGGTACGCTCAGGCACCAGGGGCTCGTCGCCTACGCGGCCAAGATGTGGTTCGATTCTGTCACCGAGCAGGCTGCTGCCCCTGAGTCCCTCAGCCAGTATGTCGGCGAGATTGGCAAGCGCGAAGTCTTCAACCTCACCGTCAAGAGCCTCTTCTCCTATGACACCCAGTATGACATCACCACCATGATTATCTTCTCCGACCAGCAGGGTAATTGCCTCGTCTGGAAGGCAAGTGGGAACCCCGGCCTCACCGTTGGCGAGTCCTACAGTGTCAAGAGCACCGTCAAGAACCACACCGAGTACAAGGGCACCAAACAGACCCTACTGACCCGCTGTGCCATCGGCTAGATTGATAAACGGAGGAAGAGATGTCTTTTGCGGCTAAGGGCGAAGTCAAAGTATCGAGCCATTACTCCAGGGCGCTCGAACCTGAGAAGATGCATAGCTGGGCCGAAGCGGTCGCCCCGAAACTTATCAACCTCTTGCGGAGCAAGCGGTCGCACACTTTTCCTGTCCTCGTCTACACCGGCATGTCCGGCATCAGTCATGCCGCCCACCTGAGCGGTGAATTGTGCCAGTACGAGGACTTCGAGTTCGGTCAGATATATGTGCGAAAGGAGGGGGAGGTGTCTCACGGTCTTGAGTGTGAGTGGCATCTGGCTCGGACTGAAAAGCCGCTCTGCCTTGTCTTCGTTGACGACTTTGTTGGAGCCGGTGCGACTCTCAAGCGTGTGCTCAGCCTCTCTCGACGTGCCGCCAGGGAACGGGGGTTCAAGGTCTCCAGCCCGGTGGTGACCTGTCTGTACAGTTACGACATATCCCCCATGAGAATCATTAAAAAGTATTGCCCAAAGGTTTTGTATGTTTAACGATGTAAGTTTGATGCTTCGCATATATTCTGAAATATTGAACCCTGTTTGCAGTACTATATAGGGAAGAAGAGGATTGAATGACCACCTTCGAAATGACCTTTTGGCCCGCATGGCTGTTCTGTCTATGGCTGCTTCAAGACGAACGAATGATCCGACTTCAGTGTTGGATGGCGGATGTGCAGCTCGAATTGGCTCAAAAGGTATGTGAACCTTGAATAAACTCCAGTACTATATAGTGAACACCAACCGAAAGGGAATCAAATGAATCGTGAAATGCAGGGTGCAGGTCAAACAACCGTCGGGGGCACCACGTATAACGTGTTCCGTCACCACCGAAAGGGCACGACCGTGTGGGTCCGTGTGACCGATAAGATCCTCACCGCCGACACCCACAACAACTC
>JANYJT010000107.1 GCA_025358395.1 Bacteroidia bacterium
CGATAACTTCACATCCGATGACCTTGTGTTGAGCGGTCACAAAATGGATATAAAAAATCCTAAATTCATTATTGAACAAATTATCAGCGTGGTTTCACAGTGGAAAATGTATGCCCAAAATGCTGATATAACGCGCGAACATAGCAAGCAAATTCAGGAAAATTTAAGAATTAAAATGTAATGCATATATCATGTTTAAAAATAAAACCCTTCTCATCACAGGCGGCACCGGCTCTTTTGGCAATGCCGTTTTAAACCGTTTTTTGGATACTAATATCAAAGAAATCCGCATATTCTCCCGTGACGAAAAAAAGCAGGATGATATGCGTCATCGGCTCAATAATCCAAAAGTAAAATTTTATATTGGGAATGTCCGAGACAAACGAAGTGTTGATTATGCCATGCGTGGAGTGGATTTCATCTTTCATGCTGCTGCATTAAAGCAGGTTCCTTCCTGCGAATTTTTTCCCATTGAAGCAGTAAACACCAATGTCTTAGGCACCCAAAACGTTTTGGATTCAGCTTTGAACCATGGAGTAAAACGAATGATTGTATTAAGTACCGACAAAGCTGTTTACCCGATTAACGCTATGGGTATATCCAAAGCCATGATGGAAAAAGTCATGCAGGCGAAAGCCAGGTCACTCGGAGAAGATATCAACACTGTTTTCTGCGGTACGCGATATGGCAATGTAATGGCATCCCGCGGTTCTGTTATTCCACTGTTTGTTGAACAAATTAAGGCCGGCAAGGATCTAACCATCACTGATCCTAAAATGACCAGGTTCATGATGACATTGGAAGATGCAGTTGATTTGGTACTCTATGCATTTGAGCATGGTAAAAACGGGGATATGTTTATTCAAAAGTCACCTGCATCAACCATTGCCGATTTAGCTCAGGCATTAATTGAATTGTACAAATCTAACAGCAAAGTCAGGGTAATAGGTACACGCCATGGCGAAAAATTATATGAGACATTGGTGAACCGCGAAGAAATGGCCAAAGCGCATGACATGGGAGATTATTATCGTGTCCCTGCTGATAACCGTGACCTGAATTACGCCAGCTATTTCACAGAAGGGGAAGAAAAAGTATCAACTATTGAAGAATATCACTCTCACAATACTTTTCGCTTAGATGTAGAAGGGACAAAAAAACTACTATTGAAGTTACCTTTGCTCAGAAGGGACATATTAGGAGAAGATATCAAACAATATCAGGATTAGAGTATGTTAAGGATTGGCATTACTGGACAGCCGGGTTTTATTGGCACACACCTATATAATACGCTTGGATTATGTCCTGAAAAATTCGAAAGAATCTGGTTTGAAGATTCTTATTTTCAAGATGTTTCATTGCTTGAAAATTTTGTCACCCAATGCGATGTAATAGTTCATTTGGCCGCCATGAACCGGCATCCCGATCCGGAAGTGATTTACAACACAAATATCGGGCTTGTAAAAAAACTGATTGCTGCCTGCGAAACAACGCATTCAACACCACATATTCTTTTTAGCTCTTCAACACAGGAAGAACGCGATAACCTATACGGAAAATCGAAAAAAGAAGGCCGGGAATTATTTGAGCAATGGGCAGAAAAGTACAGTGCAAAATTCACTGGGCTGGTTATTCCCAATGTCTATGGGCCATTTGGGCAACCTTACTACAATTCTGGTGTGGCAACATTTTGTCATCAGCTCACCCATGGCGAAACGCCCAAAATCGAGATCGACGGAGAAATCAAGTTAATTTATGTGAGCGAACTGGTAGAAGAGATCATTGGGATAATAAAAGACAGCACACAGAAAACACAGATTGAACAGATAAACACGGATAAAAAGAACGGTGCAAATCCGTCTGATCAGTGTCTTCAGCGTTCTATAGAAACTTATTTTGTCCCACATACCTCACAAATCAAAGTTTCAACTCTCCTTCAGAAACTGGAATCATTCAAACAAAATTATCTTCTGCACGGAACCATTCCTGCATTAGACAACCCATTTGATCGCAACCTTTTTAATACTTTTTTGTGCTACATCGATCACGCCAACTTCTTCCCGTTTAATTTGAAGTTAAACACCGATGAACGTGGATCGTTTGTTGAAATTGTAAAACTCAACAGCGGAGGACAGGTTTCATTTTCAACCACAGTTCCTGGTATTACGAGAGGTAACCACTTTCATACACGAAAGGCCGAGCGCTTTGCAGTTATTAAAGGAAAAGCCCGTATCGACCTGCGCAAGATTGGCACCGATCGGGTTATCTCGTTCGAACTGAATGGCGAACAACCCGCATTTGTTGACATGCCCATTTGGTTTACGCACAACATTACCAACATAGGTAATGAGGAGTTATATACCATCTTTTGGATCAGTGAGCACTACAATGCGAACGACCCGGACACGTATTTCGAGGAAGTATAGCGAAGAGATTACGCGGATTAAAACGGATTGCACAGAAAAAAATTTATCTTTGAATATATTTTAGAGTTATGAAGGCAGAAATAACAAAACAGGATAAAAAGGAAAAAAATTGGGCTCTTCCAGGAGTTAACCTTACCCTCGATGAATTTGTTGCTGGAATTCATAAGGCAGAAGAAGGACCATTCTACACGCTTGAAGAGATGCAATTATTGCGAAAAAAATGGAGGAATTCAAAAAAAGACCAGTAGTATTTTCTTTGCAATACGTTATTGATACTGATAATATCTATAACCACGGAAAAGAAATATTTGGGGAAAATCAAGCCCAAAAGTAGGAATCAATTATTGACAAAATCACAACAGAACTTGCTCTAAGTTACTTGATGTATCCCGAATGTAGATTCATTCCAACAAAAGGTCATCTATACAGAAATGTCATCCTTGAATCTCATTTAATCATTTATCGGGTCAAAACGGAAAGAATTGAAGTACTCAGAGTAATTCATTCCCAATCAAGCATAAGCCGTATTCGGAGCGTCCGTAAAATCAAAATCTAAAACAATTCCTTTTAACTCTCG
>JANYJT010000240.1 GCA_025358395.1 Bacteroidia bacterium
GATGCTGATGGTAATATAATGCCATGAATGAAAAACAAATAAAACTTAATATTAAGGAGTTAGATGCTGATGGACAATCTATTTATAATTAATATAAAATATATGAAAAATAGAATAAGTTTTCTACCCACTGAAGATGATTTAAAAAGAATAAAGATTATTCAAGATAAATTATTTTTAAAATCTAAGACTAATGCTATCGGGTATGCTCTTTGTATTGCTTCTTTTTATCTTTCTAAACAGGAAAGAGATGGTAGTATAATGCCTTAATATTCCTATATGAATATACCAGAAGCATATAAAACTGTAGTACATAATTATCCAACTCAAAAAGAGTTGCAGGATTTTACGCCTGATAGGTTCATATCTGCCTTGATGTTCCTTGAGCATTTCTTGGTATTTAAAGCTAACTCTAAAGGTTTTGTTGTTGATAACTATGAGTGTAGTGAGGAAAGACGAAAGGAGATGGAGAAGTTTATGGAAATACCTAATCATCACTTTCAAGAGTGGATATATAGATTGGACTCCTGGACTGGTGAAGATGTATCAAGGTCTTTCTTCTATAGATTAAGAAATCTAGCTTCTATTGTTCTCATTAACCTAAAGAAGCATCCTATTAAAATCACGCCTGAGATTAAAGCTATTCTAGTTAAGTATCCTAAACGAATGGCTTGGGCGCTTGATACTTACAAGATTATTGATACTGGTAAAGGTGAGATAGTTGTTAAAGATGCTACTGTTGAAGATGATAAGGGAATACGACAAGCCCCGGCTAAACTCCCCTCTATTCAGCTCAAGATGGCTACTGCATTAAATAAGGTTGCTGATATTTATGAGACTATTGCGAACTCTATAACCAATAAAAGTATTGTTAAGATGGATATAAAGGATAAGCTAAAGGCACTAGGTTCTCTATCCTTTATCTTCCAAATGGCTCAAAAGCAGGCTAAGGGAACGCATTTCACCCAGATAAATATCAATGGAGATACCAAATCTATTGAAAAAGAGATGCTTAATTACGTTAAAAAGACCCAAGAATGACCTCGAACACCCTTTTTAGACGTAGGTGGGTATGGGTAAAAACGTTCCTAGAGGCGATTATTTAACCAAAAAATAACAAAATGAATACATTTTTAGAAATAAATAATGAAGTTAATGAAGGACAGGATTGTAGAAAGAATGGACATTCTTATGAAGTTTTAGAGAATAGTGCTAAGTATGTAAAATTATATTGTAAGAAGTGTGGTAAAGTTTTATTTAAAGAAAATAAATGAGGACAGTTCTATTACAAAACTACTATGATTCTGACGAATACAGGGAGAAGATACAGAACAGAATTTCTGTTCTAAAGAAGTGCGATGAAGACCCTATGGAAATCGCCCGCTATGCTCTTGAAGACTGGTCCAATAGCCCTATCTCCTTTATTGAACAGTTTGGTTGGGTAATCATTCCTGAGTTTAACAATGAGGTTAAGCCATTCTTTCTCTTTGACTACCAGAAAAAAATCATTACCCATATATGGGAATGTGAACTTTCTGGTGAAGACCATGAGATTCTGATTGATAAACCTAGAGGTATGGGACTTACATGGCTTATTGTTTGGTATCAAATCTGGCGCTGGTTGTTTACACCTAACTGGGGCGGTTTTAACATATCAAGGACTGAAGATGAAGTAGATAGAGGAGACGCTGACCCAAATTCTAGCATCTTCGGTAAATACCGTTGGGGTATTTCTTATTTACCAGAGTGGTTAAAACCAGAAGGATTCGTGCCGAAAGGAAAGAAAGGAACCTCTACCGATATGCAATTAAGAATTGCTAATCCCTCTCTTGGCTCAACTTTAGTTGGCTCTACTACTAACAGAGAGGTGGGTCGCTCAAGACGATACGCCTTGACATTTATTGACGAATGTTTTTCTATTGAACACTTCCAATCTGTCTATAGGTCACTTCAATCAGTCTCAAGGACAAAAATATTTGTATCTACTGTTAAAGCTGGGCGTGTCTATAAAGACTTCAAGGACATGTGTTCAAAGACTGGTGATTACATCTCTTTAACTTGGAAAGACCACCCATTTAAAGACCAGATTTGGTATGA
>JANYJT010000250.1 GCA_025358395.1 Bacteroidia bacterium
CAATGTACTATGAAGAGCACTTTCCCCGGTAGGTTTGAAGAAAGAGGTATCAATCCCCATGACATCTCGAAAAAGATTGAATAATTCTCCTGATCCCTTTGCGTAAAGCTCGTCCTCCTCAAGACTTTCCTGATTGTGAAAGGAGATTGGAGCTCCTGTTCTCAATGCCTCCGAGAGTATCAAATTAAAAAGTTGGGATGACACAGAATAGGAAGCATGTGGAACGATTGAAGCTTTCAACCCAAGATTAACAGCCCTTTTAAGATTGGTCCTGGCTCTTTCAAATGCAGCTATAGCACTTTCCGGATTGAATCCGAGGATTTCGATAAATGTAAAATAGTCAATTCCGGATTTGCTTTTTACGTCAAATGAGGAGGTATCATTGGATACATCTCCTACAGCTGTGATACCTTCTTTAAACATCAGCAAATCTGCTCTTTCAGCAGACCGGACAATATTTTCCGATTCATTTGACCTGCATTGTACAACCTTTTTTAAGAAAGGAACCATTCCTGCTCCTTCCGGGAAAGCATCTTTCAAATGAGACAATTCAAGATGGCAGTGGGCATTGACAAAGCCCGGAACAATGATACCACTATAAAACTCCACTTCAGATGATTCATTCAAGATACCCTTTGTGTCAATGATATCCATAATCCTTCCCGACTGATCGACAGAAAGAATACCTTTGGGATAACAGTTCCCCCGGCCATCAAGGATAAGGTGTGCAGAGATTTTTCGCATTCGTCGGGGATTAACATTTATCTTGGCTGGAGAGCCCCCTTTTCTTCACGGGACAGGGATTTCTTTGCTTTTGTAGTATCCAGATCAAATCCACCTGCCTGAGCAGGTCTGAGTGTATCATTTTTAGCCTTTACCTCCATTTCGCTCAACACATTTAATGCGTCCTCATAAATTGGAACAAATTCGCCTGTGTGTTTTCCATAATAGAGCAGGGATTTTTCTATGACAGACCGATCGACTTTGTGTTTTTTGCAGATGGAGAGATAAAGCTCTTCGACAAGGCTGTCACGAACCATTGATATGTTGAATTTTTGACCGTTAATTGCCTCAGAAAGATGTATATCCACAATAATTGGCACCATCTTACCGGCAGGTAAAATTCCTTCAGGAAGTTTGCGGCTGCAACATACCAGTATAGTTCCAACTGCCAATAAAATAAAGTATTGCTGTAGTCTCATTCGTCGTCCTCCCGCTGTTTCAGGTCACGAATCCGTTTTGACAATGGTGAAGCAAAGACAAATTCGTTTAGTTTTTTATTTCGAGTAAAAAGTACTTGCGTGTTATTTCCTTCCCATCCTTTTTCTCCGTTGGAAATAAACAAGATATTATCGCCAATCTCCATGACTGAATTCATGTCGTGGGTATTGATAAGCGTTGTGATATTGAATTCAATGGTAATCTCTTTGATAAGGTTATCAATCAAAATCGAAGTTACTGGATCAAGACCCGAATTTGGCTCATCGCAAAAAAGATATTTTGGATTCAGGGCAATGGCTCTTGCAATTGAGACCCTTTTGCGCATACCACCTGAAATTTCTGATGGAAAAAGGTGATGAGCTCCCTTGATGTTAACCCTGTCTAAACAAAAATCAACATGCTTATTTTTCTCTCCATTGGTCATATTGGTAAACATGTCCATCGGAAACCTGACATTTTCAGCTACACTTAATGAATCAAAAAGTGCTCCACCCTGAAACACCATACCCATTTCCTGCCTTAGTTTCTTAAGATCCCTGAAATTCATTTGCCGGATGTCCCGGCCATCAAATAGAATCTCCCCTTCATCTACCTCAATAAGCCGAACAATTGATTTAAGCAAAACGGTTTTCCCAGATCCACTCTGACCTATGATCAGATTGGTTTTCCCCTTCTCGAAAAGTGTAGATATATCCTTTAAGATTGGTCGCTCCTCAAAAGATTTTTTTATGTTCTTAATTTCAATCATTTAAATAGCAATTGAGTCAAAATCAAGTCGAAGAAGAGTATCAAAATACTGGTATTAACCACTGATTTAGTGCTGGCACGGCCTACCTCCAAGGCTCCTCCTTGTACATTGTAACCCTGAAATGCCGGCACAGTAGCAATCAGGAACCCAAAAACCAACGTCTTTATGATTGAGAAAGTGACGAAGAATGGTACAAACATGGTTCTAATTCCTCCCATGTAAGTGGCGACAGTTACAACACCTGAGAGCGGACCGGCAATTAAACCGCCAACTATGCCACAAAAAACACTAAGAATAAATAGAATCGGACTGATAAAAACGACGGCAATGATCTTGGGCAAAATAAGAAATGAGGCTGAGTTTACCCCCATCAATTCAAGAGAATCAATTTGTTCTGTAACCCTCATGCTGCCAATCTCAGAAGCAATATTTGAACCTACTTTACCGGCCAGCATAAGACTAAGAACTGTACAGGAAAATTCCAGTATAAGTGTATCGCGGTTTCCAAGCCCTACCAGGTAAGTGGGCATCAACGGACTCGACATATTATACGTGAGCTGCAGAGTAATGATACCCCCCATGAAAACAGAGATGATGGCAACAATTCCAAGAGAATTTATTCCAAGCTTTTCTATCTCCAGCACCAATTGACGCCAGTAAATACGCGGTTTCTCAGGGCGACTGAAGACGCGGTACATCAACAAGAAATAGCTCCCAATCTCATTGAAAATCTTCATGAAATTTTTTGATAAAAGTACAAATTATTAAATAAAGCCCTGATAAGATTTATGAACCTCTTTTCGCAGGAATATATGTTGATTTTCAAAAAATAAGCTAATTTTGGTAAAAATCGCCTAAACATGGAAATGTGTGAAAATTTTTGTGTCATTATGGCTGGCGGGATTGGAAGCCGTTTTTGGCCACTAAGTACCTCAGATCGGCCCAAACAATTTATTGATATCCTGGGAATTGGTAAAACACTGCTCCAACTTACTTTCGAACGGTTCAACAAAATTCTGCCAGCCGAAAATGTTTTCGTTGTTACCAGCGAAAAATACAAAGAGTTGGTTATGGAGCAATTGCCCCAACTCAGGGAATCTCAAGTCTTGCTTGAGCCAATAAGAAGAAATACCGCTCCGTGCATTGCCTATGCCACTTATAAAATATTGAGCATTTGCCCATCAGCGCGGATTGTCGTCTCTCCCTCAGATCACCTCATTTTGAAGGAAGATTTATTTCTCAGTGAAATCGAGAAGGGGTTACAGTTTGCCGGAGACAATGAGGTCCTTGTAACATTGGGTATTCAGCCTTCCAGACCTGAAACAGGATATGGCTATATTCAGGTAAATGAAAAACTTACCTACAACAATTTTGACAATCTGTATAAGGTGAAGACATTTACGGAGAAACCGGATCGCGATATGGCAAAAGTCTTCGTTGAGACAGGAGAATTCTACTGGAATTCAGGAATTTTTGTTTGGTCGGCAACTGCCATTCATCATGCTTTTGAAAAGTACTTGCCCGATCTGAATTTGTTGTTTGAAAAAGGTAAAAAACTCCTTAATACAGCTGATGAATGCTTTTTTATCAACAAAAGCTATTCTGAATGTCCCAATATTTCAATTGATTACGGAATAATGGAAAAAGCAGATAATGTATATGTTCTGACTGCAGATTTTGGATGGTCTGATTTAGGGACGTGGGGTTCATTATACGAAAATCACCCCCTGGATGCGAAGGGAAATGCAGTATCCGGAAGCAAAATATTTTTATATGAAACCGGAGGCTGTATTGTCAACCTTCCCCAAGAAAAAGTAGCTGTAATCCAAGGATTAAAAGATTACATTGTTGTGGAATCGCAAAAGACTTTGCTCATCTGTAAAAAAGACGACGAACAGCAGATCCGACAGTTTGTTGCTGATGTGACTTTGGCGGAAGAGAAAAAAGCCTGACTTATCAGATAGCCGGTTTCTTTTTTGCGCTTGCCGGTTTGGAGCCCTTAAGTTCCCATAGAAGTTTGTCTCTTACCGACAAAAAGTTCGCCTTGTTATTTGGTGATACCGGGTTGGCTGGAGGTGATTTCAATTTTAGCGGATCAACCGGAAAGCCATTCATAAAAACGCGAAAATCAAGGTGAGGGCCCGAGGCAAGCCCTGTTGAGCCTACGTATCCTATTAAATCACCTTGTTTGACACGCGATCCTGCCTGGATACCAGCACCAAATTTTGAAAGGTGCATGTAGGTAGTTGTATAAACCGAATTGTGTTTGATTTTTATAAAATTTCCGCCGCCACCCGACTGATAAGCTTTGATTTGTACAACACCATCTCCAATGGTATAAACCGGGGTACCGGTTGGTGCAGCATAATCCACTCCAAAGTGAGGCCGCACTATCCGAAGAATTGGATGCATTCTGGCTGCTGTAAATCTGGAACTGATTCTAAACATTCTGAGTGGCGCCTTCAGAAATTCCTTTCGGATGCTCCTTCCCTGCTCATCAAAATAACTTTGCCCATCTTCCTGCTCAAAATGTATGGCATAAAAATCTTGACCAGAAGCGTTAAATAGTGCCGCATGAATCCTTCCTATACCGATCTTTTCACCTTTTACAAAGTCCTCATCATAAAGAACCGTAAAAAAATCACCCTTTTGAATGGCAAAGAAGTCTATGGACCATGCAAACAGATCAGAGAGTTGAATTGCCAGCATCGGATCCAGATTACTTTCCTTCATGGCATTCCAAAGGGAAGAGTTGATGGTACCCCTTGCCACTTTTCGTTCGGTTGTCACCTCGTTCTTTCCGGAAATAACACTGCAGGAATCCGTCGATAGGCGATATTGGTAATAATTTACCAGATTCTCCGAA
>JANYJT010000005.1 GCA_025358395.1 Bacteroidia bacterium
GCTCTTTTTACTTCTGCCGGTTTAGGTCTGGAATGACCTGAATTTCCTCTGCCTTGCTGTTGCCTTTGGGTTTTTACCGGATGATGATCTACCAGTGGGAAAAGTGGATTTTCGCCGACAGGAATTTTTTTACCAATCAACTTTTCAATGTCCCTCAGGTATTCCTTCTCTTCCGCATCGCAGAACGAAAATGCAGTACCTTCAGCCCCGGCACGTCCGGTACGTCCAATTCGGTGCACGTAGGTTTCAGGAATATTAGGTATTTCGTAATTGATCACATATTGCAAATCATCCACATCGATACCCCGTGCAGCAATATCTGTCGCGACCAAGATCCTGGTAGTTTGATCCTTGAAATTGGAAAGCGCCCGCTGACGGGCAGTCTGAGCCTTGTTACCATGGATGGCTTCAGCCGAAATACCATGTTTCAAAAGTGTCTTGACGACAGTATTGGCACCATGTTTGGTTCGGGTGAAAACCAGCGCCGTTTTGATTTTCTGATCTTTAAGTATTTCCAGCAGCAATGCACTTTTGTTTCCCTTGTCAATAAAACAGACAGATTGCTGGATAATTTCAACAACGGGGGCATCTGGTGTAACTGAAACTTTCATCGGCTTTTGCAGAATTGTTCCTGCCAATTTCACGATATCCGGTGGCATTGTGGCTGAAAAGAACAACGATTGCCTGGTTTTAGGCAGTGCCAGCAGCAATTTTTTGACATCGTGGATAAAGCCCATATCCAACATTCTGTCGGCTTCGTCCAGGACAAAAATTTCTATGTCCCGCAAGGTGATAAATCCCTGGTTCATCAGATCCAGCAGCCGACCTGGGGTGGCTACCAGAATGTCTACGCCGTTTCTCAGAGCTGTGGTTTGTGGATTTTGGTTGACCCCTCCAAATACAACAGTACAGGTTAACCCCGTATGCCTGCCATAAGCCTTGAAACTCTCTTCAATCTGGATGGCCAACTCCCTGGTTGGGGTAACGATCAAGCTCCTGATCTTCTTTTTTCTACCCAAACTGATATTGGAGCTCAGCAATTGCAGGATTGGAATGGCAAATGCTGCCGTTTTACCGGTTCCGGTTTGTGCACAGCCCAGGAGATCTGTGCCTTTTAATATGATCGGAATGGATTCTGCTTGTATAGGTGTTGGTATTGTGTAACCCTCTTCTTCCACCGCTTTCAGAATGGGGTCTATGATGTTTAAGGAACGAAATAACATATTATTTGCTTGATAAATAGGCTGCAAAGGTAGTTGAATTAAGCAGACTAGAGCTATTAGTCGTTAGCCTTTAGCCATTAGCAATTAGTTGTCAGCTGTTAGTGCCTGTTTATTAGTTAGTTGTCTTTTTGAAGAAAATTGTTAGCTGTTAGTCTATTAGCAGGTTGTTCGCAGGAAGGCACAACTTCGGTAATTTCAATCCGCCCAGCGAGACAAATAGAATATCTGTCCATTCTGCCTTTTTCCAGCCCCCGGCGGGGGTATTCTGTTTGTAGAATATTGGAGGCGTATTGGAATGGAGCAGCGGAGATGCGATCTATTGTTGGAATCATTCGGTTATCCATCATTTCTAGGATGGAAGATATTTTCACAGGACGCTCCTCCTGAGCTCTATCTCTGATCGTCATTCACGTGCTACAAACAGGTCACCCCCTCCGGGGTTCTAAAAGGTATAGAATTGCAAAATTGTGGATGTGAAGTTAGCTTAACAGCTAATTGCTAACAGCTAATATCTAATAGCTAACCTATTTCTCAATGTTTTTGTAACATCACAAGCATCTTCCTGTCAAGTTTATGACCATGCCAATCTTCGTATTCGATATCTTTCCTGCCGGAATTCATTACCCCGAAATCTCCTCTGAAATTCCAGAAAGCCCATCCAATGTTGTTTTCTGTCAGGATATCAAGAACATCGGTCATCCAGGCCAGGAAGACTTCATGCGGGGTTTCCCGGTAGCAACCGCACTCCCCACAATGAACTCCGACCCCTTTTTGAACCAGCTCGATCCACGGACGATAGAAATCTTCCAGATTCTTTCTGCTGAAATTTTTGTCTTTGATGGTACCCGGCCAAACTGGTTTTGGGGCATCATCAGGGTTCTTCCAAACCCACGGCGCCCTGTAATGAGAAACATCACCGGGATAATATCCTCTGCAGCTTTGTGCGACTGTCAGATCGTTGAGTTCGGGTGTGACATCTCCTCCGCCATTGTTGCCGTCGGCAATCACCAAACGGTCAGGATTGAATTTTAAAATTGAATCCAGGCAGCCTTGTACAATCATTCGGTATGTTTCGCCGGGAATCTTCGTCCTTTTCCCAAATTGATCGTTCATATCCTCGCGGAAGCAGGGTTCATTGATGAGATCAAAGCTGAGCTTTTTACCTGAAATACCTTGAAATCGCTTTGCCCACATACCCCAATGCGTATAAAGTGCCTGCTGTGCCTCACTGTCTTTCCAAAGGTTGAAAGGCTCATTGAAACCTGCATTGATACAAAATCCCGGAACCCTGTGCAGGTTCAGGCTCACATGCAATCCATATTTATGAGCCATAAAAACCAGTTTCTCAATCTCCTCAAGTGCATTTTCGTTGTAATCAAAAACCTCTTCCGGTTTGATCCGTTTCTCTTTGTCCGAACCTTGATCGAATTTTAAATAACTGGGATACTGCACCGGTATACGGACAAAATCAAAACCCCAGTCCGACATCCATTTGAAATCATCCTCGGTAGATCTGCCCGGACCCTTTTGCCCAGAGAGATTTAATGGTTTCGATGTGTAAAAATCCAGTAAATTAAATCCTCGCCAGCGAGGAAGTTTGTTGGCTTTTTTATCGGGAAGTGATAATCCAATTGCTGATAAACTGCCTGAAAGTCCGATGAGTGAGCTTCCTAGTCCGGCTGTTTTGATGAAGGAACGTCTGTCTTGTGTTGCCATGGCTGTTTGGGTAGATTGGTGTATTTGTGGATAATGGTTTGATTGATTGGGAGACTTGGAGAAGGGGACTAAGAAATGCTCCGGTCCCCGAGCGAAGTCGAGGGGGTCATCTCTTGTGCAATCCACACTCCCTGGTATCCGGATTTTCCCACCACCATCTGCCTGCACGAGGATCTTCCCCAGGCAGGATGGCTCTGGTGCATGGCTGACAACCGATGCTGGGAAAACCACGGTCGTGAAGTGGATTGTATGGGATGTTGTGCGCTTTGATGTAAGCACGAACTTGCTCTTCGCTCCAGTCGATCAATGGATTTACTTTGATGAGACCATTGTTCTCATCCCATTCGATGGGTTGCATTTCGGCTCTGGTGACCGATTGATTCCGTCTAAGGCCGCAGATCCAGACATCGAGTCCGGTAAATGCTCTTTTTAAGGGCTCAATTTTCCGGATACGACAGCAGGTTTTCCTGTCTTCGATGGAGTTGTAAAAGAGGTTGATCCCTTTGGATTGCACCATTTCTTCTACCTTTTGCGCCTCGGGAAAGAACACTTGCATCTGTATACCGTATTTCTGGTTTGTGCGTTGAAGCAGATCATATGTCTCTGGGAACAGTCTGCCGGTATCCAGTGTGAAAATTTTGACTGCCGGGTCTATAAAACAAACCATTTCTGTTAATACCTGATCTTCCAATCCAAGACTACTTGAAAGTGCAATCCTATCCTTATATTCCGTTAAAAAGAAGGAGAGTAATCCGATGGCATCTGCACCGGCAAGTTGTAGATTGAGTGAAGCAATTTTGTCATGCATGCTGTGAATTCCTATAAATCAGATAGCAACAAAAATAACCTAAAATTGATCATTCTGAAAAACTATTTCCTCGCTTCCATTATTTCCCCGTTTCCCGGTCCTCCCGGTCGTCCCGTCCTACTTTGGCAGCGAAAAGATAAACTCCAATCCGCCACCATTTCCGGATCTGGCTGAGATATCTCCCTTGAAACTGAGTATTGCATTTTTTACAATCGCCAACCCAAGCCCTGTACCTCCTTGTTTTCTTGATCTTCCTGAGTCTACCCTGTAGAACCGCTCAAAAAGGCGGGAGATATGCTCTTCCTCTACCCCGCGACCGTTATCGGCAAAAGAGAAAAAGTAGAATGAGGCATCTTCATGGTACTTAGAAATCGATATGGTGATATTTTCCCCACCATAGATCACGGAATTTTCGATCAGATTTCTGAAAATGGAAAAAAGGAGCGAATAATTTGCATTGACCACCAGATCAGGCTCGACACTATTCTCTACTTGGATAGATTTCTTTTTCAATTGATCCTGAAGACTTTCAATAGCCTCATCAATAGCCTTTCCCAAATGGATTTTACCCCGAATGTACAAATCCGAATATTCCTCAATTTTATTTAGTGTAGCTATATCATTGACCAGTTGTGTTAGCCTCTCCGATTGAACGAAGGCTTTCCTGATAAAATAGTGCTGTTTGCTTTGCTCCAAAGTTGGATTATTCAAAACCGTTTCCAGATAGCCTTTTACTGAAGATATAGGAGTTTTAAGTTCGTGAGAAATATTGGAGGTAATCTGCTGTTTCATGATGCTTCTTTTCACCTGTTCCGTTTGGTCGGCGATCAGAATTTCAAAACTCATGTCAGGAAAAATTATACACTGGACATTAAAATGATAGCTGTTCTTCTGTACTGAAAACTCCATTCTTGGCAAATCGTGAGGTTGTAAAGTGCTCTTATCAAGAATGAATTTTTCCAGAAATTGGTTCATCTCGGCAAAAGCTGAAGTTTTGAATATTTTTTCAGGTGAAGTAGATGTCTCTTCTGAGATGATATTCAAATAAACGATGAAATGACTGTTGTTAAGAATTACTTTTTTATTGGGTGAAAAAAAAGCGATTCCTTCTTTCAGAACATAAAGATGACTTACCAATTTTTCTTTTTCCAACAACAGTTCACTTTTTGTTTGATTCAACTGATGATAAAGCTGTATTATTTCATGACTGATTGATCCCAATTCGTCATTTGGGAATTGAGTGTTTACATCGAATTTTGTTGCTTCATTTCTTCTGACCTTCACGGCAAAATCTTTCAGCTTGGTGATTGAATCACCCAAATGGTTACCGATGTATCTAAGAAAAAATCCGAAAACCAGAAAAAGCATGATGAAAAACGGAATGAAAACACGGTCGGCTTGCAGAAATGCTTTGATGTGAGTATCATATACAACAGCCGCCCTGATAATGATGTTGTTATAATTTTTCGCATAATAGAAATAGTCAAGATTTGTGGTTGATGAATGACGAATATTTTCACCAAATGCTTCGTAAATGGCCTTTTGAAATTCGGGTCTCTCCTGGTGATTTTCCATATGATTATAGTCTGCCACCGTGTTGTCATACAGGACAAGACCACTCTTGTTGATTATCGTTAACCTTACTTTTTCGGGTGGAAGGACTATTTTCAGACTATCCAGTTTTGAATATTTCCTGTCCTTTTCAATCGCATATTTTTCCATGAACCGATTCGTTAGATCTGTATAATCGTTTAGTGAAGTTCTCAGTTCAGCGACCCTGAAATAATGTTCCCTTTGGTTCTGAAAGAGAACAATGGAAAGTGTAAATATGGTGAAAAGTAAAAAATAGTATACAAATAGTTTCCATTTGATGGATCTGTACCTGAAGATCATAATTAGATTATTTTTTGGATTTAATTTTCAAAATAATAGCCAAATCCTGGTTTGTTGCGGATACAACTACCAAAACCTTCCATTTTTCTTCGTAACCGTGTCATATTGACATCTACCGTTCGGTCGGTTACAATAACATCGCTTTCCCAAACCCTGTTTAATATTTCCTCACGGGAATAGATCCTTCCGGGGGATTTTCCCATTAAATGAAGAATTTCAAACTCTTTTCGGGAGAGTTCTACTTTCTTATCACCAAGAAAGAGGCATTTTTTTTCAATATCTATCGTTAATTCTCCCAAATGAAGTAGAGTAGGTGCCGACATGGATGAAGATTTCACTCCTCTTTTCAAGACGGCTTTAACGCGGGCTTGAACTTCCTTAATTGAGAAAGGCTTGGTAATGTAATCGTCTGCTCCAATGTTGAAGCCGGTCAACAGATCATTTTCGGTTGTTCTGGCAGTCAAAAAAATGATTGGAACATTTGACTGCAACTCTTTTCTAATTTTTTGAGCGAGATGATACCCGGAAATTTTTCCCATCATTACATCCAGCAGAATGAGGTCATACAGGTTCAAATCCTTTTTGAGTGCATCTTCTGCAGAAAATAACGAATCAACCGAATACCCTTCGTTTTCCAGATTAAACTTTAGTATTTCGTTGATATCCTCCTCATCTTCCACTACCAGGATTCGAAATTTATCCATGATGGTCAATTTTTTTATCCATAAAACGATCTTCAGAGCTGTTTCTTGTGTTTGATGAACTCTCCATCCACTACAAAACTAATTGCCTCCGCAATATTGGTCGAATAATTGGCTATTCTTTCGAAAAGATTAATAATAATCAAAATATATACTGATGCGAGAACCACATCAGGTCTATATATCTTTTCACCAAGGATTTTCGAAATTATTATTTTACACTCTGCATCAATCTTTGCTGCTTTTTTAAAAATCTTTTCAGCAAAGACAATGTCTAACGAACTGATTAGCGACAGTACGTCTGAAAATAGTTCAACTATCTTTTCTCCTATTCCGTCTATCCCCAGCTCCTCAACCAATTCGGGAAATTGAAGCAATGGTTCAATTCTTTTGGCAATATTGACTGCGTGATCTCCAATTCGTTCAAGATCATTGTTGATTTTAAGCGATGACATGATATACCGGAGATCAGAAGCAACAGGGTGTTGCAATGCGAAAATTCTCTGGCAAAGTTTATCAATTTTGGTATCCAGATTGTTAATCTCCTCATCATTGCTGATTACTTTCCGGGACAACGGAAGGTCACCTGTAGTGAGAGCCGTTACCACATCGATGAGTTGCCGATTAACCAACACGCTCATTTGGAATACTTTATCCCTTATTTTATCTAATTCCGAATCGAATATTCTATGATTTTCCATGTTTTAAATGTATAAATTGTTTCGACATCAACCAAAGCGACCAGTGATGTAATCTTCTGTTTGTTTTTTCTCAGGATTGGTGAAAATTTTCCTTGTTTTGTCGAATTCAATCAGTTCTCCCAAGTAGAAAAAGGCCGTAAGATCGCTGATACGGGAGGCTTGTTGCATGTTGTGAGTGACAATCACGATCGTATATTGCTCTTTCAGTTGCACGATCAATTCCTCTATTTTGGAGGTCGACAATGGATCCAATGCGCTCGCAGGTTCATCCATCAATACAATTTCAGGGTTTACCGCCAACGTTCTGGCGATACAGAGCCGCTGCTGCTGACCTCCCGAAAGCCCAAGTGCCGAATCTCCCAGCCGGTCTTTGACCTCTTCCCAGATTGCCGCATTTTTCAGGGCCGTTTCTATGATCTCATCCAATTGATTTTTGTTGCTGATCCCATTGATTCTTGGCCCGTAAGCAATGTTCTCATAGATCGATTTCGCAAAAGGATTGGACTTTTGAAAGACCATACCTACTTTTTTCCGAAGATTTACCACATCAATGTTTTTATCATAGATATTGATATTATCTATCATAACTTTTCCTTCAATCTTAACATTGTCAATCAGGTCGTTCATACGGTTCAGACTTCTGAGAAAAGTCGATTTTCCACAACCGGAAGGCCCGATAAATGCGGTCACTTTCTTCTCAGGAATCTTCAGGGAGATATTGTTCAATGCCATTTTAGCGCCATAGTACAGGAACAAATTCTCCGTATTTATTTTTTCAGAGCTCATATTAATTGGTTTTCTTTTTTCTGATTCGGTATCTCAAAATGACAGC
This sequence comes from Bacteroidia bacterium, assembly GCA_025358395.1. The sequence continues at coordinate 7,875 of JANYJT010000005.1, forward strand.
AGTCATGTTTAGCAGGAAGGTTAACATCAACAATACACAGGTCGTTCCAAATTGGATAGGCAAGGTCTGGTCAACATTGGCAGACTGTGTCGTCATGACATAAATGTGATAACCAAGTACCATAAACTGGTCGCTTAATCCTGGTAAGGTAGCGAGATAATAGGCTGCACCGGTAAAAAGTATTGGTGCGACTTCGCCGGCACCGCGACTGACTGCCAGAATTGTTCCGGTCATGATGCCTGAAACGGAACCCGGCAGAACCACTTTCCAAATTGTTTGCCATTTTGTTGCGCCCAATGCCAGACTCGCTGCGCGTAAATCTTTTGGAACGGTTTTCAGAGCTTCTTCCACCGAAACAATGACGACTGGAAGAGTCAGCAGAGCCATAGTTAAACTCGCCCAAAGCAAATTGGGTTGTCCCCATTTCAGCTGACCGCCATAAAAGGCTGTATCTACCTGAGCCCCGACAAATTTGATGAAAAATCCAAGGCCAAAAAGTCCGTAAATAATGGAAGGAATAACAGCTAAAGTTCTGACTGCAAATCGAATGGTCTTTGCAATCAGCGAATTTTCTTTTGCGTACTCGGTAAGGTAAATTGCAGTAATGGTTCCGAATGGTACTGCTGCTACGGACATAATAATGACAAGCAGGAAGGTTCCGTAAATGGCGGGGAAAATTCCACCTTTCGTCATTCCATCTGTAGGGAAACTTGTTAAGAACTCCCATGAAAGCTGTTCTTTTCCTCCTTTGACAATCACCACAATCATCACTACAACAATAGAGATGATTATCAACGCCGAAAGAAGTGTTACACCCTCAATTGCGGCTCCCTTGATATCTATTTTCTTGTTGCTGATCATTTTCCCTGAATGCTTTTCATTAGTTTACCTTTTACATAAAACTCAGCAATCGCGTTGAGCAAAAATGTAAAAATAAATAGCAACGATCCCAGAAGAAACAGGACGTTGTAATGCGTATCGCCAAAAACGACTTCAGCCATTTCCGCTCCAATGGTAGCAGCCAGGGTCCGAACAGACTCAAAAGGATTCATACTTGTCTGAGCGGCATTTCCGGTAGCCATAAGGGCAATCATGGTTTCTCCGAAAACTCTGCCAATGCCGAGCAAAATGGCAGCAAAAATTCCGGGTGTCGCAGCAGGTAATATCACAAAAAACGCTGTCTGCCATTTGGAAGCACCTATTGCCAGACTTGCTTCATAGTAAGTTTTTGGAACCGCTGTCAGTGCATCTTCTGTTATGGTAAAGATTATGGGAATGGCTGCAATACCCATGGCAATTCCTCCGACAAAGGAATTGAGCCGGGTATCATATTGAAATACTGATTGAAGGAATGAGGCCAATACCATCAAAGCAAAAAATCCAATCACGACAGATGGAAAACCTGCCAGCAATTCGATGGTTGGTTTGATAATTTCCTTCATCTTTTTGTTTGCAAAAACAGAAGTGTAAAGTGCCGCGAGAATAGCAAGAGGTGCAGCAAAAAGCATAGCGATAAAAGTAATTTTAAAGGTTCCGATCAGTAATGCCAGGATGCCATATCTGGGCTTTTCTGATACCGGAACCCATTCAGTTGTCGCAAGTGATTTCAAGGCAGCGCGATTGTGGTCGTAGCCACTTCCCGAGCTGACCGTGTAGGTTGTCTCAGCAGGCTTTCCCGATTTTAAGGAGTCAGAAGTTTGTATGCCATATTGCTCCTGTACAGTAGTGGTATCTTTTACCTCTCCGTAGGTTTCCTGCTCTGCCTGATTGGTGATCGCCTGGCTGGCCAGGCTCTTCTCCGATTTGAAAATTGGCAATGATTCTCTGAAAACAAAAACGAAAATGAGCACAATGATGGCAATGGAAAGAAAAGCTACTCCTTTGATTATTTTCTCAGCCAAAAAATCGCTCAAACGAAATTTCTTTTGGGTAATATCAATTTTGCTTGATTCTATGTCGTCGATTGACGAACCCTTTTTAGATTTTTTCCTGGACATTAAAGCGGTTTTACTAAAATTGGAATTATAAAAACTGGTAATATAAGATTAAGAACTTACCGCATAGCGCACCTGGCGAGGTGTTCTATGCGGTAAGTATAAGTTTTAATTAAACTTATTTGTTCTTGCGGATCACTAATAGTCATTAATTATTTAACCGGAAAGTAACCCATCTCTACAACTAATTTTTGGCCTTCGACACTTAAAATCCAGTCGATGTACTTTTTGATTTCGCCTGTAGGTCTATTGGCAAGATACATGTACAGATATCTCGTTATAGGATACTGGTTGTTTTTAATTGTTTCGGCTGTAGCCAGGTAGGCGGGACTATTGTCGTCTTTTTTTACTTTACAGATTTCGATTCCTTCGGCATAAGCAGCTCCACCGTAACCAATTCCATTCGGGTCTTTTTTTACGGCATTAACTACCGCTGCAGTTCCGGGAAGTGTCTGGCAATTTGTAGCATAATCACCTTTTACAACATTCTCCTGAAAGAAAACGTAAGTACCAGAGCTGTTCTCTCTACCATATAATTTAATCGACAGGTCTGCGCCACCCACCTCTTTCCAGTTGGTGATGGTTCCCTTGTAGATGTCGCTTAATTGCTTAATTGTTAGTTCTTTAATTTTGTTTGATGGATTTAGGTAAACAGTTATTCCATCTTTTGCGCAGGCAACTTCAACACCAAGTGTATTGTACCTTGCTTTTAGTTTCTCCTTTTCAGTAGGTTTCATCTTGCGGCTTGCATTGGCGATATCAGTGGCACCATTGATTAAGGCTGAAATGCCAACTCCCGATCCGCCTCCGGTAACCTGAATGGATGAGCTGGTATTGATTTTCATATATTCCTCGGCCCATTTCTGTGCAAGAATGACCATTGTATCCGATCCTTTTACGGTGATTCTTTCAGGTGCAGCAGTGAATGCAAAGCTTATAGCTCCTAATACTACTGCTAAGATTGCTAATTTTAATAGATTAAATGATTTCATTTTTTTGGTATTATTGTCTTGTTAAATTACGAAATATAACCTTCCCAAGCTTAATTTTGTTAAAATTTTGCTTGTATTCTTAAGGTTAACACATTCTGGTTAATTGCGTTACTCCAGTCCATAGTTCCGGCAACCCCGGCAGCTGTGGTATAATTGTCTACAATCTTACCAACGGTTCCAACTTTTTCATTTTGAACGATGTCGTAGGCAAGGGTAATTCTAAGGTTGTCGTCAAAATAATGATGAAATGCAAGACCGACAGTAGAAGTCGCCAGGTCTGATTTTCCACTGATTTTTTTGGCGAGGGTCGTTGTCGCCGCATATCCACTTATAGAAACATCCTTCCCGGTAATGTCTGTATTTGGGTCATAGTAGTCGTAACGGAATGCGAACTGGTTCTTTTTACCCAGATTCTTGATAAAGTAGAGGTAATAACCGGAAAATTTATTTTGGAAATTGGCGACTCCCAAAGTCGTTCCGGAAGGCGCAAATCCGATGGATGCATTTTTACCGGCGATATATTCCCCTTTTACCGAGAATCCGCCTAGAACATCTGCAAACAATTGAAATTCACCACCAACCCAATTTTTAGAAATGGCATCTCCGATATTTGCTGCTTTCACGGTAGTGTAATCACTTAAATAGGTTGTGGTTGCCATAGATTTTAGCTTCCCAAAGTATCCATGTGCACCGAAATCAAGTCCGCCGAAATTGCCCAGGCTGAGGTTGTAAGTTACCCGGGCCATCACATCTTTGAAGTTGTCGTAATCCTTGTTTTCATTGGAGTTTAGGTTTGAACCTGCACTATTGTTCACCGTAATTCCGTCTGCGCCATTGAATAGTGCCAATTGCATGTGGATAGGGAAATTCAATGGGTTGTATTCAAGCTTAGCTCCGATGGCGCGCTCACCGGGGTAAAGAGCCCTGATTACAGCAGAGCGTTCAGGTAGTTCTCGTTGACTGGAGGAGTACTCAACTTCGTAGTTGGGTCTGTTAAATTTACCGGCCGTGACCGTAAATGCTTTAGACCAACGGTCGTTCAATACGACATAGGCGTCTTTTAAGGAGAGGGCTCCAGGCGCAAAGTCAGGCTGCAGAACGAATTTTACTCCGTCCAGAGCCTCATAGGTGAACTTTACCCGAACTCTTCGCAATGAAAAATAGTTGTTAGTAGTAGACAGAAGCGCAGGACTCTCGAAGTTTTGATATTGTGCCTGGATGTAACCTGAGATTTTTATCTTTGTTAGTTTCTGCAAATCAGCTTCATCAGTTGCAACACGCTCAAGCAATCCATTAACCTTGTCGTTTATTTCGGTCAATTTTTCGGTAGTAACCGGATCCTGTGCTTTTACATTAAAAGCTACTATCAGAAAAAGCAAGATTAAAATCAAATTTAATTTTCTCATAATTTTTTGAATTGTATTTTATCATATTATTACGGTGCAAAAATTCGTTAAAATTGTTACACCAATGTTACAGTCCTATTAAATAATGTTACAACTTTAATGTATTCGTATTTCGGATAGGTCAGTTAAACTGGGTATTTGCCCCCCCCCTGGATAAGGTGAACAAGCAGGTAAAGTTTTTTATGCGTGTTCAACGTCAGGGAAATCTCAGTCAATCCCAGTTATCGGCAGAGTTCTTATTGCAACAATCCGGGAATGGCAGCTTTTCCTTTTGATCTCACGAAACCAGGGAAGTACCAAATTGAATTCTTTCTGCGCGAACGCGACGAAAATTCGTGGGAAGAGGCATCATGGATTAGGATTGGCAGTCTTGATTTTACTTTGACAGAATAAATGTTTCAAATCTATTCGAGTTATAATTGAAAAGAATCTGCTAATAACAACCTATAATTTTGCCGGAGTTTTGTTGGATACATGAATAGCCCTATCTGCTTATTTGGCAATAATGCTACTTTTGCCGATTAATTTTTCTCCTACAAT
>JANYJT010000014.1 GCA_025358395.1 Bacteroidia bacterium
TGAACAATAACAGGATTCAAAAATTTTCCTCCAATGGTGAATTTGTGAAATCTACTGGTTCGTACGGGACTGAAGATGGGCAATTAAAATATCCTTATGGATTAGCGATTGATGAGAAGGATGTAGTCTATGTCATTGATGCTTTTAATTACAGGATACAAAAATTTAACACAGATTTGAAATTTCTTTCAAAATGGGGGGATCAGGAGACGATTGGATTCAAATTGTACATGCCTCATGAAATAGCCATTGCAAAAGACGGAAATATTATATTGAGCGACCGGCAAAATCACCGGATTTCATTTTTCACGAAAGAGGGAATCTTGATAAAGCGGTTTGGAGAATATGGAGAAGGAAAGGATTCAGGCAGCCAACAGTTCAGTGAACCCCACGGAGTTGCAGTAAATGAACTTGGTGAAATTTTTATTTGTGACCGATACAATTTTCGTATTCAGCACTTTAATTCCGCTGGGGAATTCATGTCTCAATGGTACACCTCCGGTGTCTTTGAAGACAGCAAACATTTTCCTTTGGGAATTACTGTCGCAAAAAACGGGAGTATTTACATTGCGGATCATTATGCTCATTGCATTCAAAAATATTAACTTTAATAACAAATAAAGGATCGTTAGTAAATGCCTATTCCCGATACATCATACAAAGTAATCCAGCCATTTTCCAAAGGCGACTTTTTTGCCGACTGGCAGAGTTGCCACGGGCAATTAATTGCTATTTGGAAAGCAGGCAGAAGTCGGATTTTTAAAATAAATCTGTTTGTGCATTCGCAGAATAGAAATGATTTTCAAACTAAAAAGCAATTTCTAACGGAGCAACTATTGAGTACGTTTGGGGAAGAATGTCCAACATTTGGGATATTAGCCAATTCGCCTGAAAAACCATATAATCTGGTGCTTGAAATTGGTTTGATCAACGCATACTCGATTAAGATGGATTATCGTAAATACAAGAACTGGAGATACACGATAATTGAAAAATCTGGCTACAAAGAATTGTGGGCTAATGGCATAGAAAGTAGGGTTCAATGCAGGAACACGAAAACCGCTTCGGAGAAGGCATTTATTGCCATGCGCAATATTCTTCTGATTGAAAAAATGACCTGTGACAATATTGTCAGGCAGTGGAACTATATTGGAAAGATACTGAGCCACTATTCAAGAACCTCACTTTCATCCGGGAATTATCAAATATTCAATAGCGTCCGTCAGGATTTTTATTATACTTACAGATTGGTTCCTGATTTTCCGGCTGCGACCGGAGTTGGAGTGGATTTTAACGGTGTGACAATTGATTTCTGTGCAATTGTGGCGTCGGAGGATGTTAAAATAATTTCGATCAAAAATCCCGCACAGATTAACCCATATAGCTATGATCAGAAAGTTCTTGCCGGGAAGCAGGAGCATGAGCACAAAGAAAATCCACCTCCTCTTTTCGAACGGGCAAAGCTTATAATATTTGAAAATAAGTATCGTATGTATGTGTCAGGAACCGCCTCAATTATTGGCCAGGATACGATAGGGGAAGGCGACATTAGAGAACAGACTGCCATTACGATTGATAACATTATAATATTGACCAGCTTCCAAAATATTGTCTCCTATGCCCCGCAATTAATCCACAACAATTCAAATAGCTACAACCGCATTCGGGTGTATGTAAAAAATGACGTTGACATACCTATGGTCAAATCAATCTGTAGACATCATTTTGGCAATATTCCAACATTATATATTAAATCAGACATTTGCCGGACGGATCTTTTGGTTGAAATTGAAGCAGATCTCAAAAACTAAATTGCAATGAGAAATATAGTTTTCATATTATCTCTTGTTTTTCAGATTCATTGCATAACTGTATTTGCGCAAAACAGCACCGGCGGGCTAATAAATCAAGTGCGGGTTTTGGACACAAGAAATATGTCAGCGACTCTGAATTATAGTGATGTTGAGGGAAGTCCCTATTATACAGCAGATTTCATCAAAGGAACTGTGCATTTTAACAACGGAGATTATGCGTCTTTCCCATTCCGGTATGATATCTTTCGGGATGAAATAGAATTTTTGAAGGAGGATCGAATTTTCTGGCTGATAAAAAAGGAGATTAAATTCGTTCAATATGGTTTAGAAACGCTTGTTTTGGCAAACACCATTTCTGATACCAGCAGACTTGGCTATTTTATTCTTATAGATTCCGGCAAATATTTTTTTTTGAATAAAAAACACGTAACATACAGTCCCTTAGTGCCTGCCAGAGGATATACCGAAACTGTGCCTGCACGCTTTAAGAGCGGGATAGATGATTACTATCTTCAACAAGGAATGATGCCTGCTCAAAAGATTAATAATAGGAAGGACCTCTCAATTATTTTCAAAGGCAATCAATCAGTTCTAAATTATATAAAAAAAGAGAAAATTAAAATCGTGAAATTTGAAGACTTACGGAAATTAATACACTTCCTAAACAACTAAAAACAATCTGAGAAAAAGGGTTCATGTGACTTTTTTTAAGTAATTGATTATAAACGATTATGTAAGTTTATGAACCCGAAAATGAATAGGTTGTAAGTCCATCAGACCTAAAAAATTAAATTATATAATGATGAAACTTAAATGGGAAAATTAGAGAAAGAGCCGGTAAAACCTGGAAAGTATATAGGACGGGACGGATTAAGAAATGGAATATTCAATTTTCATTTTCTGCTTGCGCTACTTTTTGTTTTTTCGTTTCTCTATTTTTATTTTTTTGGTAATTATGTGTTCTTTTATCAGGAAAACTTGTCATTGTTTGTTTTTTCAGGTGAATACCTCCTGCAATTTGTCTTAAAACCGGGGGGTATGCTCGAATACTTAGGGAATTTTCTCGGTCAGTTTTATTTTAATTTTTTTTATGGATCAGTTATCCTTTCTACACTATTTGCCCTGATAGCAATCGTCTTCTTAAAAATTAGCAAAAGACTTTTTTCCAACAGATCTTGTTTATTTCCTTTTGCAATACTACCCTCCTGCCTTTTAATTTTGATGCAGACAAACTTTAATTATCAGGTGCATAACAACATCGGATTTCTGTTGGTGGCGCTCTATTTTTTATTTTCGATTTCTTCAGATAGAACGGCGACCCGTATTTTAGCTTTAGTAATCTTTCCTCTTTTTTTTTACTTGGTTGGTGCTTACGCATGGATCTACCTGGGAGTGTGTTTTACATACTATCTCATTAATAGAAAAGTGGCATATCCGATTGTTTTACTGATAATTGCTGCTCTTTCCCTTTTGCTGTTCAATTCAGTTTTATTCCTTCAACCCATTGATGAATTAGTCCGTTACCCTATGCCTTCACAAGATTATTTCAAAAATCCGGTTCTTTTATACATTTTATATGGTTTTATCGTTCTTTATCCAAGTCTTTTAAAGGCCATCTCTTGGCTAAAAATTAAGGAGGATTACTCCAGTATTATCTCAGTCTACAGCGTACTTTTAATTTTTTCTCTTACAATTTTTTTCCAATCTCGACTCTATAGCCCTGACACAGCAGATTTATTTAAAGTCGAAAAATTGCTATTTGACCAGGATTGGGATGGTATAATAAAGTACCAGGAAACGTCACAATCAGCGAATAGGGTTGCTCAATATTATTACAATATTGCCCTGTCCGAAAAGGGTATTTCGTGCGACAGAATGTTCCATAGCCGCCAAGATTATGGTACAAAAACAATTATGATACCATGGGATTCACAGGTGAGCATTAATAAAATATTCAGAGGAGTCTATTTTTTTTATACCATAGGTCTGATAAACGAAGCTCACCGATGGGCCTTCGAATCAATGGTTATCCAGGGATTCCGGCCTGAAAATATCAAATTACTTATAAAAACCGATCTTATTAGTGGGCACTATCAAGTTGCTGAAAAATATATTGATGTTCTAAAAAAGACAATCCATTACAGAAGCTGGGCTAGGAAATATGAAGGAATGCTTTATCATCCGGAATTGATTGTCGCTGATCCCGAATTAGGCGAAAAGATCAAATTACAACCCAAGGAAGATTTCCCAACAAGAATTAAAAATCCGCAAACGAATATTCTCTTATTATTGGAATCAAACCCGAACAATAAAAAAGCATTCGAGTACAAACTTGCATGGTTCCTGCTTGAAAAAAACGTCGTGGGCATCATGGGTGAAATCAGAAAATTGAAAGGTATGGGCTATACACGAATTCCCATGCACATTGAAGAAGCGGCACTATTTTCATATGCAAATACCGGGTCAATCCCTGATCTTGGAGGCCTGAAGATAAGCAAGGAAACAGAATCCAATTACTCAAAGTATGAAACTTCCCAGATCTTTAACGGCAATAATAAGTCATCAGGAAGTATGGGAATTAATAATAACATGAGAAGTACTTACTGGTATTACCTTGACCGGAAATAAATATATCCATTAACAATCAGCTTATAAATAGTATTAATACATGAAATCTTCCAGACATTTTAATGAACTCCAATTGATCAATAAGGTAATTAATGTATCAGAATCAACCGTATTGTTCGATCAACCTATAACTGCAGAGAATCTTGAGACTTTGTTTGAATTCCGAAACAGTAAATGGTGGTTCGAGAATGGGTGGCTCACAGGTAAAAATCCCGATGAATCGGGAGGTATGGCCATTTTCAAGCAGAATTTTCCCGGCAATATTCTGCTTGAATTTGAAGGTCGTACGGTTTTACCCTCCACGCGAGATCTTAACTTCATGTGGAATACAGAATGGAGTGATTTGTTGCAAAGTTGTGGGAACGGTTACATCGGTGGTCTTAACGGATGGTGGACCAAAAGAGTAGGTATTGAAAAATCTCCTGATTTCAAACTCAGGGCCACAACACCCTGCTTTAAATTTGAACCTGGCAGAATTTATAAAGTACAGGCAGGAAGTATTGATGGCCAATGCTTTATCTTTATCGACGGTAAATTATGTATAGAGCTAGATGATCCAAAACCGATTGATAATCAAAAATATACAAAAATAGCATTAAGTGCATACAGCAGTATGGTTCAATTTAAGAACGTTGTTATCAGGCAAATAAATTGGAAATCATTGGAAATGTCATACAAACCGGAGTTTTAAGCATTCGCCAATTAGAAAATAAACCTATTAATGAATAAGATGATAAACAAAAGTTGATCCCGAATGGAAAATTGCCTTGGCAGGTGATACCTATCATCCTATAATTGAAATGGATATTTATGATCATAGCCTGGCATCCTACTTGAAATTTGATGCTGATTTAATGATTAAACGAAAAATGCTAGGCATGCCCACTACATTTTATACTGCCTGTCCGGAAAAGTACCCCAATGGATACACATCTTCCCCACCGGCTGAGAATGCCTGGTTGGGCTGGTACGCTGCGGCAAAGGGGTATACTGGCTATTTGTTCTGGGCATATAATACATGGGTTGCCAATCCACTTCTAGATTCCCGCTGGCGTCGTTATCCTGCGGGAGAACTTTTTCAGTTTTATCCTGGCCCACGGACTTCCATTCGTTTCGAGAAACTGATAGAGGGTATTCAGGATTTCGAAAAGATCAGAATACTAAAGGAGAATTTCAAAAAGGAAGGGAAAGAAGAAAAAATAAAAGAATTGGACAAGATGTTGTAGTCCTTTGAAATCAGAATGTTGGATTCAATTCCTGCCGCTGACATGTTGAGCAAGGCAAAAAAAATATTGAATAGCTATTAAGAGCCCTAAAAATCAAGGTCTGGCTCACCATCATTTGTACTAGTTCATTCATAAGGTATTAAAATATAAATCAATAGGTGTATCATGAAAAATCTACTTTTTGCTCTCCTTCTGGTGTCAAATATTCTCTGTGCACAAACAGACAAATTCATTGTGGACGCCCTTGTTAGCCCCAAGGAACCAGAAAAAATAATCTCAGTCGGGGGAATAACTGCTGATATACATGGCTATACAAATGAAGCAATTCAGTTAGCCGTCGATGCTATGCCTGCTGAAGGTGGCACTGTGAGTCTGAATGCAGGGATATTCAGAATTAAAGCCCCAGTCCGTCTTAAATCGAATGTCAAACTAATAGGATCCGGGCAAGAAACCATCCTGAAAAGAATTGATGGCTATCATTCAAAATTTATTATTGATGCAGATTTTGGCGAACTTAAATTGACTGTTGAAAATGCATCTGGTTTTGATGTTGGTATGAGTATTCAGGTAACCAATGATCCTTACTCCGAATGCTGGGATGTAAGCACAGGTGTCATAACCGACATAGTTGATAATGTCATTTATATTGATACACATCTTATCCGTGATTATGATTGCGAGAAGAATGGAATGGTTACAAATGCCGGATCATGCATCTCAGTTTTAAATGCACAAAATGTTATTATCTCTAAACTCCGGATAGAAGGGAATAAGGAGAAAAACGATCTTCTGGATGGATGCAATGGTGGTGGAATAGCGATTCTCAAATCAAAATTTGTTACCGTTGAGGAAGTTCATGTAAGGAATTTTAACGGAGAAGGGATTACCTGGCAAATAACAGAAAATATTACGGTAAAAAATTGTGAAATATGTGGGTGCAGCAATATGGGATTGCATCCGGGAACAGGTTCTCCCAATTCATTAATTGAAGGAAACAATAGCTATAATAACAAAGTTGGAATGTTTATTTGTTGGAGGGTTCACCACAGTCTGGTAATTGATAATCAATTTCATCACAACAGCGACTGCGGTATAAGCACAGGGCATAAAGACTCGGATGTGACTTTTAAAAATAACCACATATTTGAAAACAAAAACAATGGTGTTTATTTCAGAGACGAATATCCAAAAAATTCTCCGCATCGTAATTCTTTTATAAACAATGTAGTAGAGAACAATGGTAATGAAAAAGGAGGATATGGATTTTTCTTTAATGGAAATGCATTGGGGACCTTACTGGAAAACAATATTATCCGAGACAATAAAACGGGGATGCAAAAAGCCGCCATTTTTCTTAATAAGAATACCCCAAAGCCGAAGGAAGTAAATAATAAGATGAGCGGACATCAATTTGGCAATATTGTAATTGGGCAATAGCAAAAATGCAATCAATGATTTGAGATAGAAATCATAAATATCAAATAGCATGGCTTATCAGGGAGTAATTGAGGATTTCCAAAAGATCAGAGAAAACAAGACCCCTTTCAGAGTTCCTGTAGTAGCTTTGAGTGAGGAATTTGATGTGAAATGGCATGGGAAATACACCTATGAAGAGTTTTGTCAGGATGGGGATAAAATGTTTGAAGTTACTAAAGCAGCTATCGAGCATTTTAATTATGACTGGGCCTGGCTACAGATTGACGATTGCTTTGAATTTGAGCCGGTCGGTGTAACCGTAAAAGGCGAAGGCAATATTCTGCGAGCCACCTGCGGGTATCTTGAGGCTAACCGGGATACCCTTCATACTCTGCCGGCAATGGATCCATGGAAAGATGGCCGGATGCCTGAAAAATTAAAAGCCATCAGAAAAGTGAAGGATTATTTTAAAGATACGGTACTCGTTACCGGCTCCTGTGCTGCTCCGTTTTCAGCTGTTGGCCTCACTTTCAGTATTGAAGAATCTATGATGCTCATGTACACGGATCCTGAATTTTTACACGAAGCAATGGATTACTGGATGGACTTCTATAAACGGTACATTAAGGCTCAGCAGGCTGCCGGTGCAGATGCTATCTGGCTCGGAGATTGCAATGCTTTCAGTTCCATGGTTTCTGTTCCACAATACAATGAATTTATTTTGCCTATCACAAAAAAACTCGTCACCTATTGTGAAAATGAACTCGATATCATGGTATGGATGCACAACAGTGAAACTAAAATCGATCATGTCCTCTCGCATAACACTGTTGGGATGAGTTTCGAAAGCATAGGCCCGGATGCTGATATCCGGCAAATACGAGAGGCTACCCGTGGGATTCAACCCATTAGCGGGAACCTTGATCCTCTTAAAGTACTTTGGCAGGGAAATCCTGAAATAATTGCCGCAGACGTAAAGCGGATAATGTCAATTTGCAAGAAAGGGGGTGGTTTCATTTTTAATACCGGAGAAATGAACCCACGCGAGACGCCCGTGGAAAATATGGAAGCCTACATGTCTGCCGCACGTGATCTGGCTGAATAGTATTGCTATAGAATTATATATATTGACTTAATTCATTCAACAATGGAAATAGAACCAGCTTACAAGGTCTTTAACTTGGAACAATCCACGAAAAGAAAAATATTTTCGATTGCCGTATATGCTATTCCCCTTTTAAGCTTCACTTGCTTCACGAGCAGCAATGGGAAGAACCCTGCACATATTATTAAGGAACAAAATGTTGAAAATAGGAGCAACAAACCTCTGATTTTTCCAATTCCTTCGGAGGTTCGGATGCATGAAGGGGTTTTTATCATTGATAAAACCACCTTTATCATGGTTCCTGAAAACAAAAGCAAATCTGACGATTTATTGTCGAAATTATTTTTTAATGAACTCGTTGACAATCACAAAAAACCAATAAGCATTGTAAGGAGATCAACATTCTCAGACAAAGATAAATTCATCTTAATTGGCGATCTGACAAATCCTTTGGTCCGACATTATTGCGAAAAAAACAGTTTAGTTAAACCCTTAAATGAACTGGGAGCAGAAGGTTATATTTTGTCTGTTTCAGCAAATAGCATAGTTGTTGCAGCCACTTGTAAAGAGGGTGCATTATTTGGGTTGGAATCACTACGGCAAATGATCAAGAATGAAGGAGAAAATCTTTCGGTTCCAAAATTGGATGTTAAAGATTCCCCACAGTATGCCTTCAGGGGAATAAAATTATACCTGCCTGGCAGGGAGAATATTCCATTTTTTAAGCGGTTTATCAAAGATTTTGTGGCTCTATATAAATTCAATAAAATTATTCTTGAACTGAATGCCAATATGCGACTTGAAAGACATCCCGAATTAAATATTGGGACAGTTCAATTTGAAAGACATTTGAATTTCAGCCGGCTCGACAGACCTCCTGGTATCCATAAAGAGTACCAGAATTCATCCCATCAGGATAATGCCGATGGTGAGATCCTCGAAAAAGAGGAAGTTGCCGATCTTGTAAATTACATCAGAAAATTTAATATCGAGGTTATCCCTGAGTTGCCATCCTTAACACATTCATATTACCTACTGTTTGGACATGGAGAATTGGCAGAGAATATGAACCAGCCCTACCCTGATACATATTGTCCTTTAAAACCAGAGATATACAAGATTTATTTTGATGTATTGGATGAATACATAGAGGTGATTCACCCTTCGGTTATTCATGTAGGACATGATGAATGGAGAATGGAAAAAGATATCTGTGAATTGTGCAAAGGGAAAGATTATGGTCAACTCTATGCAGACGACTTGAACAAAATACATGATTATCTATCAAATAAGGGTATTAAAACGGCTATTTGGGGTGATCACCTGTTAGAATCAGTCACGGAAAAAGACCATCAAACCTGGAAGTCCTCCACCGGCTATCAATACAAGATACCTGGTGCGCTAAGACCCGAACAGGTTTTTAAATTAATCCCCAAAGACATTCTTGTCTTTAATTGGTTTTGGGATGATAGCAATAATGACAAACAGCTATCAGATTTTGGATTTCAGCAAGTCTTTGGAAATTTCCGTCCGGATATTGAAAAATGGAGTGAAAGATTCAAAATTAAAGGCGTTTTGGGTGGCGCACCCTCCTCCTGGGCAGGAACGACGGAGATGAATTTTGGAAAGGATCAGATTTTCGATTTTCTTGGCAGTGCGAATCTATTATGGTCAAAGCATTACCTGTCAGTTGATAAACTTGCCATAACAGCAGAACCACTGGTCACTGAAATTTACACAAATTTCAGTGGAAAGCACTTCCCATCAGATGTAGGAAGTAAAGTCATTCCAATCAATATTTCGGCCTATTTAAACTCTTCTTTATCGACAGGGATTGACAGTTTAAATTATACCAGTCTTTCTGCCGGACCGTTTAAAAAAGGCTCGAAAATATTTAACCTGAGTCCCACTGGGGACAATACCAAACGAGCCATTTCAGTCTTCACTGCAAAAGATGTGTCTAAGCCAAATGCAGTTCAGGGAATTAAGATCAATCAGGACGTCAACAGTCTACTTTTTTTACATGCATGCGCCAAAGAAGGCAGTAATAAAAAAGCGTATGACATCATCTGCAATTTCGAAGAAACTGCAGAGCTATTGGGTTGGTATGAAATCATTTATGAAGATGGATTTGTCCAGACCATTCCCATACGTTATGGCCTGAATATCCTTGACTGGCAATGGCAAAAAAGGATAATAGAAAATGCCAAACCAAAATTTAAGTACAGCCAGAACAGCTACTGTTATCAGGCATCGGCGATTGAATGCTCAAATGTAGAATCGGATCCTGTCACTTTTTTTGCTTTTGAATGGGAAAATTCCCGATTGGGAAGGCCGATCAGGACAGTTAACCTGAAATCGGTCAATTTTAACAAGAACAATGAAAACGCGATTACCCTTTTGGCCATCAGTATTTCAGAAAACACGAAAGTAATTGACGCTAAGGGGACTGAGAGACAATAAAATTCCATTTCTCATTGCCAAAAAAATTATTTTTCTGTCTATATTTTACATTTTTTCTCTCAATAGGGTATTGGACAATTCAAAAAAGAAATGATGAAAAAAAAACAATTTATTTTGAACCGTACAGGTCGATTTTGTTTTCTGACGCTATTATTTGGATTTTTTGTACTTTGGGGAAGTAGTTGTGCGAATTGGAAGAAAGAGCAACGTGTATCAAATTCTACTGATAATAAGACTAATAGCTCAATTGACATAGAAAAAATCTCACAGACGGATTATCATCCAAGGTACTGGCTTGAGGGTATTTCGGATAAAAAGCATGGAGATAACGAGTTAACTGATGCAGTTGCAACCTCCATCCTGGATGATGTATACGCCAAGGGATGGCGCGGAGTGTTGTACTGGGGAGCTGACCGCAAAGGGGCAAAAATGAACTATTCTTTCAAGTCTCCCTTTCTTGAAAAACAAGATTGGGCAGTTTTTGAAAAAGATGGTCTTACCTCACTCGTAAGTGCCGCCCATAAGAAGGGGGTTAAAGTGATGATCAATATGGAAGGCGTTAATCCATATCACTGGGAGCAGAACAAATGGACTCCTGAAAATATTGGCAGGGTAGCTGATGACCTGGCAGCAACGGGTGTTGATGCCGTATTTGAAGAATGTTTTGAAGTAAAACCAGATGTATTTACTTCCCTCGCCAGAGCGCTAAAAAGCAAAGGTGTAAACTATATATCAGGGACCGACCCAATGCTTTTTCGGGAAGCAAATTTTTCGACTTTATGGCCTGAAACCGGAACCATCGATATCTATCAGTATTACCTCAAAAGGGATAAAATTTT
>JANYJT010000082.1 GCA_025358395.1 Bacteroidia bacterium
TTTCTGCTTGGTATCCTTGCTCCGGATCCTGCTCATGTTGTAGCTCCTTACTTCGGGTTCGTGGACGTCGGCCATGGTTGGGAAATTTTGGTTCACTGGTAGTAAAATTGTCTATGGTAGCATGGATCAATTCTGATCCAATCCACAAATGCTGCAAATTTTTATCCATTCACCCCCCTAAAAATCGCCATTCACCGATTAGTCGTTTCAGGAAAGTTGAGCGGGATATATTTTTGATCAGATTTAAAAATTGACAGCCATGAGACTCCAAGTTAATCTGATTCCAGCCATCGCCTACGCCCTGGTAACCCTATTTTTCAACATAGCAGAACCGACTTCAGAAGTTCAACATCCGGCAAAAAAACAACAGCTCGTTTCATCTCAAGCCAAGCATCAGGAAATTGACAATCATCATCAATATTTTATGCTGGCAAAGAATGGACAGGTTATCCTTTCAAGTGGATTTGAAAATGCCGCTATGATTTGGAAGATCCCCTATGCAATAGCAAAACAGGTAAATTAATTGTTTATAGTTGGCACAATCTGGTCAATTCTAACTCAGGCAAGTTTAACCATCTACTAATACAGCAATCCAAACATCCAAAGGGGAATCGAGTTCATCACCGGGAATTCAAGATCATCTTTAACTACCCAACTATTTGGCACCTCGTTAATCTGTTTGCGGCTTTTCCCTTTCCCTCCTACTTCGAAAGTGTATTTCCCGTTTACGATAAAATCACCTTGTTTTGGCATATTTACCTTGTGGAAAGGCTGTAATTGCGAAAGAAAAAAAGTCTCTCTGACTGTGCCAATTTCTGATTGTTGTTCTGCAAGCGCATTTAACAAAGTTGTATTGTTAAGAAATATCTTTTCGGGCTTTTGTAATATTGCGGTGCTAATACCCACCGGATATAGGAGGGAAATTATTTTTGCTTGCTCAAGGTAATACAGATAATTGTTTAAGGAATTTCTATGAATACCTGTTTTCGCCGCCAAACTTGTAATATTGGGTTTGAAAGGTACCTGCTGAGCAATCACATACACCAACTGAAGAAGCTTTTTTGCATTGCGAACGTCAAAGTCTTTGAGTTCAGCCATATCTACTTCAACAATTGTCCTGATTAATTGATTGATTCTTTGATGTACCGTAGACATTTCAGGCAATCCGAATGGATAATAGCCAAAATTTAAATAGTTGCCAAAATGTTCCAGAGGTCGAAACTCACTTGCAATTTTCTTCTGTATATCAGCACTATGGAAAAGTAAATCTTCCAGACTAACTGGGGTAAGGTTTACAATTCCAACCATAGATAAATATTCACGGTAGGACAATCCTGGCAATTCATACATTAAAGCCCTCCGACTTAAATCACCTTCTTGCCTGGAAATATCAATGATGGATGATCCCGTAAAAATTATTTTCAGTCCCGGAAAGAAATCATAGCTATTTTTAATCTCCAGTGACCAATTCCTGTACTTATGCACTTCATCAAGTGCCAGAACAGTGCCACCATTTTTGTAGAATTGCGCAACGGTATCTTTGAGGGAATGCTCCGTAAAGTACAGATCATCCAAAGAAAAATAGGCAGCTTTCTCTGCAGGTAGATTTTGTATTTTAAGCCATTGCAATAAAAGTGTAGTTTTCCCTGTTCCCCTGGCTCCTTTGATTCCAATCAAGCGATTGTTCCATTTGACACTGTCAAATAAATATCGTTTGAAATCCAGACTTGTATTTGCAATCAGTCGTTCTGATTGTTCAATTAATGTGATCATATTGCATATTAGATTGTGCAAATATAGTAATTAAATGCACATTCCGATGTGCATTTATGCGATATTTTCTAATCTAATGAGGTAATGTCCTGATGATCCCCCCTTACGCCATTACCTTAAACAACAGATAAGAGACCACTAGCGTGAAAACTACATTGAAGCCCTGGGCAATCAGGAAACTGTATATGGGTCTCTTATTTTCAGCGTTTTTCAGGTCGGAGAACCGGGTTTCAATGCCAATGCTGATGAAGGCCAGATTGAACCAGAAACCACTGAACGTCTTAATCAATTTGCCCGAACTCACCGCAAGATCCGTATTGATGAAGAAGGAAAACAAGATGGAAGCTGCCATAAATCCCAGTACAAACTTGGGGAAACGTTCCCAGATCATGATCA
>JANYJT010000126.1 GCA_025358395.1 Bacteroidia bacterium
TCATAGCTGAGTCCGATGATGCGGACGTCAAAGTCTTTGCATTCTCTGATCGAGCGAATGACTGCAACACCCGGTCCCGGACTGTCGATGGCATTTAGTCCGGTGACTGCGATAACAAATAGCCTGCCACTCTTAATACGATTGTTTGTTGCTTCCATTTTTGATATCAATCTTCATTCAGGAAACTTCCATGTCGATATATCATTCTTCCAATAAATTATAGTCCCGGAGTTGTACCAAAAAATCTTCAAGATCTTTTTCAAATTGATTCATATCTACTTCATATTTTTCACAAATCAAATGGATAATTTCCTGCCTTGATTTGTCTTCTTTGAATGCGGAAAAAATATCAAGACAGATTTGATTTGAGTTGAACGAGTCGCCTGACCCGGGATTGAAGATGAATCCGGTATCGCTTGTAGCTATATTCTTTTTAAATCTCATGATGGATTTGAATTACCTGAGCGTGTATATTTTGTTTTTCAACTATTTAAACATAGAATGTCTTGTCCAGAAATTTCTGGAAGTTGTCTTTGTACTGTTCTCCGATTGGAATGTATACTTTCTCGTCAAAGATGATCCGATTTCTTTCAATCACTTTAACCTGGTTGAGGTTGACAATAAAAGAGCGGTGAACACGCATGAAATGGCTTTCCGGAAGCATCAATTCGATATTTTTCATCCTCATCAGTGTGGTCAATGGTTTCTCCTTGATCTGGTGAATGATGATGTATTCGTTGGAACCCTCGATGTATTTGATTTCTGATAGTAAGATGCGAATAAGGCGGTGTTCTGCTTTAACGAAGATGTAATCAGAAGAGGGAGTTGGAATTTCCGGAGGTTTGTTATTTAAATCGAACCATGCCTTGGCTTTGTTGGCCGATTTAAGGAACATGGCGTAGCTGATGGGCTTCAGAAGATAATCAAGGGCATCTACCTGAAATCCTTCAATCGCATATTCACTGTAGGCAGTTGTGAAAATGACAGGAATCTTTCGTCCGAGCGACTTGACAAAATCCAGGCCATTTAAATCCGGCATATTGATGTCCACAAAAAGCAAGTCGACTTCTGCTTCACGAATAAATTTCAAAGCATCAAAAGCAGTGGAACATAATGCAACAGATTCAAAGAAGGGGGTTCTTTCTATGTAGGCACCTATCTGTTTCAATGCCAATGGTTCGTCGTCAACGGCTAAGCATCTGATTTTCATTTTTTTATTCTTTAATTGTTTGATATTTAATGATTTTTCTTAGAAATGCCTGATTAACGAAAACATTCATTTTATAGAGCGCTCTGTTTCGGTCCATGATATTATTCTATAGGTACACTTAAATAAACCAGGTATTCTGTTTCCGTCTCTTTCACCTCGTATTGATAATCCTTTCCAAAATGGAGTTCAAGACTTTTCTTAATATTGGTCAAACCAATGCCGGAATATCGACTCTTGACTTCAGGAGTTCTATTCTGTTTGCTGTTCTTTATTGTACAATTTAACCTGTTGTCATTTAATTCAATTTTAAAAAGTACAAACGATTCCTTTTGATAGCTGACGCCATGTTTGAAAGAATTTTCAAGCAGTGAGATAAAAAGCATCGGTGGGATATTGATGTCAGGTACTCCCTCAGGTACTTCCATTGCTACAGTTACATTTTTTGAAAATCGCAGTTGCATCAATGAGATATAGCTTTCGATGAAACCGATCTCCTTTTTAAGACTGGTATGTCCTTGTGAGGTCTCATAAAGCAGGTACCTCATCATGGTTGAAAGCCGAATTATTGCATCCTTGGCATCATCGGTATTGAGGTCGATTAGGGAATGGATATTGTTAAGGGTATTCATGAAGAAATGAGGACTAACCTGGTGACGCAAAAAAGCAAGTTCGGTTTTGAGCTGTTCTTTTTCCAAATCTTTCCTTCTGTCATCAGATATCAACCATTGTCCGATCACTTTAAATGTTGCACTGGTACCCACAATCAATATGGCAATGATAAAGTTCGCTACCATCACAAGGGTGAAAGAATCATAATCCGTTTTTCGTTCAGGCCTAAAACCGATAGGAGCCGGCATGTTTGATCCCAATTCCATCGGCATACCTGATCCTAAATTCATCGGAGGCATTTTTAACGGCGCAGGGAAAAAAAATGAATTCAGAAATGGACCGGCAATGGAGATTGTTATTGTCAGTGAGATAGCATAGATAAGATATACTTTATAATTTTTGGAAATGAGATATTTGGGTATTAAAAACCCAATATTGATCATGAAAAGAACAAAAAACCCGAAAATGCGCAACCATTCAGATAATAATTTTTGCCAGTCAAGCGAGCTGTATCCCCATTGATTGAAAAATGGAATTGAAAAAATACCCATCCAGATTATTCCAAAAAGGAGAAACTCAATTACTTCAATTTTATACGATTTATTCATGTTGCATCATTGCCATGTCATACGATAGATCAAAGATAGATATCCACCTTTGTAATGGATGAGAAATCAGTGAAAAGGATAAATATATCAGTTAAATGGTGTTTTATTAACGTTATTGGTTGATCGTCCCGGTAGATGAGCGAGGAGAAATTGACCACTTTCGTTAATCCGTTTATTAGAGCGGATAAGGGTGGCCATACATTTCCAGGTGCAGTTGGTGCCATTTTATTCCGGTTCAAACGATAAATATGGCTCTTGTAAAGGAAAAAGGGGAATGGAAGATTATCCGGATCAGAAATTAGCTGACTTATTCACTTTTATTGAACAAGTACAGTTGAGCATCCTTTTTAAATTCTGAAAGGTTTAGAATTTTCGCATATCCCCCGACGGTCAGGGTGGCCAAAACCGCAGTGTGAACATCCTCTGCTTTCACAGTCTTGGCGCCAAATTTCATGTCTTTGGTGGCACAAGCATCCTGAACAACAATGCACCCAAATCCGTAATCATGAGCAGCCCTGACAGTGGCTTCCAGGCACATGTGTGTCTGCATTCCTATAATTACCAGCCGGTTTACGCCATTTGTTCTGAGGTACTCCAGCAAATCTGTTTTGTTGAAGCTGTTAACTTCCTCTTTGGTGATTACTTTCTCGTTAGGAAGTGGAGCAACATTTTTGTGTATCTCAAATCCCTTTTTCGATTGATGGCGAATGTGAACAACCAGTTGTTTTTGATCCCTGAAAATTTGCAGCACCTCTTTTGCAGCCAATGAGGCTTCTTCCGCATGCACAAGTCCGGGACCTTCCCCCGGGAAATAGAAATTCTGAATGTCAACGATCAGCAACGCTGTTTTCATGGGTTCGTTTTTTTGTTCGACTATTTGTTTCGCTTTGGGCATCAAAAACTCCATTGGAAAATGCATCCTGGTGCTCCATGCAATCTCATTGTGCTTGTCTTTTTCATAGATTTTTGAGAGATAATTCGATTCACCATAACCTTTACCCTTGGCAATCAGATCGATAAACGACTGGGTCGTTTCGTAGGCTTTGTCACTTTCGCCGGTGCCGTAATCCATGTAGATCAGGTGTTCAGCTGCAGGAGGCAGGTTCTTTTTGAGGTAGTCGAAGGTGGCTGCCGGAATAGCGTAGCCGGGTTCTACCATGCTCAGCCAGGCAGTGGAAAGGCAGGCAACACCCTTTACTAAATTCGGGTACTCGCAGACGGCATAGACCGAAATTAATCCGCCCATGCTTGATCCTACCATGAAAGTATGCTCCCTATCGGTGAAAGTCGAATAGTTCTTGTCGATGTAAGGTTTTAACTCGGTGAAGATAAACTTCAAATATTGGTCGCCACGGACTCCTTTGCCATTGCAGAATTTATCGGAAACATATTTTTGAGTCTTTTCATCGAGCCGGTCAAAGATTTTCGTGGGAAAATATTCCGAAATCCGCTCCATTCCGTTGTTCCAGATGCCGACAACGATACACTCCTCGACTTTTTGCTCCTTCGTTAGCTTCGACATGGTCTCATCCACTTTCCATTCCTGTTTGTTCCAGGCTTGCGCGGAGTCAAAAAGCATTTGTCCATCATGCATGTACACTACCGCGTATTTTTTTGTAGTGTTGTATCCCTCAGGCAACCAAATATCCACATTTCTGGCGGCTACGAACTGGGACTGAAATTTCTCAACCCTTTTGCAACTTCCGGAACTAACTTTTGGCGGATTCTGTGCGACAACAATTGTTGCCATTACCATGGAAAGTAAGATCAGATGAATTTTTTTCATATCCATTATTTACACTTTAATGACATACAAAATGGTCAACCGCAGTTTGCGTCATGCTTACTCAAAGGTATGGATATTTATTATCTCGCTACCGATTCCGTGTATTTTTTGAAGTTGTCCAGAATGGCCTGCCATCCGGTTTTCTGTAATTCAATGGTATTCATTGTCTCAGCTTTTGTCGTATGCCAGTCATCCGAAGCTGAATTCCATCGGATGATGTTAATTGGATTAGTCCAGGCTTGCCAGGTTTTCGCGACAGGTGCATTCATCTTTTGATCTTATTCCGGGTGAGATATTCTCCAACGGTTA
Organism: Bacteroidia bacterium; assembly: GCA_025358395.1. Next base: position 4,523 of record JANYJT010000126.1, read on the forward strand.
TTGGATCGTGCGTTTTTGCCCATTCCGAGGTCAACAAATACTGGTCTTCAAGATGGTCAAAATTAAAAAACATAAAGTTGGCATTAAAGTCTGGTATCCAGACATAGGTATTTTTCATAAGTTCAGGTTCTGCCAATGAGAATGCTTCTATCCCTTTTGTAATTCCCTTGCTTAATATTCCATCCATCGATATTCCAAGCTTGTCAAATATCCCTTTATCATTGATTCCTAATCCTTTCAGTTCTTCACTTAATTCAGGGACTTTATCACTTTTTCTACTGATGATGTATACTTTCTCAACACCTGAACCTCGATATTTCTCAAATTCAAGGAGTGCATGATAGGGTACATGATCCTCACCGAGACCTCCATCTACATAAGTGACATCCGGGATCGTTTTGACATTATTTATTTTAACCGGGGGAAATACGTAGGGGAATGCAGATGAAGCCATCATAATGTCAACCAGGTTTAAGGTTGTATCTGTCTCCTTATTTATTTTTCGGCTACACATTCTATAAACCGATTTTTTCAAGTCCGGATTCTTCAAATGTGTAATGGAGATTTCGGTAAGGAAAGGAAGATCTCCGATCCTGGAGTAACCAAGTTTAACTTCAACTAAGTTTTTATATAGGCTTCTGGCAGGTGAAGTGTTTAATGGGAACATTCGCTCACCATGCTTATTTCGCTCAATAAGCGTAAAAATATCTTCGTTTTTGATGCTGAAAAGTATTCTTTTGTATTGTTCCCAACTCATTTTGCCGCTGAGGATTCCATTAAGCATGACGGCGTTAAGAGCTCCAGAACTTACTCCTGATATAAAAACCGGATTTTTGAGAATACCGCGTCGATCTAATTCTTCCAGCAAAGCTGCTTCCTGCGGTATTCTGGCAGCTGAACCAGTAAGAATTAATGCAACTCCGTTTCTTGGGAGCGTATAAAGACTTGTGGCATTGTTGCCATTCCTCTGTCCTTGCAGATCCGATACGCAAAAAGTGAATATCAGGAAGAATGAAATAAATGCTAACTTTCACATAATAAAATGCTTATAAAAAATTAACCATAATATTTTTTGTAAAAGTGCCACCTAAAATTATCTAAAAAATTTCAGGAGCCTATTCAATCCTTCCAAATAATTTAGTCAATTCGTGTAACTTTTTTGTATAAGCCGGATTCAACTTTTCTGATTCCATCCGCCAGATCCAGTTGCCTTTTGTCGTTCCGGGTTTGTTCATCCTGGCTTTACCATCAAGACCTTGAATATCCTGCATGGGAATGATGGCAATATGAGCAACAGATTCTTCCACTTTTCTGATGAGATCCCAGTTGTCAAGTTTTTCAGTTCCAAGATAACTGTGGACTTTCGCTCTTTCCTTAAACTTAAGTGAATTGATCCATCCGATGGTTGTATTGTTGTCATGGGTACCGGTGTAGGCAGCAAAATCGCTGGAGTAATTGTGCGGTAAATGTGTGTTGTCTGCCTCATCCATAAAGGCGAACTGGAGGACTTTCATTCCTGGCAAGTTGAAATTTTTTCTAAGCTTATCCACTTCAGGCGTTATCAATCCCAGGTCTTCCGCAACGATCGGTAAGGGGCCAATTTGCTGCTGCAGTAGTTGTAGCATCTCCTCACCGTTGGCCTTCATCCAACTTCCCTTTACTGCTGTTTTCTCCCCGGCAGGAATAGCCCAAAATGATTCAAGACCCCTGAAGTGATCGATACGGACCATATCATACATGCGCAGATTGAAGTGCAGACGTGCCATCCACCAGTCATAACCTCTGCTTTTCATGCTGTCCCAGTTGAACAATGGATTTCCCCACAACTGACCAGTTTCACTAAAGTAATCGGGTGGTACACCTCCTACGAAAGTTGGCTGTCTATTTTCATCCAATAAGAATTGGGACTGATTGCTCCAGACATCTGAACTGTTAAAAGCCACATACAACGGAATGTCTCCGAATATGGAAATCCCATTGCTGTTCGCATATTCTTTTAGTGCAACCCATTGCGTAAAGAATATATATTGTAGGAATCGACTGAAATAAATCTCTTCTTCAAATCTGGAAGTATATGATAATAATGCATTTACATCGCGCAGACTTAGTGATTCTTCCCATTCACTCCAGTCTGCTCCCGGAAGTTGCTTTCTGCATGCATCAAAGAGAGACCAGGATTCTAACCACCACCAATGTTGGTCCCAAAATTGGTGGTAACCTTGTGTCTCGAATCCTTTGGAAATTTTGAACCGATTGAATGCCATTTTTAACAGTCGTTCGCGGAAGGGGAGTACTGTTTTGAAATGTATTTTCCTGGAATGAAAGGGTGGAGCATTATCAAGGATCCCCTTTTCTAAGTACCCATCTCTTACAAGGAAATCCAAATCTATCAGGTCTGGGTTTCCTGCGAAGGCAGAATATGCCTGATAGGGTGAATGGCTCCAGTCGGTGGGTCCCAGCGGCAGCATTTGCCATATTCTCTGTCCTGATTCCCCGAGCCAATCAACAAATGAATACGCCTCTGCTCCCAACGAACCAATGCCATATTTTCCTGGCAGTGAGGAAGGATGCAGCAACACACCGGAGACTCTTTTGCTTAATATCATCGTTAGAATAGGATATGCCGAAATGAATGGTTGATTTATATTTCTTCGCCAAAAGTAAAAGTAATTTCCAATTGCTAAATAATGTTTAGCTGAGTAACAAAATTTAATAGGGTTCGTAATAGTGACTGAATGCGTTTAATCATTCTAAACAATTTGTCAGTCATGAAAAATTTACTATTCATTTTATTCTTGTTAGTTATGGAAAATACAGTATTTGCCCAGTTTAGCCAGGAACCATTGCCATATGCTTTCGATGCGTTGGAACCTTCCATAGACAAAGCCACCATGGAAATTCATTATGGGAAACATCACAAAGCCTATGTAGATAATCTGAACAAATTTGTAGTTGGGACACCTCAGGAAAAAATGTCGCTTCTCGAACTACAGAAATCCGTCACATCTGAGACACCTGCTGCAATCAGGAACAACGGAGGTGGCGTATGGAACCACACTTTTTACTTCAATGGGATGGCTCCCAATGCCGGTGGTGAACCTACAGGTGCGCTTGGCGAAGCTATCAAAGCAGGCTGGGGTACTTTTGATCATTTTAAGGAGGAATTCAAGAAAGCAGCTTTGGGACGTTTTGGATCAGGATGGGTTTGGCTGACCGTTGTCAATGGAAAGTTGGTTATTCATTCTACACCAAATCAAGATAATCCTTTGATGCAGGTTTCTGAAGTTAAAGGTGTTCCTGTTTTAAGTCTGGATGTTTGGGAACATGCTTACTACCTTAAATACCAGAACAAACGTGCCGATTATGCCGATGCCTATTGGAATGTTGTGAATTGGAAACTGGCGAACGATTTGTACAGCAAAGCACTGAAGTAATAATTTTGGATTTTGGATTTAACTTGAATTCGCTTGGTTTGACGATTTAGTTAATCTTCAAAGTATCCAATCGTAAATTGAAAATCTAAAATCCAAAATAAAAAGAAAGGCCGTTCACCATGTGTACGGCCTTTCTTTTTATTGAAAGTAGTGCAGAAAAGAATCCACGCTTTTCTCTTATTGCAGTTTAAAGCTAATAGGAACCGTATAAGATACCCTAACCGGAACACCGCGTTGCTTGCCGGGTTTCCATTTTGGTAAGGTTGAAACAACCCTTAATGCCTCAGTATCTAAGGAGGCATCCACACCACGGGCAATTTTCGCATTGGAAACAGAGCCGTCTTTGTTCACCACGAAAGTAACAAACACTTTTCCCTGAATACCATTTTCTTGTGCTACAGTTGGATAAACGATAGCTTTGCCAATAAATGTGCGAAGTGCGAGTTCTCCGCCGGGGAATTCCGGCATCTCTTCAACCACAACGAAGACCTGTTGTTCTTCTTTTTCCTGTACCTCTTCCTGTTTCTGTTCAACAACTTCAACGACCGCCTTATTTTCAGTGGTCTGTACCTGTTCGTCGGAAATCATCAGTTTGCTTTGATCTTCAACTTTAACTGAGTCGACAACTACTGGAGCAACATATTTTACAACAGCTTGTTGCTCAGCCGGTGGTGGCGGTGGTGGCGGTGGTGGCGGCGGTGGTACATCCTGTTGAAGGTTATTGGCCATTTCGGCAATTACCTCCCTGGCATCCCTTGCTTTTTGTTTGGCTTGATTGCTAGCCCTGATATAGGGAACAATAACGATTAAACCAATTATGAAAATACCGATCAGTGTTGAGATAAGAACAACACGGTTGTACTTTTTCCGAATCTGATACGCTCCATATTCCTGGTTTCTATTTTCGAAGACTATGTCATCGAAAGTAGGCTTGAACTGTTTATCTATTACCATACGTGTCGATCTTTATTTTTTTGCTGTAGCGGGTGCAGCAGCAGTTAACGGTATTCCAAGAGCACGTTCTACCATATTTTGCTCAAGCCAGTCAAGGTCTGTAACAATGTAAATAGCAATTCCTACAATAGACATTTCATCAATAATATCGACAAAATTCTTATACTTCGCCTTCTTGTAGAATTTGATCAGAACAATCGGACCGGTATCATCATTTTTTTTGAGCTGACGAATGGCTGACTGCAAAGAATCCTGTTTGATATTGATCTTCCCTGCAATAACATCACCTTTAAACGCTTCAATTTTTTTGAAGAGCGCCCGGTTTCTATCCAGCAATACCTGTCGAATACCGGTAGCGCTGAAGTTGGTTTCCTGCAGTGGTACCAACGCAGCAGGATCTGCTTTTCCGGGATACCAAAAAACCTTGTCGTTCGGACCCATAATGATATTAAGCGTACGGCTTTCCGCGATTTTTGGAGGTTCAACTTTTTCGTTTTTCTTGATTTTCTCAGGCAAAGCGATTTCCATGACCTTTGGTTTGGCAAAAGCAGTCGTAAGCATGAAGAACGTGATCAGCAGACACATAAGGTCTACCATCGGCGTCATGTCTATGGCGGTTGAATGTTTTTTAGGCTTCTTCTTCCCGCCCTGGTGTTTATCTTCTTGTATAATTTCTGCCATGTTACTACTTTTTAGCGTCTTGTATTACTACTTCAACTTTCTCAAGGCTGGTAATCAGGCTGAACCTGTTTACGTTTTTATCCTGAAGAATATCCAGTACTTTTTTCACGGTAGGATATTCCACATCATTGTCGCCTTTTATCAGGGACTGAGCTGTTGGGTTAACCTGACGGGAGAAGAGTATCCACAAGGCAAGTTGGTTGTCAGTCGAATCAATAGGGATTCCTTTTTCGAACTTAGCTCTTTCGCTCTCTTTGGAAGAAAGGTACGCCTTAAAGTCTTTTATATTTACTCCAAAGGGGACTGTATTCTTTTCAAATAAGCGAAGTTCTTGAGGGGTGAATACGATGTTGTATCTCTTTCCCATCTCCTCGAGGATTTTAGGTCTGAAATGCAGGATGGTATCCGGACCGTTGTCTACATTGAAAAATACCCGGTTGTCCTTGGCTATTGTGATAGTCATGATATTCTTGTCAGGAGTGGGTTTTTCCGATATAGATGCCGGTGTATCGACAGGAGCCGGTTCAGATGGCTTCATCGTAGCAGTCAACATAAAAAATGTCAGCAGCAACGAGAAGAGATCCACCATCGGTGTCATGTCGACATGGGGCGTTTTATGAGGTATTTTAATCTTTGGCATGCGATAATTTTAATTTTGTAAAAACCAAAAGAATTAAACCCAGACAATTATTTTCTGACACGAGCAGCGAATGTCTGAGTTAGGCTAAAGCCGGCTTCATCAATTTTGAAGGTGAAAGCATCAATTTTTGATGAGAAGAAGTTATAGAAAATAATGGCCAATGTTGAGCCTGTGATACCGAATGCCGTATTGATCAAAGCCTCAGAAATACCGGTTGCCAATTGAAGTGCATCGGGAGATCCACCAGCTTGTGAAAGCGCGGCGAAAGCGCGGATCATACCAAGTACAGTTCCAATCAAACCGATCAAAACGGAGATAGAAGCCAAGGTTGAAAGAATAACCATGTTTTTGGAAAGCATTGGCAATTCAAGAGCAGAAGCCTCTTCCAAAGCTTGTTTCATAGAAGTGATTTTTTGATCCTTTTCCAAAGTTGTATCTTTTTCGAGGTCTCTGTAACGAAGTAAACCAGCTTTAACAACGTTGGCCAATGATCCTTTTTGGGTATCGCATGCAACGATAGCGTCTTCAACTTTGTCCTTTGAAGTTAAACCCTGAATATTAGCAACAAAAGCATCTAAACTACCTTTTCCCTGAACTTTGGCCAAAGTAATAGCTCTTTCTATAATGAAAATGAAAAGGGTTAGAATACATGTCATCAAAACTGGAACAATTGGACCTCCCTTATAAAGCATACCCATGTAATTGCCTGGAAGCGGTGTTCCTTTTGGATTCGCTCCTTCGAAATTTACTGGACTACCCATGATACTTTCATAAAGGTACCATGCGACTAAAAATGCAATTACAATTGCACCTGTGGCAAAAAATGACTCGAACATTTTTTTGAATGAACCTGAATTTTTACTCATCTTTTTAATTGTTTTCGTGGTTAAATAAAACTTTTGTGAATCTCTATTTTTTTGTTGTTGATTCCTTGTTGATTATTTGCCAAGTGAGGCATTGTAAACCCTGCTCTTGGTGACTGCGATTTCAATCGATTTAAAATCTTTTGCGCTGATTACCAATATTGAAGAGGCTTCAGGCATGGTGAATTTATATTCACCTTTTGCATTCGTCCAAGCCTCTGCTGCCGTGTCCTTAACCCTCACGGAAGCACCTGCAATCGGCTGACCAGATTTATCTTTGATCACACCTGTAATCTCGTTAGGATGTGCTTTAGGCTTAGCACTTGACTGAAGTGCTGCGATGTATTGAATGGATGATTTGGCCTGTGCATTTCCAGGATCCAAAGAAAGCATTTTGTTGTAATATTCGTTGGCCCTGCTGTATTCGCCAATTGACATGTAAAGGGTAGCCATAGAACTATGGGCTTTCATTAGGATGTCTTTGTTTTGTGGATCCAAATTGGCCATGCGGTTGTAATATGCTTTGGCAGTTTCGTAATTGTCAGATTGAAGCGCAATATATCCCAAATAGCGAAGGGCATCATATATCTCATTGGCATTTTTGATGGAGTCTGATGAAGCTTTTGTCAGGAGCGCACTAAATTTTTGTTTTCCCAGTCCTAATTTGTTGTCCGGATCTTTGGCCGATGCATTGTTGGCATCCCAAAGATATGCAGGAAGATAATCAGGATACTTTGTGATCAGCTGATTGAAAGCTGCTTCAGCTTTGTCAAATTCTTTAGCCTGATAGTAGGCTTTGCCAATTTGAAGTAAGTTTTCCTCCGAATCTTTTCCTTTGACGATTAATCGTTTCCAGTTATCAGCGGCCTGTGAATAATGTCTGTGCATATAAAGGGTATTAGCCTTTTCCTGGATTAAGTTGACATCTTCCTCTCCGAAAGTGATGGCTTTTTCATAAGCATCATAGGCTTTTGCAAGCTCTTTGTCAACTACATTAATACCAGACTGAAGTTCATTAATTTTAGCAGTCAGAGGCGCCTCATCAACTTTTTCTTTTTCTTTGGCAGCTCCTTTTAAAGATTCATTTTTCTCTTTGACCTTTGCCAGCTCAGCATTGGCCTTGTCCAGTTCACCAAGCATTTTAGGAGAATTCTGATTTTTCTTGATCAAAATTCGGGCATAGTAGATATAATCCTTCTTTAGAATCCGATCAGCCGGAAGGGTGGAGAAAAGACGATCCATATAGGTAAGTGCCTGAGGATAATTACCTTGTTCATAGCAAGAATAACCAGCGATACGATTCAGGTAGGTTCTTGACTGGTCGACTGCAAAAATGTCCTCCACGTTTTTAATTACTGCGGCATAGTTTCTTGAATAGAAAAGTGAAGTAACATAACGGATCTTTGCCGGAATATTTTGATTGGTCAATCTCAGATAGGTTTCATAATTTGCCTTGGACTCTTCCAATCTTGCCGCCATGGAGTAAAGCTGACCCAGTTCGCGGTAAGCAGGTGCGTAGTTTTTATCAAGGGCAATAGCTTGTTCATAATATGGGATGGCTGCACCAAAATTTTTACCTTTAAAATAGATGCTCCCAATTTTCATATTCGCCATAGGGGATTTGACATCAATCTCCTGTGCTTTGTTGTAATTCCGAATTGCAAGGGAACCGTTGTTCACGAGCAGGTATAAATCCCCGGCGATAATATAGATTTCGCCATTTTTTTGGTCAATGCTCAATGCCTCGCGAATTTCAGGCATGGCAAGAGTTGTATCAACTTTATCAAATACAATGTAGGACTCTGCAAGTTTGGCAAGAGTATAGGCGTATTCCTGAGGATTCGGGATTTTTGAGACCTTTTTATAAGGAAGCAAAAAGCTTTTTGCTTTTGCTCTCATTTGAGTCGCGGTTGATTGATCGCCTGAATAAGAGGCAACTTTTGCCAGACCAACATAGTTAAGCGGGTCGTTGGGCGAAATAGCAATTCCCTTTTCAAATTGCTTTTTTGCTTCAGCTGTGATTACCTTAAGCGAGCTGGAAATGGTATCAGAGAAGAAGTTTAGCATGGTATTTTCACCAAGCCTGTAATAAACCTTGCTGCTAGGTGTACTTTTTGCAAGACTCTGAAGAATCTGATCAGCCTTATCGAATTGTTCGTTGTTTGTCGCGGTGATTGCATCTTCCAATGTTTGAGCTTGTAAGCCGGCGACACCGAAAAGCATAACCAATGTCAAAATAAAAGAAGCTTTTTTTAATAAGCGAGTTATCATTTTTGCGATATATTAAAGTTACTTTTTGAATTGAATTAAACGAATTGGCATGGTTGCAGGTACAAGTCCGGATTTAAGAATAATTCGCTGTCCCCGCTCTGAAGAACACCATGAAGTAAAACCAGTGCCCAATCCTTTGAAACTTTCTCTTGATACTATGTTGATCTTTCTGGTAAAAGGATAGGATTTATCATAAATGGATCCCTGGACAGGAAGAAAATAAGAACCGGGACTTAATACGCGTTGTGACAATGCCGCAATTTTAATTTTGTCTGAGAATGAACGGCTCGTAGAATCATCCCTGTCACAAATCCAGTTTACACTTACTAACCCTATTGCACTTTTATTTTTGGTGACATAATTGATCACTTCTTCATTCGTGTTTGTCGAATAAAAATTGGAAGGCAACTGAGGAGGGAGCTTGAATTCTTCCTTAAAGTAGCGGATATTTGTTGAGTTTTCATGATCAAAAACAGCAACTATTTTTCCGAGTTTGGATTCCGGATTAAGCTCCTTCCAATCAACTAATTTCCCGGTGAAAAGATCATTGACATTCTGGTAAGTCAAAAGCGAATCCTTATTTTCTTTATTAAGGACCAAAGCAATGGCATCATAAGCAACAACAACTACTCTCACAACGGTTTGAGTACTCAAAAGTACCTCTTTCTGCTGTGCAGATGGCTCCCATGCAGAAACTATAACCTTGATTGAATCCTTTAAAAACGAAGAGATCAGATCTTTCTCGGAAAGGTAAGTCGGCGTAATGTGGGCATATTTGTACACAGAGGTAAATGTTGCAATCTCAGCATCAACAATGGGCTGAAAGGAGGCATCCGCTAAAATGCGAATGTTGCCTCTTGTTGGTGTCTCGGATAGTTCAGGCGTTTTACGGCTAGAGCATTGAATACCAATCAGCAAAACAATAAATGTTATACTGAGCACAAATCCAAATAACTTCAAATCCCTATTTTTTGAAGGCTGCTTCACTAATTCAGTTACAAATGGTTAAAATTTCGTTGCAATAATAATAAATCAAATTTGTTATAGGGCAATAAATTGAAAGATTCTTATTTTTTTTTTGGTGAATCCTATTAATCTCAAACCAGAACAGTAAAAAATAGCTATAAAATTTAGATTGAATTTAAATTAAGCTGGTTCATAGAATGTTGCTTCCAAAAAGAATCCTGAATTACTCTTCTTCTTGTTCAAAAAAATTCTCCTTGATCTTGCGGTATGCTACAACAATTCTGTATACACCATATAGAAAAAGGGGAAATGCAAAAATGGCTCTCATGGCAATATCGACATAACTGAAAAGCGAGGTGAAAAATAGTATGTAGGCCAGCCCAAGATAAAAAAAGATCATCAATGTACTGACGATGGTC
>JANYJT010000161.1 GCA_025358395.1 Bacteroidia bacterium
ACACAAATAACCTCTCCCTCCAATTTTCTCTTTTGCATTGCCCCTTCCGTCCGAAATGTAGACAAACTCATTACCGAATATTCCCTTGCGGACGGCTCATCATGTTGCATTGCATTCCCAGGGTTCCGCTTCGCTCCACCCCGGGTAAGGAAATGACCGGTTGTATGCAACGCTAACCTTGTATGAACAAGGAATCCTGACCGCTGAAGCTGCAATTGATCAGCTAAAAACACATACCCTTTTTGATCAGATATCATTTAACTCTCAACAGGCAATAGATTCTCTGAAGTTTATTGAGGCAAGGAAAATAGACTGACCAGCAATGTTGGTTTTTATTCTGGTGAATCCTCGCTTGTCATCCTGAGGAGGCACGACGATTTACGCTGTCATCCTGAGGAGGTACGATAAAGGATCCCATGATAAACGTGCAACTCTCAACGTCCCTACCAACCTCAAAACGCTCCAGGCATGGGATTCTTCACTGCGTTCAGAATGACACAAGCCCCCCCCCTGTCATCCCGAGAGGCATGACGCAGAGTTTTTGTTGTTGGCGAATAATAGTTAACTTTGATAACGAAAACTCAATTGTATGTTATCGAAACTTACGATCGAACAGATTGTTGATTCTCAAAAAGAACGACTGACAAAAATTGGTCCGGGATTGCCGCGTGCTATTTCGGGCTTTAACAATCTTACGTCACACGCTTTCATCATAACAGGTATCAGGCGCTGTGGGAAAAGCACCTTGTTGCAGCAAATCAATTCTACCTTAGGTGGTTCAACTGTATATCTTAACTTCGAGGATCCAAGATTGGCCGGTTTTGATTTGGGAGACTTCAACCGGCTGCATGAAATTGCTGAAAAAAGGAAGGTTACTGCCTATTACTTTGATGAAATACAACTCATCGACAAGTGGGAAAGTTTTATCCGTTTCAGGCTGGACGAAGGCTACCGGATTTTCATCACCGGGTCGAATGCAACCATGCTAAGCAGAGAGTTAGGATCCAGGTTAACAGGCCGGCATATCTCCAAAGAACTATTCCCCTTCTCCTATCAGGAATACCTTTCATTTACCAATCAGCAGCCGGGTGATGAATCATCAGGTAACTACCTCACCAGCGGAGGGTTTCCCGAGTTTTTAAAAACGATGCTCCCCGAAGTACTGATGCAGACCTTTAACGACATCATCGTAAGGGACATTGCCCTAAGATACAATATAAAAAACACCACCCTGTTACAACAACTCGCTGTTTGGTTGGTATCAAACTGCGGTAAGCCTTTTACCGGCAACAGTCTGCGAAAGCTATTTCAGATTGGCTCCTCATCAAGTGTGATGGAATATTTGTCTTACTTTACGGATTCATACCTATTTTTCTTCATCCCCCGGTTTAGTTATTCCGGCAAGGTGCAATTGGTGAACCCCAAAAAAATATATTGCATCGATAACGGCTTTATCAGAACCAACTCCGTTTCGTTTAGCGACGACAACGGCAGGCTGCTCGAAAACATGGTATTCCTGCACCTGCGGCGGAGAACGAATGATATTTATTATTTCGCAGAAAAAAATGAATGTGATTTCGTTGAGTTTCACCAGAAAAAGCTAAAAGGATTGTATCAGGTTTGCTGGCAGCTCGATCAGGAAAACCTGGATAGGGAAGTGGATGGATTAACCGAGGCAATGGATTTTTTCAGTGTGAACCTGGGTCATATCATTACCCTTAACCAAAAAGATACTTTCCGGTTTGATAATAAAACAATTCAGGCTATACCGTTTTACGAATGGGCAGAAAAAATGTAGTTATCCTGAGGAGGCCCCAGTCATTGGCAGGAGGCACGACGTTTTACGCTGTCATCCTGAGGAGGTACGATAAAGGATCCCATGATTAATTGTGCAACGCTAAAAATAACGTCAATCCCCCATGAAAAACTTCGCACTGATTGGTGCTGCCGGTTTCATCGCCCCAAGACATTTGAAAGCCATCAAAGATTCCGGCAATAACCTGGTGGCTGCTCTCGATCCCTTTGACTCAGTTGGCATTCTCGATAGTTTCTTTCCGGAGGCCTCGTTCTTTACCGAATTTGAAAGGTTTGACAGGCATTTGGAGAGGGTGAGGAGGACTAGGGGACTAGGGGACTGGGAGACTGGGAGAGGGAAGAACGAGGGAGTGACGGGGCGAGGGGGCGAGGGGGCGAGGGCAGATGGCGTGGATTTTGTGTCGGTTTGTTCGCCGAATTATTTGCATGATGCGCATATCAGGTTCGGGCTTAGGATTGGGGCGGATGTGATCTGCGAAAAACCCTTGGTGCTGAATCCATGGAACATCGAAGCATTGGAGCGCATCGAGAAGGAGTCCGGTAAAAAGGTGTACAACATCTTTCAGCTCAGGCTGCATCCATCGATCATCGCCCTGAAGAAGAGAATCGACGAAGATCCATCCGATAAAATATACGATCTCGACCTGACCTACATCACCTCCCGTGGCAACTGGTACTACACCAGCTGGAAAGGGGATGTCTCCAAAAGCGGAGGCATCGCCACCAACATCGGAGTGCACTTTTACGACATGCTCACCTGGATCTTCGGCGCGGTGAAAGAAAATGTGGTGCATGTGTCCTCCCATGACCGCGTATCCGGATTCCTGCAACTGGCGAAAGCCCGTGTCCGCTACTTCCTGAGCATCAACGAAGAAACCTTGCCCGCCGACGTGCGGAAAGCCGGGAAGAGAACCTACCGCCTGCTGGAAATAAATGGCGAAGAGATCGAATTCAGCGACGGCTTCACCGACCTTCACACAGAAAGCTACCGGCAGATTCTCTCCGGCAACGGCTTCCCGCTTTGCGACGCCATCCCCTCCATTCAACTGGTGCACGACATCCGCCACGCCGTTCCGGTTGGGCTGCCGGGCGACTATCATCCTTTTGCCAAGCTGGCAGCATCGAAGCATCCTTTTAGCAGGGAATGAAGTTACATTTCGATTAAAATTTCACCCAAAACAACAACAACCTAAATATTTTTACTACATTTGCTGGACGTCAAAATGAAGAGAATGTAAAATGGCTTTTTGTTTTCATGCCGAATCTGCCTAAAACCTGTTTTGTATGCGTGAGTTATTGTATGTGATTGCCAGTTGTCTGGTCGCTCTTGTAGTCTCCGCAAGGACCATTCCTACTGTGATCAATGTATCGCGGCAACTCAAACTATTTGCCGTTCCCAACGGAAGATCTTCCACTATTTACAACATTCCGAACCTCGGGGGTATTGCCATTTTCCTTGGTTTTATATTGGGATTAACACTTCTGTCCGATGGATATGTCATTCCCGGACTGACCTATATCATCGCCGGGGTGTTGATCATGTTCTTCGTCGGACTGAAAGATGATATCGTTACCCTCAGTGCGACCAAAAAACTGGTGGCACAGATTTTTGTCGCTGCCGTCCTGGTTGTTTTGGGTCGTTTCCGGTTTACCAACCTCCACGGATTATTTGGAATCGAGGCCATTCCATTTCTACCCGGCATATTGATCAGCATGTTCATATTTATCGTGTTCATCAATGCATTTAATTTGATCGATGGCATCGACGGACTGGCTGCCGGACTGAGTATTTTTGCCGCCTCTGTCTTTGGCGTCTGGTTCTTTCTGTCGGGCAATTTCGAATTTTCCATCATCTCCTTTTCGATGGTCGGAGCGCTCGGGGGCTTCTTTTTCTACAACGTGTATGGCAGGCGAAACAAAATATTTATGGGGGATACCGGATCGCTTGTATTGGGGACTATCATGGCCATTCTGGTTGTAGAATTCAACGAGTTCAACGCCGACCAAACGACACCCTATGCCATCCTCGCGGCTCCGGCCGTTTCATTCGGCATACTCATCTATCCGCTGATGGACACGCTGCGTGTGTTTGCCATACGGATGATCCAGCGGAAATCACCCTTTTCGGCCGACAAAAATCATACCCATCATCGTCTGCTGGCGCTGGGAATGACCCACAAACAGGCCACTTACCTGATTCTGGCAATCAATGCCCTCTTCACCATGACCGTGATCAGTTTCCAATGGGTTGGCATTTATTGGCTGATGGCATTCAATGTGGTTCTGGGCGGTTTTCTGCTGCTGCTTCCCTCCTACCTCCTCAGCCTCAAAAAGACCATCAAAGCAGATGATCCCTACCAAAAAATCATCTTCTTCGGCGACAATATTTTCATCAGCAACAAAGAAAAATCTGCTGTCCACCGACCCA
>JANYJT010000205.1 GCA_025358395.1 Bacteroidia bacterium
TTCTATTCCTTCAATAATCCCTATCCCAGCTAAAACGACTCTTACCACTCTCTCAAGCAGATCCTTTCATAATCACCAAAATAAGACCAGGAACCTAGTTTTCCTCTTCTTACCTTCTTCTCAATATCTTTCAATGAACTCCTGTTCTATATCTCTTAATTATCCCCTTTCTTACGATCATAAAGCATCACTGCTATGAGCCCGAAAGGGAGTGCAAATGTAAAGCGTTTTTTTATCCTAAACAACCCACACGAAAAAATAGTTTAAGAATTTTTGATTTGTATTAGCTATCCTTTTGACTATCTGAAATATTAATCACCTAAAAAATATATAAAAATTAAATCTGACAGGCGATTTTGAATCAGAAATAACACAATTGTATTATTTTTACCACTTCATTGAAACAAGCCACGACGTGTCTGATAGCATAATTATAATTCCTACCTACAACGAAAAAGAGAACATTGAGCGGATGATCCGTACAATATTCAAACTCCCAAAAACTTTTCATGTATTGATTATCGATGACAATTCACCGGATGGAACTGCTGAAATCGTCAAAAAGTTGATAAAGGAATTTCCAACCCAACTCTTTATGACTGAACGCAAGGGAAAATTGGGATTGGGAACTGCTTATCTGACAGGATTTAAACGTGCACTGGAAAGTGGTTACCAATACATCTTCGAAATGGATGCCGACTTTTCTCACAATCCTGATGACCTGATTCAACTTTACAAAGCATGTGCTGACGAGGGGGCTGACCTTGCCATCGGGTCAAGATATATTTCCGGAATTAATGTTATCAATTGGCCTTTGAAAAGAGTACTGATGTCATACTCCGCTTCAAAATATGTAAGAATGGTTACCGGGATGAAAATTATGGATACCACCGCCGGCTTCAAATGTTACAGAAAGAAGGTTCTGGATCGTATCGACCTCAACAGAATTAAGATGAAAGGTTATGGCTTCCAAATCGAAATGAAATTTAAAACATGGAAACTTGGATTCAAAATTACAGAGGTGCCTATTATCTTTACTGACCGTAAAGAAGGTGCATCAAAAATGAGCGGAAGTATTTTTGGAGAGGCATTCAAAGGGGTCATCAAAATGAAAATTGCCAGCTATTTTTCAGATCCTGGTAAAAAGAACTAATTTATAAGAGCAAAAAACAATAGCTTAGCTGAACCATTATTAAAGAATGAAAGATATTATTATCAAAAATGCAAAGGTTGTAAATGAGGGCAAAATCCTGCGTGATACAAGTCTGCTAATCAGGAATGGAATCATTGAGAAAATATTCAGGGATTCAGTTCCGGAGACAATATTGGCTCAGGCAGAGGTAATTGATGCTTCCGGCAAGTTTTTGCTGCCTGGTGTAATTGATGATCAGGTTCATTTTCGTGAACCTGGACTCACCCACAAAGGTGATATCTATTCTGAATCAAAAGCAGCCATTGCTGGTGGGGTAACCTCTTTCATGGAAATGCCAAATACTGTGCCACCAGCAACAACCCAGGATCTATTAAATGAAAAATATATAAGGGCCTCTGAAATCTCTTTGGCGAATTACTCTTTTTACATTGGAGCTACCAATGATAATCTTGATGAATTGCTTAAAACAGATCCTGCTAAAGTATGTGGAATTAAAGTTTTTATGGGTTCTTCTACCGGAAATATGCTGGTCGATAATCCTGTAACACTTTCCTCTTTGTTTCAGAGATCTAAAATGTTAATTGCTGTCCATTGTGAGGATGAATCTATCGTTCAGACTAACCTCGCAGCTGCAATTGAAAGGTATGGTGAAGATATTCCAATTAACGAACATCCTAAAATTAGAGATGCAAGTGCCTGTTTTAGTTCTTCTTCAAAGGCAGTGGAACTGGCTAAAAAATTTGGCACCCGACTTCATATCCTTCATATTTCGACAGCCGCTGAAATTGCTTTGTTCGAATCCTCTCCGGTAAAAAATAAAAAAATCACTTCAGAAGTATGCGTGCACCATCTATGGTTTTCCGATGCAGATTATGAAAAATTAGGGTCAAAGATCAAATGGAATCCCGCCATCAAATCCGGCAATGACCGCGCCAGTCTGATAAAGGCTGTTAATGAGAATAGAATAGATGTGATTGCAACAGATCATGCACCACATACACAGGAAGAAAAGGGGCGCCCTTATCTTCAAATGCCATCTGGTGGTCCTTTGGTAGAACACTCTTTGGTTGCCATGCTCGAATTAAGCCGAAATGGCAAGATCTCAATTGAGAAAGTAGTCGAAAAAATGTGCCATGCTCCAGCTGACCTGTTTGGAATTGAAAAGCGTGGCTACATCCGCAAAGGATACAAGGCAGACATAGTTTTGGTAGATGCTGGAAAATGGACAGTATCAAAGGAGAACATCCAGGCTAAATGCAATTGGTCGCCATTCGAAGGTGAATCCTTCTATTATTATATTACAAATACTTTCGTAAACGGAAATATGGTTTACGAAAATAGACAACCGGGAAAAAAGGGAACATTCCACGAACAGTTTAAAGGTGAAAGGCTTTGTTTTAACAGAGAGAACCAGTAACTATTTGAGCAGAAAACGTACTATTTTCCGTGTCCGCTGTTCAACATAGATGGTCTTACCTGCCGTGCACTCATCAATGGCTTCCTTTGTAAAATAGCGTATAGTTAGCAGTTCAAGTCCATCGTTGTAGTGCACAACAAAATGATTTGATAACTCTTTAATCAATTGCTCAAAATCTCTTTCCGGCCGATCAATTGCCAGTGAAAAATTCATCGCCGATTGCTGAACTAAATTTACTTTCATCCTGAATTTCGAAAACAACCGATAAATATTTGCAATGCTCTCCTCGGCAATAAAAGAAAAATCTTTTGGTGAAACCGTTATCAGTACCTGATCCTCCTTGTTAATGATAACAGGGATGTATTCCATTGCATGATCAATGTTGCAAATTTGGGAACCTACCTCTTCAGGATGTATAAATGATCTCACATAGAGAGGTATCTGCTTCTCAACCAATGGCTTCATTGTTTTAGGATGAATTACCTTTGCTCCATAATAGGTCATTTCAACTGCCTCTCGGTAAGATAGTTTCTCCAGTTTGAAAGTCTTGACATACTTGTGCGGATCAGCATTCATTATCCCCGGAACATCCTTCCAAATCGTAACACTTTCTGCATCCAGGACATTGGCTAGAATGGCAGCTGTATAGTCAGATCCCTCCCTTCCAAGGGTAGTAGTCAAATTGAATGTCGTAGCTCCAATAAAACCCTGGGTCAGACAAACGCTGTTCTCTGCAAACTGAAAGGCTTTAGGTACTAGCCTCCCGGTAAGGTCCCAGTCAATCTGACCTTCACGCCAGGTATCGTTTGTACGAATATAGTGACCGGCATCAATCCATTTGGTGATTCTTCCGATGTGATTCAGGTAACTTGCCAATATTTCAGTAGATACCATTTCACCGGTCGAAACTATTTGGTCATATTCAAAATCATAATTCAATGAAGGAGGAATATTAACCCTTTTCAGCAGGGCATCAAATTCTTCATGTAAAGAACGTTCAAGCCTTTCATGTCCGGAAGTAAAAAGCTCCTGCGCAATTTTGAGATGAGCCTCTTTTAAACAATTAATTCCATTGACCGCCTCTTCAATTTTACCATCAAAGTAATTTCTTGTCACCTGCACGAGCGCATCTGTCGTTTTTCCCATAGCAGAAACTACCACGATTAGCAGATCTGGTTCATTGTTAATGATAGCTGCAGTATTGATCACACTGGCAGCATCTTTCACAGAAGCTCCACCAAATTTGAATACCTTCATCTTCAATAATTTTCCAAGTTTACGATGGTTATTAAACCCACCACAAAATAACAAAAAAGGAGGACACTCAGTTTCAGGTTCGGCATAATCTGCAAAATTTGTAACTTCGCAAATTCATATATAGGCAACACTTGGAATTAGCAGAATTTCTTCATCTATATCGCTCCCATCCATCCCTCATTGGATTAAAAGAATCTTTAAAACATTCTGGAGGGAAAAAACTATCCGTTTCCGGCCTTTCAGGGTCTTCATCAACGGTCGCATTTTCTGTATTGCGGGAGATGATCTCTTACCAGGCACTTTTTATCCTCAGCGATCGCGAAGAAGCGGCATTTTTCTTTGATGACCTTCAGGTCCTTGGCCGGGAAAATGAACTATTGTTTTTCCCATCATCTTATAAAAGAAATATTTGGCACGATCATATCGACAACGATAATATCATTTTACGGACGGATGTGTTAAACAAGCTTTCCGTTAAAGAGAAGAATTATCTGATTATTACTTACCCTGAAGCAATCATGGAATTGGTAGTTTCAGAGGCAGGACTTCAAAAGAACACCCTTCATGTCAAAACAGGGGATAAACTTTCTATCTCCTTTATAAATGAATTACTTTATGAATACGGATTTGAAAGAGTTGAATTTGTTTTTGAGCCTGGTCAATATTCCATTCGCGGATCCATTGTAGATATTTTCTCTTATTCCAATGAAGACCCTTACCGGATCGATTTTTTTGGCGATGTGGTGGAAACAATCCGGTCGTTTGATATTGAAGATCAGATTTCGAAAGTCCCCTATACAAAAATCTCCATCATTCCCAATATCCAGGAAGGGCTTACAGAAGAGAAAAAAGTCTCTTTTTTTGAATTTCTCTACAAAGAAACCTTTATAGTCTCAAGAGATTTCGATCAATTGGATAAACTCGTTGGTGAATTAAGCTTTTCTGCGAATCAAGCAATCTCAGTTGATGATCATGAGCTTTCTGCTGGTAGTTTTCTTTCTGTAGAACAGCTTAAAAATTATCGCAGGAAGTTCTCACTCATTGAATTAAAATCGAACAAAAAAGGTGCAGTAACAACTGCCGAATTTCACACTTCCCCTCAGCCGGTTTTCAATAAAAATTTCGACCTTTTGGGCGCTAACCTTAAAGAAAACAGACACAAAGGGTATCATAATCTGATCCTTTCTTCAAGTTCGAAACAAATAGACAGGTTACATGCAATATTTGACGATAAAGGTGATCCGCAAAAACTTGATTCGCTTCCTTTTGCCTTACAGGAAGGGTTTATTGACCATGATCTAAAGATTTGCTGTTATAATGATCACCAAATCTTTGAAAGATATCACAGGTATAAATTACGAACCAAAAAACCTTCCCGTCAAGCTATTACACTGAAAGAACTGAGCAAACTCCAAGTGGGTGATTTCGTTGTTCATACAGATCACGGGATCGGAAAATTTGCCGGATTAGTTCGCAATGAGGTGAACGGAGTAGTTCAGGAAGCTGTAAGGTTGTCTTATAGGGACAATGATTCATTGCTCGTAAGCATCCATTCTCTTCACAGGATCTCTAAATACAAAGGAAAAGAGGGCCGGGAGCCTGCCATTCATAAATTAGGGACGGCTGCCTGGCAAAATATGAAGAATAAGACCAAGAGCAAGGTCAAAGACATTGCCCGGGAACTAATCGCTTTATATGCAGCAAGAAAAATGGAGAAGGGATATGCTTATATGCCAGATACCTACCTTCAGCAGGAGCTTGAGGCAAGCTTTATTTACGAGGATACTCCGGATCAAATCAAAGCAACCATTTCCGTGAAAGAAGACATGGAAAAATTGATGCCCATGGATCGGCTTATATGCGGTGATGTTGGATTCGGCAAAACTGAAATCGCTGTGCGTGCTGCATTCAAGGCGGTTACCGATAGCAAACAAGTCGCCATTCTTGTCCCGACTACCATATTGGCCTTACAACATTTCAAGACTTTCAGGGAACGGTTGCGTGATTTTCCCTGCAATGTAGAATATATCAGCAGATTAAGACATACTTCTGACGTAAAAAGGGTTTTACAGGAATTGGCATCCGGTAAAGTCGATATTCTGATCGGAACTCATAAGATGATTGGAAAGGAGGTAAAGTTCAAAAATCTCGGATTGCTGATCGTGGATGAAGAACAACGGTTTGGAGTTTCTGTAAAGGAGAAATTAAAACAAATGAAAATCAATGTCGATACCTTGACACTTACAGCAACCCCAATTCCTAGGACACTACAGTTTTCGTTGATGGGAGCACGCGACTTGTCAATCATCAGTACGCCTCCTCCAAACAGATATCCTATTTCCACCGAGGTTCACTCCTTCGATGAAGAATTAATCAGAGAAGCCATCACTTATGAGGTTTCCCGGGGAGGTCAGGTCTTTTTTATCAACAATAGAGTAAACAACATATATGAATTGGAACGATTGATTCATAAGCTCTGTCCAGGTGTAAGAACCATTGTTGGCCATGGACAGATGGAGGGAGATAAATTGGAAAAGGTTATGTTCGACTTTATCAATGGGGACTTTGACGTTTTGATCGCTACAACCATCATAGAATCCGGTCTGGATATACCCAATACCAATACTATTTTTATCAACAATGCCCAAAATTTTGGTCTAAGTGAACTTCATCAATTGAGAGGAAGGGTCGGACGATCAAACAAAAAAGCATTTTGTTATCTTTTGACTCCTCCACTTGAATCTATGACTCCTGAAGCGAGGCGCCGATTGCAGGCAATTGAGGAATTTTCTGATATTGGTAGCGGATTTAGCCTGGCCATGCAGGATCTTGATATCCGTGGAGCGGGGAATCTTTTGGGCGGTGAGCAGAGCGGTTTCATTGCTGATATTGGATTTGAAGCCTATCAACGTATCCTGAATGAAGCCATGGAAGAGTTAAGAAATGATGAATTTCAAGGCGTTTTTGAAGAGCAGGAGATCAAAGACCAACAGAATGCATTTCTGCAAACATCCTTCATCCGGGATTGTACCATTGACACGGACCTGGAACTTCTGATTCCTGATAATTATGTTAGCAGCATTTCAGAACGTGTTTTACTTTATAGGGAATTAGATGATTTAAAAGGAGAAGATACGCTCAGACTATTTGAGCAAACCATGGCCGATCGTTTTGGCCAGATTCCAAAGCCCGCCAAAGAATTGTTGGATGTTGTAAGACTTAGATGGCAAGCCATTGCCTTGAACATGGAAAAATTGATCGTGAAAGATAAGAAATTGTTCTGCTATCTCCCATCAGATCAGAGCTCAAAATATTATTTTTCGAAGGAATTTTCAGGACTGATGCAATGGATCTCGAAGAATCCGCAATGCAAAGTCAAAGAGAACAAAGGAAAACTGGCTGTCATTCTGGAGAATATCGGCTCAATCCGGGAAGCCTTGGCTATCCTAAATCAAATATCTCAATTCTTAGTCCAAAATAGAGAACTTGAAAAAATATGACATTCCCTAAGCCAAATAGTATGTTTCAGGTAAGGGGTATTTTGTTGCTTTTTGTCTTCTCCATTACTTGCTTAAACACGAACCTGACTGCGCAAACTTCTCGTCTAATTTTACAGTCAGAACGTGAACAGGCTCAAAAGGAATCTGAATTAAAGAATGAAGTAGACCAGGACTCAATGTTGCATTTCAGCTTTCCCCCCATTGAAATCAGAGCAGAATATATTTATAAAAGCAAACAGCAGGAACGAAAGTATTATCAATTGTATGAAGATGTTAAACGAACATTTCCACTTTCACAGATTGTATCCAGCGAAGTAAAACTTGTCAATGCAGAACTTGATTCAATCTATCAAACTAAGAATCAAAGGAAAGCATATCTAAAATGGTACCAAAAGCACACTTACAATACTTATATAGATACGCTTAAATCATTAAATATCAGGCAGATTAAACTTTTTGTTAAATTGATCAAAAGGGAAACCGGTAGTTCTCCTTTTGATCTGATCAAGAAATATCGTGGCGGTATGGATGCTTTCATCTGGCAGCTTTCAGCCAACGCCTTACTTGTAAATCTGAAGAGTGATTATGATCCAATCGAAGATGCCATGATCGAAGATATTATCAGGAAATTTTTCTGATAATGGTTACTTTTTTTCTAATTTTGACGTAAGAACACCAATATAACTACTGTGTGAACATTGGTTATTGAAGAAATTTATGATCATCAATTAAAGATTCCTATCGTGATAAATCTTAGCAACAAATTGCAAAGTCAAAATCCCATTTTTGACCATTCATTGGATCATTTACCAACGAATCTTACACACCGGGATGTTCTTACCAAATATGAGAAGGTTCCAACATTTATTTACCAGGAAAGTTCGGATGCATCAAAAGAAGTTGCCAGAGAAGTATCCAACTTAATACGCTGCAAACAAGGAAATGGTGAAAATTGTGTATTGGGACTCCCGACTGGTTCTACCCAGTTGGGCATTTATGCCGAATTAGTGCGGATGCATAAAGAAGATGGTCTTAGTTTTCAAAATGTTATCACCTTTAATCTGGACGAATATTATCCCTTATCTTCTCATTCGATTCATAGTTACCACCATTACATGCGCATGCATTTTTTCAACCACGTTAATATTTTGCCTGAGAATATCCATATTCCTGATGGTACAATATTACTGGATGCTGTGCACGATTTCTGTCGCGAATATGAGAAAAAAATTGAAAGAGCCGGAGGCATTGATCTTTTGCTACTGGGTATTGGCAGAAGCGGACACATTGGATTCAATGAACCAGGTTCAGGAAGAAATACGAGAACCAGGATTATTACGCTAGATCCTGTAACACGTCAGGAGGAAGCAATTCAATTCCGCGGTTTTGAGAATGTTCCGAGGAGTGCCATTACCATTGGTATCTCCACCATACTGAATGCAAAAAAAATAATCTTATCTGCATTTGGTGAAACAAAGGCTAAGGTGATTAAACAGATGGTTGAAGATGAGCCCAATAATCTTATTCCGGCATCCTACATTCAATTCCATTCTAATGCAAAAGTGATTCTTGATAGCGGGGCTGCACTACATCTGATAAGGATGAAGACACCATGGCTATTGGATAGTATGGACTGGTCAGAGGATATTTTGATTAGAAAAGCGGTATTATGGTTATGTTCCAAAACAAACAAACCACTTTTGAAGCTTACTGGTAAAGATTATAATGATCATGGATTAAGCGATTTACTGGCTACTGTAGGATCTGCTTACAAAATCAATATCAAAGTATTCAATGATTTACAACATACGATTACCGGCTGGCCCGGGGGTAAACCAAATGTTGATGATACCTTCCGGCCCGAAAGGGCTTGTCCGGAAGTGAAAAAAATTATCATTTTCAGCCCTCATCCAGATGACGATGTCATTTCGATGGGGGGAACACTTCTTCGGTTAATCGAACAAGGTCATGATGTTCATGTAGCCTACCAGGTTTCAGGTAATTTCGCGGTATCCGATGAATATGTGACCCGTTTTCTTGATTTTCATCAGGAGTATATTGAATTTTACGATCAGGAAAATCCTGTCGCTAAACTTCAGCATGACAAAATTCTTAATTTCATACAAAATAAGAAGGACAATGACGTTGATATCGCAGATCTAAGAAAAGTGAAAGGTTTGATCAGAAGAATGGAAGCCAGGTCTGCCTTAAGATATTTTGGACTAAAAAATGAAAACATTCATTTCCTGGATCTCCCATTTTATGAAACCGGCCTCAAATCAAAGGCTCCCATTGGAGAGAAAGATGTTCAGCTACTTATGAACCTGGTTGAGACTATCCAACCACATCAGATTTTTGCCGCGGGGGATTTATCTGATCCACATGGTACCCATCGGGTTTGCCTTGACGCGATATTTATTGCACTCGAACATCTTAAAAATCAGGCATGGATGAATGATTGCTGGGTATGGCTATACAGGGGAGCATGGGCCGAATGGGATGCCGACCAAATAGAAATGGCCGTTCCAATCAGCCCAATCGAATTATCCAGAAAAAGGGAGGCAATTCTTCGTCATCAATCACAAAAAGAGGGAGCCATGTTTATGGGAGAAGATGAGCGCGAATTCTGGCAAAGAGCCGAGGAAAGAAATCGTGCAACAGCCAAGCTCTATGATGAACTTGGAATGGCTGAATATGAGGCAATGGAAGCTTTCGTAAAGTACTATCCTTGATTTTCAATAAATAAAAAAAATTGAATGACCATTCAATCAGTTGACTGGTCATTCTGTTTAAGTACTGTACCTATTTTAAATGCGGCAAATGAATCCAATCCTTCGAATAATTTCACTCGTTTTGGTATTGATCTTTTTGAACAACATTACAGTCAAAAGCTCAATTATCAAACTTCACCATCAAGGTTTAATTACTCAAGACCAACCGAAAGCAGTGAAATCAAGTGAATTCAGAGCCGTGTGGATCGCTACAATCAATAACATCGACTGGCCTTCAAAACCAAATTTATCTGTTGAAGAACAAAAAAACGAGTTTTTGAAGTTACTAGATACATTTCAAAAGTTTAATCTGAATGTTGTCATTCTTCAGGTCAGAGCTGCTTCCGATGCATTTTATCAGTCAAAAACTGAACCATGGTCCCAATTTCTAACCGGGAAACAAGGGAGAGCACCTATTCCATTCTATGATCCACTTGCATGGGCCATTGAAATGTGCCACCAACGAGGAATGGAACTGCATGCATGGTTTAATCCTTTCAGGGTGCGAAATATTGGATTTTATCCTCTTGACCCCAATAGTTTTGCCTCAAAAAATCCGCAATATGTAAAAGAATTTGACAAAAAACTTTTCCTGGATCCAGGGTATCCGCAGGTCATATCCCACTTGGTGAAAGTCATTGCTGAAGTTGCTAAAAAGTATGATGTAGATGCCATACTTCTCGATGATTATTTTTATCCTTACCCCATCGAGGGAAAAAAATTTAGAGATGAATCAAGTTTTGCGAAATATGGACATACATTTTATCCCAAAAGAATAAAAGAATGGCGAAGGGAAAATATCAACCACTTTGTCTCCTCTCTTCACGATACGCTCCAGATAATCAATCCCGGGATAAAATTTGGCATAAGCCCGTTTGGAATCTGGAGAAACAAATCGGTTGATGCCGATGGTTCGACGGGTCTTCGTGGACTAAGCTCATACGATGATTTATATGCCGATGTGCGCAAATGGCTGGTGATGGGATGGATCGACTACGTTATTCCGCAATTGTACTGGGAAAAAGGAAATCATTTTGGTGACTTCACATCGCTGGTACAATGGTGGAGCGAGAATAGTTATGGAAAGCAGCTCTACATTGGTCAAGCTCTTTACAAAGCAGCAGTAGGAAAAAATGGATGGAGAGAGCCTGATGAATTAACTAACCAGATTAACTATTTAAGATCCAATGAAAAAGTAAGGGGTTTTGCCTTTTACAGTGCTTCCAACCTGGGAAAATTGTCAGCCGATCAAGCCAAAACATTGCGCGAGAAACAACTCAATAATGGTGCCCCTATACATGATGACCGGCATAAAGAGCTGGCCTCCTCGGAAAAGTTAACCAAAACTGTCAGCGAACCTGTAACTGATCCAATCGATGTCGAATCCATAAAAAAAGAGTTTCTTAATTCGATCGACTACAATCCAATCTCCATCAGATCTGAATGGAGCTCCTTATCCGGGGATATTACCTTAACCAAAGTACAGGATGGAAATAGACTATTGTCCTGGAATACACAAAACAACTCTGCTTCAGAATGGTTCGCTCTCGTCTCTTTCAGTCAGACCGGAAAAGGCAGATATAAGCAAATTGTTCAGGCAATTTCGCAATCTGCTGATTTTAAGATTTCAAAACAAAAATGGCAAGAGTTGAAAAAAATGGAACTGCTTTTGATTTCTAGAGATGTTATCAACAAAAAAGATCGATTTTCTACTTTCTTTGAGTTGAAAAGGAGAAAGACAAGAGAAGTGGCAAATCCATACAGACATCTATAAACATGAATAACTCAGATGAACTGTTAAAACAATAAAAAACCGCCCGGCAGAAATCTCCAGGGCGGTTTTTTTATTGTCATTTTTAATATTACCGGGTAAATAAAAGTTCGCGGTATTTTGG
>JANYJT010000209.1 GCA_025358395.1 Bacteroidia bacterium
AATCATTATCTTTGGAATCAATTGATCTAACTGAAAGACGTATAAATTGGAAAATAGTAGCAAGCTAAAAAGCCCCATTCACTGGGTTTCATGGCTTTTGATCGTCACTTTGACGGTCACAGCCCTCCTTTCTTTCTTGAAAATATTTAACCTCGCCGATTTGGGCAGCGGATTGCTGACAGCCAGCAGGGCGATCACAATTCTTGCCTTCGGACTTGTTGCCTGGCGTAAAAAATCCCTGACCATCTGGATTTTGTTTGGTCTGGCAGCCGGAGCCGAATTCGGCTATGATTTTCCGAAAATAGCCGGCTCGCTTGGGTTTCTGAGCGAGATCTTTCTTCGGATGATCAAAACCATCATTGCACCTTTGTTATTCGCCACGCTGGTAAATGGGATAGCCGGTCATACCGATTTGAAACAAGTGGGACGAATGGGATGGAAATCACTGCTCTACTTTGAAATTGCTTCTACCCTGGCTCTTTTCATCGGCTTAATTGCGATCAATATCTCCAAAGCCGGCGTTGGGATCAATCTTTCCTCCATGACCGGAAATGTCCCTGCCGTAGCCGGAAAAATGCAGACCACCCAGGAGTTCATCCTTCATATTTTCCCCGAAAATATAGCAAAAGCCATTGCCGAAGGGAATATCCTTCAGATTGTCATTTTCAGCATCATTTTTGGGATTGCACTGTCCATGCTGGGCGACAAATACAAATCGCCCATGTTAAAATTTACCGCCAGTTTAACGGAAGTGATGTTTAAGTTTACCAATATTGTCATGTATTTTGCACCGGTGGCAGTCTTTGCTTCCATCGCCTACACCATTGGCCACATGGGTACAGATGTGCTTTTTACGTTGCTAAAACTTCTGGCAACCTTATATGTGGCACTAATTGCATTCCTGGTATTGGTATTACTTCCGATCGCGCTTCTTTTTAGGATACCGGTTCTGAAGTTTATGTCGGCAGTTTCAAAACCAGCCTCCATAGCCTTTGCTACAGCGAATTCCGAATCAGCACTCCCATCTGCCATGGAATCTATGGAGGTTTTCGGAGTACCCAGAAAAATAGTCTCCTTTGTCATACCGACAGGATACAGCTTTAACCTGGATGGTTCGACCTTATATCTCTCATTGGCAGCAGTATTCGTGGCTCAGGCTGCAGGAATAGAGCTTTCCATTGAAAAACAGCTAGCCATAGCCTTAACCTTGATGCTGACCAGCAAAGGTGTTGCCGGGGTGTCAAGAGCATCTTTCGTGATCTTGTTGGGAACTGTTACCACCTTTGGACTGCCGGTCGAGCCGGTGATGATTATCCTTGGCATTGATGTATTGCTCGACATGGCCAGGACCGGCGTCAACGTCATTGGAAACTGCCTTGCCACTACCGTGATAGCCAGGTGGGAAGGTGAGTTCGACGATGCAAAAGCCAATAGTTAATAATGTGAACTTTCGTTCACATTATTAACTATTGGCTTTTGCATCTCTAGTTCCCCGGAAATTATTCTGATCTTATATTTCAGCCTGAAGTTCTGACCTTTTTTGAAGGTGACTTTGTCATCGAATATGACCCCCGGACTGTAAAAGAAGAAGGGAATCAGCGGATCGTTGATCACATACCACCTGCTGGTTTTGAAATTGTAATTGGGATCGAGCTCAATCTTTATTCCGACCCTGGTTCCGGTTAAACTCTTAAAACCGTAGTACTGCCAGTCGCATTTCTGGCATTGCGTACTGTCGGCAGAATTCCGAATTTCCGGCGAAGTGAAGTCCAGGTTAAACCTGCAGGAAATACCGGCATATCCTCCCTGAATTCTTCCACCACGAATGGCTGGTGGTGTGCGGTCTAAGACCACACTGTCTGCCAGGACTTTAAATTGATAATCCTGGTTGATTTCATAATTTCCGTTTTGGGAAGGAACCGTTATGTGGTAGTTTCTTTCTTCCGACATCACGTTGGATCCTTCCTGCGGATGATAGTTGATCCACAGCCTGATATCTGCCGAAAAATCGGGATGGTGAACGATCTCCTTTTTCACAATTTCTGTGGCTCCTTCTGACCGGTAACCGGTTTTAGCAGAACGACTTTCGTTCATATATTCCCAGTAGTTCACATGGTTGATGTATTTCCAGCAGAACCATAAGCCAAGGTGCCATGGATGATCCGGAGGAGACAAGCTGGTGACCATGGTATTGTTCACAGTGAGTGGATGAAAATAGGGTCGTTGGAAGCGGTCGTTGTAATTGAATTGCCACACGATATCTTTTCCATTCACCAATGCCAGGGTCGTGTCGGTTTCTTGCCAGCTGTATTTTGGTTTACTGTTGATTTTTTTCAGGTCCATCTCTGCCGGAGGGTCTATGGTAACTTCTCTTCCGGCACACCACTGCGCGGCACGTAAAAGAATTGCTTTTAGTCCGGAATTGACCAGCGCGCGCTCATCGTGCCCCAGAATTGTGAAAAAACTTCTGCCTTTTCCGGTCTGGTTGACAAAAATCGCAGGTTCATCAATGGGATGTCCATCTTTCGAATTGATCGCAGTGAGTGACCCGATGGCTTTAGCACCGCTATAAAGCTCAGTTTTTTCCCAAATCTCATCCATGATCTGAAACCCTTTCAGTCCTTTGGTGATCGGATGTTTTTGGTCAAAACCATCCACCCGTGCGACAATGGGAGCATCGTGGAAGGTCTCTTTTCCCCAACGGCCAATGCCGATCCGGCGGTACGCGTCCCATCCTTCATAAGCCGAGGCACCGGAGTGGAGAAAGAGCGCTCCTCCACCTTCGTTGACATACTTCTCAAAGTCGGTTTCCCACACGCTGCTCATGCGGGTTTTGCCATCTGGTAAGGTGCTTGCGTTGCTGATAATCAGGTCGAATTTCTTCAAGCTTTTGTAGGACAGCGTATCTGGTTTTTCGGTGACACTTGTTGCAAAAAGGCTGGTTTCATCAAAAAAACGAACCAACAATGGAGTAGTTTTCTTCCATAAGTGGTTTCCGGACCCACTGATAATCAATATTTTGATTTTTTTTTCATTTGACTGACCTGTGGACGCATAGTTATCAGATGAACCGAAAACCAATGATAGGAGGAGCGTAAATACAACGATGGATCTGATCATTTTAAACAAGTTTGGAAGTTATTTTCTTCGTTGGATAAAAAAAGTGGTGATGCGTAAATTTAGAAAATTTTTCGCTTCACACCTGACAGGTTTAGAAAACCTGTCAGGTGTGAAGCAGCCAATTTTCAATTCTTTCCATTTCAATTTTTTGATTGTGCAAAAGTTTAAAATTTGCAGCATTATCGAACCAGCCAACAACTGATTCCCTGTTAAGTTTGGTTGGTTTCACTGATATGCAGGTCAGATAGCTACTCCACGGATAATCCATCGAATGTTCCCGAAAACCATGATGAATAGGATTGTTGTGAATATATAGAATGACTTGCTTTAAATAGAAAATCTCATCGATTTTTTTTCGTTGAAACGGTCTTTCAAACAGTGCTCCATGACGATGGAATCTTTTGTTGATTGCCTTTGTGTAGGCATTAAATAAGTTGGAAAAATATTGGTGGGGTGACTTCACACCTGACAGGTTTTCTAAACCTGTCAGGTGTGAAGATGAGATTAGAATTTCGTCTATTTCTTTTATTCGGACTAGGAAGTGAAAATGATTGGGCATCAGAACCCAGGCAAAAGTCTCTGCAATCGGTGAAATGTAATGATCATAAAGGTTCATAAAGTATTCATAGTTTTCGATCTCCCTAAACAAATTGCAACTATTGATACCACGATTGTATATGTGATAATAATTACCAAATGACAGCTCCTCGAAATTTTGCATGATATATTGTATCAATTGTATGTAAGTTACCATAAATTATTCATTTTTTCACACCTGACAGGTTTCCAAAACCTGTCAGGTGTGAAAAATCTATTAATTTCGTTACAATATTTAACTGAAAAGAATTTAGGAATGACAAACCAACAATGGGATTCATTGGTTGCATTGGTCGAAGGGAGAAGCACCAATAAAAAGGAGATCGGATTTATCATTGACAGTCCGTGGTTGCCCGGATGGGCCGGAATTTCGACGATAGATTATTACTCATCAGATGATATATGGCTGAAAACCAATTTAAAAGCAATAGAGCTATTCCCTGATGTTACCTTTCTGCCCGGATTCTGGTCGGAGTATGGCATGTGCACGGAGCCCTCCGCCTTTGGTGCACGGTCCGTCTGGTACGAAGCCAATCTGCCACATGCTGAGCGGGTAATTCATTCCGATGAAGACATCGAAAGGTTGCCCCAACCCAATGTCACCAGCGATGGATTGTTGCCTTTCATGATCAACAGGTTGAGGCTTATGGAACCGGCTATCCGGCAAAATGGTCACGAGATTAAATTTGCAGTCACACGCGGTCCGCTGAATATTGCCACTTTTTTAATGGGAACCTCTGAATTTATGCTTTTGTTGGCCATGGATCCGGATAAGGCGCACCAATTAATGGAGAAAATCACCAAATTTATTGAGGATTGGGTCAGACATCAGAAAGCCTGTTTTCCTTCCATCGAAGGGGTGCTTTTATTGGATGATATTGTTGGTTTTGTCGGAGAAGACGAGTGCCGGGAATTTGTTGTTCCTTACATCAAGAGATGCTTCGGTGCCATTGATTCCAAGATTGGATTCTTCCACAATGATGCATTTGGTTTGACTTGCACCCCTTTTCTGAAAGAGATGGGTGTGAACCTTTTTAACTTTGCCTTTGATCATCCTATCAATCAGATCAGAGAACTCGCCGGACCGGATGTTGCACTGATCGGCAATTTGCCGCCACGTGATGTGCTTTCCGCCGGTAAGCCCGAAGAAGTTTATACAGCCACACAGACTATGATGAGAGAAGCCAACGATCACAGCCGGATGATCTGGTCTTGTGGTGGAGGAATTCCGCAAAATGTCCCGACAGAGAATTTGAAGGCATTCGTGAAAGCGGTAAAGGATTTTGAGTAACTTTAGTTCATCAAATAGCCAATTATTCCATAAGATAGCCACTATTATTCACACAGCCAATTCATACATCAAATGACCAACACTTTCGAACTCAAAAAAGGAAAGCTCGTTTTCGAGGATGACAAAATCCTCATCACCGATGATGCAAAAAACCGCAAGCGCATGCGACTCATTTCAGCCATCTTATTGCTCGCTTTAGGTATTTATAATTTCAGTAAGTATATAAAGACCAACGATGACCATATTTTATGGAACAGTCTTATTGTTGGAATTGCAGCAATCGTGCTAATTGTCACTGCACTTTTGGTAAATGTTCAAAGTGAAATTAATTTGAGGGAGGTGACTTCCTTGAAGATTAGGCGAATTCTGTTCAGGGAATTTCTTGTTATTAAGACTGCCAAAAAGGGAACCAGGCAAGTTGTTGGAATCTTCAATACGGAAAGGCTCGAAGAATATATCTCTACAATATCGCTTCCTAAATAATTTCAAATGACCAGGACATTCGAACTCAAAAAGGGTAAGATTGTATTCGAAAAGTACAAAATTGTCATAACCGACAACGCCAGGATTCATCGGAGTATAAGGTTATTTCTCTCGGCATCTGCGATAATTTTAGCATTAACCTCTGCTATCGCCTATTTTACAACAGGCGATCAGTATGAATGGTGGCTTGGTGTTGATAAGGAAGGACTCCGCGAATTCATTTGTGAAGAATCACTATCAAAACCTCTCTTCGGGCAAAATACATTTGAATTGAAGAAGGGGAAAATTGTGATTGACGAAGACAAGATTATCATCACGGATATTGCAAAACAACAAAGGCTTCAGATGCTATTACTTGCTGGTTCGGGGATGCTTTTGGGAACGTCTTATTTGATTGGATATTTTAAAAAGGGAGACCAGTTTGGGCTTTGGTTTATTTGTTGTGCTAGCCAATATTCAGATTTTTGTAGTCTTTTTTCTGCGGTCTGTAATAAGTGAAATTTCCTTGAACGAGGTTAAATCAATGATAATAAAAAAAAGAGCCGGCAATGAATTTTTGGACATCAAACTTCACAACAACAGAATCAGAAGGGTTACTGATATATTTAATCCTGACAGACTCAAGGAATACATTGATGCACTTCTCGATACCAAAATTGAATCTGATCTTCAAGAAAAACAATAATTGATAAAACTGATTTGAAATAAATTATCAACCAACAAACCAAACAAATGGAAAGAAGAAATTTTCTCAAAAACTCCTCTGCCGCTATCGCCGGAGGATTGATTGTCCCAACCATTGTGCCTTCTTCTGTCTTCGGAGTCAATGCCCCGAGTAACAAGATCAATGTGGCACAAATTGGATTTGGCCGGATTGCCATGGGGCATGATCTGGCAGAGACATTGCCGATTGATGCCGCCAGAGTAATCGCGGTAGCTGATTTGGATTCGAATAGGGTTGCCTTAGGAAAGCAATTTATTGAAAATTTTTATGCTAAAAAGAGTGGGAGCTCTTCTGCCATGGATGTCAAAACTTATGGCGATTACCGGGAGATGCTGCTTAACAAGGAGATCGATGCCGTTATGATTTCTACACCTGACCACTGGCATGCCCAGCCTGCCATTGAGGCAACTCTGGCCGGGAAACATGTCTACCTGCAAAAACCAACCGCGCTGACCATATCTGAAGGTCGGATGCTTGCGGATATTGTCAAGAAAAAGGGAAATATCTTTCAGCAGGGAACCCAGCAAAGAGCCATGCCGCAGTTCAGAATTGCCGCCGAGCTGGTTAGAAATGGCAGAATTGGAAGATTGCATACAGTCAAAATCGGATTACCGGGCGATCCATCCGGTCCTGAAGCTCCTGAGATGCCGATCCCCAAGAATCTGAATTATGATATGTGGCTTGGTTCTACGCCTCAGGTTTATTATACCGAGATCAGGGTACATCCGCAGAATAGCATGAGCGACCGTCCGGGCTGGTTACGTTGTGAGCAATTTGGGGCTGGCATGATCACCGGATGGGGCCAACACCATTTCGATTCGGCTGCCTGGGGAATGGATACAGAATATACCGGACCAATATCCATCAACGCCATGGCTCAATTTCCCAAATCAGGTTTGTGGGATGTTCATGGAGAATTTGTGTCAGTGGCTGAATATAAAAATGGTATCACCCAGATAACCAGCGGAGCCTATCCAAATGGGATCCGGTATGAAGGAACTGAAGGGTGGATCTTCGTTTCCAGGGGCAATTATGTGGCCTCCGCCAGCGATCCGGTTACCCAAAGAAGAAGCTCCAGTGCACTGAATGCAAGTGATCCAAAAATTCTTACCTCTGTGATCAAAGAGAATGAGATTCATCTGTATAAAATTGAAAACCAGCACCAAAACTGGATCGACTGCATCCAATCAGGCAAAGAACCAATATCACCCGTCGAGAAAGGACACCGTGCATGCACCGTTTGTCTGCTAACCCATATTTCCATGAAGTTGGGCAGAAAAGTTGAGTGGGATCCTGAAACGGAAAAATTCGTCAAGGATGATGAGGCGAATAAGCTGCTGTCCAGATCGCAGCGTTTTCCTTATGGGACGACAAATATTAAAATGTGAAAATGTGAGGATGAGAAAATGTGAGGATGAGATGTAAGAGAAGGTATATTTTAATACTACTGATAACCAGGGATTTAATATTCCTGGTTATTTTTTGATTGCGATTAAACTTCGAATCAATTTGGTAGTCAAACCACTGATTGAAAACAGGACTATTGAGACTTTTAAAATTGATAATACCGGAATTTATTTGGAATTTGATGAACCAATTCTTGCGGACATAATAAAAAAACAATTTTTCTACCAAATTGACTGTTTAATTTGTGCCTTTACTATAAAATGATAATTAAATGCGTCAACACTTAAATGCAATTTTTCTTTGCAGTCTGCTTTTCACCTGCCAATTAAACCTTCTCGCCCAAAAACAATTACAAGGAAATATTTCAGGTTTAATCGTTGAAAAATCGTCGGATAAACCCCTTGAGTTTGCACAAATTATTCTTAAAACGACCAATGATTCTGCGTTTGTGCAGGGTACTGTTGCCGATAAAAGTGGAAAATTCGTGTTCGAAAAAGTTCCTCCTGGTGAATACCGGTTAAACTATAGTTTTATAGGGTTTGAAAGTGTAACAACCTCATCTATAATCATTACAGGTTCAAAAAATAAGATAAATCTGGGAAAATTGTATATTGCCGAAACGGCAAAAACCCTAAATGAAGTGGAGGTGACAGGCCGTAAATCAACCTTCGTTAATTCCATCGACCGCAAGACTTTTAATGTAGGGGAAGATTTAATGAGCAAAACCGGTTCTCTGAGTGATTTGCTGCAAAATGTTCCCTCGGTACAGGTTGATATTGATGGAAATGTCAGTCTGCGCGGATCTGAAAATGTAACTATTCTTATCAATGGTAAACCTTCCGCCATGATGAACCTGAACAGGGCTGCCATATTGCAGCAAATTCCTGCCAACTCTATCGAGAAAATTGATGTGATCACCAATCCTTCGGCCAAGTACAAGCCGGATGGCACTTCAGGAATCATTAATATCGTATTGAAGAAAAATAAAAGCATGGGGCTTAATGGAAATGCGAGTCTCAACATTGGTAATGAGAACCGTTACAACAGCAATGTTACGGTTAATTACAATCCCGGAAAATGGAATTTTTATGGGAGTGCCGGCCTCAGGCAGGATGCCCGCCAACGAATCAACGATGTTTCTACCCAAACTTTTCAAAACGGCAGGGAGGTCTCTTTCATCATGAACCATTCACAAAGTGATGCAAGGCCTATCAGTAACATTGCAGGACTGGGAGCAGACCTAAAATTGAATGATAAAAACAAATTTGGAATCTCTGCCAACTACAATTATCGCTTTCAAAGGCAAAATGATGTTTCTGTCTACACCATTGACAGTCTTTCATTTAAAAAGGAGGATTACAACCGTGACAGGTACCTGCCGGAAATGGAATCTGATCTTGAATTATCTTCTATTTATCAGCATAATTTCGGCAAGGAAGGCCATGATTTGAATGTAAATTATACCCGATCTTTTACCGGGGAGAACGAAGATAATTATTACACAAATATTTACCGGATTCCCGGAGCCTATGTTTATTTAGACAATATGCTTTATCACCATTCAAATACCGAATCCCAATTTCTGGCTGAATACGCCAATCCACTTTCTGAGAGTTCCAAACTGGAAGCGGGTTTTGAGCTGGATAATCTCAACAACAATATGGATCTCCAACGGGACACTACGGCCAAAAATAAAACCATTTTTGTCAGAGATATTTCGCGGTCTAACCAGTTCATTCGTTCCGAACATACACAGGTATTGTATGTAACTTTCGAAAAAGAGATGGGTAAGTTTGGGTTCCTGGCAGGACTTCGTGGTGAACTGACTTCTACCAGCGCCAATCTTGTCACTAAAAATACGGTCGTCAAGAACCAATACAACCGACTTTATCCAACACTGCATACTTCCTATAAAATATCGGAGGAGCATGAATTACAGCTCAATTACAGTCACCGGATTCGCAGACCGGAGGACGAGCAACTCAATCCTTTTCCTGAATATCAGGATATGCACAATATCCGCGCCGGAAACCCTTACTTGAAACCGGAGGATATTCATTCTTTTGAATTTGGCTATCAACTCAAACGAAAATCAACCACCTTTCTGTCAACAGCCTATTGTCGGTTCAATTACAACGGCATTACCTCCATAACCAAAACCAGCGGGGATACATTAATCTCCACACTTCAAAATCTGGGCAAAAGCACCTCTGCCGGACTCGAATTCATCTTAAGTACCAGTTTTGGAAAGTTGGCCACACTCAATCTTAGTTCAAATACTTTCTACAACGTCATTGATGCCTCTGCTTTGGGGTTTAGCACGAACAAAGCTGCAATTTCCCTTTCGTTTAATGGGAGTCTGGGCATAAATCTAACCAAAAGTACTGTCTGGCAGATTACCTCAATTTATACAGGTGAACAACTTACTCCTCAAGGTAAACGACTGCCTTCCTTTGTGCTTAATACCGGACTGAAACAGGATCTGTTTAAAAAGAAAGCTGCTTTTATTTTGACTATTTCGGATGCCTTCAATTCCTTGAGAAATAAATCAGTCCTTGATACCGCCGATATTCAGCGGTATGAAAATCGAAAACGAAGTGACCGCATCATCTACTGTGGGCTTACTTACAACTTTGGCACCAATGGCAAAAAAGCGAAAGATAATTCGTTGAAGTACGATAATCAACTCTGAGACATGAGATATAAGACATAAGACATAAGACATGAGACATGAGACATGAGACTTGAGATAAAAGAGATGAATATCCGGATTTTGGATTTTTTTGATTTTATTCAGAACTTACGTACTTTAGTTCACTTTAGTCATTCTAGTTCACTTTAGTCACTTTTGTTACTTTACTTATGAAAGCCAAAAAAATCTTCCTCATCTTTCTGCTTTTTGCAAGCAGTGTTTTCACCCTTTCTGCAGCAAAAATCAATGCTGTGAAAGTTGGATCCAAGATCAATGTAACGATTGACGGCAAATATTTTACGAGTTATATCTGTTCATTTGATGAGAAATATCCATTTTTCTACCCTGTAAACGGTCCGCTGTCAGGAGGATCCGTTACCTCCATGCGAAATGGTGAATACCCGCACCATAGTTCACTTTTTTTTGGTTGTGATTTGGTTAATGGCGGAAACTACTGGCAGGAAGGACTGGAACGCGGTCGCATTATCTCGGTGAATGCCGAAATTCTGAAAGAAGGCGGAGACACAGTGATCATCTCTGATGAATGCATCTGGAGCAGACCCGGTGCCGTTTCTCCCGTAAAAGACAGCCGGAAATTTATTATCACTTCACCATCTGCCACAGTCAGGCAAATTGATGTGGAAATAATGATGGAGATGCTGATGGATGTGACCATCAAAAAGACCAATCACTCCCTTTTCAGCGCCCGTATGGCTGCTGACCTCTCTGTTAAAAATGGAGGGACAATGATTAATGCAGAGGGAGACAGCGGCGAAAGGGCAACCTTTGGAAAGGGTTCAGCCTGGATGGACTTTTCCGGAAAGAGAGGCGATTTTGTCGAAGGTTTAGCCATCCTTCAACACCCATCCAATCCATGGTATCCCTCCCCCTGGTTCACCAGGGACTATGGCTTCTTTTCTCCGACGCCTATGTTCTGGCCGGCGGATGACAAGGAGACTCTTTTGAAGAAGGGTGAGAAGCTGGCACTGCGATACAGGGTGCTTGTTCATGGTGGTAATTCTGTCGATGCCAAAGTGCGAGAATTCTTTGAACAATACAAAAAATAGTATAAAGAGCCGAAAGGTTTCCAAACCCTTTCGGCTCTCTTATGCCTCCTGAAAAATTATCCTGCTAAATAAATAAATTTTCGATTACCTTGGTTTTGCTACTTTCGAAATGAGTGATGGCAATATTATTTTACGATCTTCATCTCATTGAGCAAATAGCCCGCTCCGCCAAATTTATCCATGATAAACAGCGTATAGCGAATGTCAACGTTGATGCAGCGTTGCAAAGATGGTTCAAAGATGATGTCGCTGCTCATGGACTCCCAGTTACCATCGAAGGCTGTACCAATCAGTTCGCCTTTTTTGTTCATCACCGGACTTCCTGAATTGCCTCCTGTAATGTCGTTGTTGGTTAGGAAAGCAACCGGCATGCGGCCATCTTTCAGTGCATATTGCCCGAAATCTTTGGCGTTGTAGAGTTCCTTGAGTTTGGCAGGAACCGTAAATTCATAATTTTTCGGATCTTCTTTTTGCATAACGCCATCCAGAGTGGTGACAAAATCGTAAATAACTCCGTCTTTAGGAGAATAGTTCAGGACTTTTCCATAGGTCAGACGCATGGTGGAGTTGGCATCCGGGTAGATGGCCTGCCCGGCTTTCATCTCCAACATTCCGGCAATGTACTGTTTTTGACCTTGCGCATATTGAGTTCGATACTTTTCAAGCTCCATGCTGTATTTCATGAAAGCGGCCGAGATATCCTTACCTGCCAAGAATGCCAGATCTGTCTCCATTGCTTTCTTATCTCCAGCCTGAGCTGCTTTTAGTTTTTCTTCTGAAACGAATACCGATTGAGCGAACATGGCATCCACATATGCATCTACATTGCCCTGGTAATCAGTATCAATGGTTTTGTAAAATGCCGGAAGATCACTTGCAGGTACTTTTTCCCTGAATAGCTTGATCAGGGCTTTGGCCACCTTTATATCGGTAGCAACATTGTAATCTTTGTAAAAATCAGACGGATTGCTCTGGAAACCTGGTCTGCCTCCACCTCCGGCTCTGCCATCCCTTCCCGCTCTTTCGGTTTGTGGTCCAAAACGTGTGGCAGTAGAAGTTAGTTCAATTGAATTTAGAGCTTCCATGTAAAATCTTGAAATATACAGGAGTTTGGCTCTTCCTTCGATGGCCGATTTCACTTCCGACAATGCCTTTCCATACTTTTCAACTCTGGCCGGATCAGCAGCTACCCAGTCGCTGAAAGTCTTCTCCTCTGCGGCCCTTCTTTCGTACACATTTAGTTTGGCAAAAGTCTCGTTCATCCCAAGCGATTTTTTCCAGGAATTGGCCGAACCCGCGTATTTGCTGGAATATTGCAATCTGACTTTTGGATTCGCCTCCATATCAGCCCAGATAATACCCTGACGTACATTCCTTACCAGGATGGTCACGGCGTTGGTTACTTCGCTGGTTTCCTTCACTTCATATGATGTCATGAAACGATTGGTCCTGCCAGGATAGCCGATGATCATAGCCGGATCGTTCTGGTTCATTCCCTTCAATGAGATGGTAAGGAATTTCTTTGGTTGATAAGGAATGTTTTCTTTTGAATATTCCGCCGGATTATTGTCTTTGTCGGCATAAATCCTGAACATGCTGAAATCACCTGTATGGCGTGGCCACATCCAGTTGTCTGTCTCGCCGCCAAATTTGCCAATGGAGGAGGGGGGAGCTCCAACAAAGCGGATATCGCTGTATGTTTTGGAGACTACCATATAAAACTGGTTGTCGCCAAAAAAGGAAACCACACGGGCTCTGAGGTATTTGCTGTCGCCTACCGCCTTGGCCGTTAATTGGTCGGACACTGTTCTGAAGGCTTCATCCTTTGCCTTAGGATCCTTGGCAGCATTCATGGCATCGGTCACAGCCCTGGTCACATCTTCGAAACGGTCGAGGAAGATAACAGTCAGCCCTTTGGCAGGAAGCTCCTCATCATGGTTCATGGCCCAGTATCCGTTTTGGAGATAATCATGATCGACAGTGCTGAGTTTTTG
>JANYJT010000222.1 GCA_025358395.1 Bacteroidia bacterium
TTTAAGTGTCCTACTTGTGGACACGTTGATCATGCTGACGTTAATGCGGCATTTAACATTGCAGGTCGTCATCAAAGCATGATCGATCAATCGGAGAAAGAGATCCGGTTGATGGGAGCACTGATACCCCACGACGCAATACCGCTTTGCCCGGCAACGTCAGAACCCCACAGGCTTTAGCCGTGGGAGTATGTCAGTCGCAATAGAACCACACAGTGCTGACATAGAACAAACCACAATAACTATATATGTTAACGAGCGATTCCCCGCACAACGTTTAAATTCACCGTATGTTATCACAGATACAAATATTGTATACGATGTTGGTACAAACAATTTATTCATGTATATTCAGCCGGGACATAACTATACAGTCATCTCACAACGAACAGTAGCAAAATCATTAAGAAGATCAGGTTCAAACGGAACTATAGTAGCAATTATATAATAAAAGTTCACGACATTATTTATAGTTAAAAAAACAAAATGAATATTATGAAACGAACCGCAAAAAATGTAAACGTTTTTTTAGAATATAATGATGACGAAGAACTACCAAACATCATTTTAAAAATATCAAAACCGGATGGTGTGACTATATTCGAAACATTATATGCATCGGTATCATCAACAACAGTAATCAGTAATGAACCCGAAAGTTGGGATGAAATCAAATGAGTGATCTAATAAAAGATCCAAACACATTTACATTAAAATTCCCGAATGATGACACAATCATTGATTATTGCGAATGGTGTGGAATGGACTATCCGCGCGGAAGTTGGGATTAT
The DNA here is from genome assembly GCA_025358395.1 of Bacteroidia bacterium. Next base: position 792 of record JANYJT010000222.1, read on the forward strand.
TACGAAGTGATAGTATTCGGAAAATATCACAAGATATGTTCTGATTGTAAAGACCAATTAACAAAAGTGGAATAAATGACAATAAGACCTATATTCAAATATGGATGTAGTATGGGTTTTATGACCCCCAAAGAATACAATGAATTATTAAAAAATTGTATAAAAGAGTGGCATTTCGAGCGAAGTAGTAATGGAAAAGGAGTTATACCGTTTGAAGAAAAATACGATCCGACTAATCCAAAACATAACATATATCATAAAAAACATATAACAAATCCGGATGAATACTTTTATAAATGTAAAACGGAGTAAATAATGGAACTAATAATGTGTAAATGTTTAGAATGTGGAACGTCGTACTTGACAATCTACAAATCGGGGGACTCCGTATGTCCACAGTGCAACAGAGTAAATCACCTATTAATAGGAGAAGATGCAATAGACGCACTATTAGAAAAACCGGAGAAATAATATGGCAGGATCAACTGAAGTGATTGGTGATACTAGTATTAAATATAATAAAGCATTAAATAACTCTAGAGGGAAATAACAATGACTATAAAAATAGGGTGTAAAATATGAAAACAGCACTGATAACAGGAATCACTGGGCAGGATGGTTCGTATTTAGCAGAATACTTATTATCGAAAGGATATGAAGTTCACGGAATTATTCGTCGAGCAAGTTCAACAAACACATCTCGAATAAACCATATTAAAGACAGACTACACCTGCATTATGGTGACTTAGCTGACAGCGAAACAATATCATCTGTAATAAACAAACACAACTTTGATGAAGTATATAACATGGCAGCACAAAGTCATGTAAAAATCAGTTTTGAGTCACCGGAATATACTTCAAATATCACCGCATTAGGAGCGTCACGATTACTTGAAAGTATACACCAAAACAGTCCTGACACAAAATTCTTACAAGCATCATCAAGTGAAATGTTCGGTTCAGCAGCACCGCCGCAGAATGAACATACGCTATTCGACCCCCAAAGTCCATATGCAGTCTCTAAACTTTTCGCGTATCATTCTGTAAAAAATTATAGGAATGGATATAATATATTTGCGGTCAATTCAATAGCATTTAATCACGAGAGTCCGCGTCGTGGAGAAATGTTTGTCACACGAAAAATCACGATGGGAATTGCGGATATTATTGCAGGAAAAGAAAAATATCTGTCATTAGGGAATATTAATGCAAAACGAGATTGGGGATTTGCACCTGAATACGTAGCAACTATGTACGAAATGATGCAACAAGACCGAGCAGACGATTATGTAATAGGCACCGGGATTACAGCAACTATAAACGAATTCTTGGACGTAGCGTTCTCATATTGTGGATTAGACATAACAAAACACTTGCATATTGATCCAGAGTTATATCGACCGAATGAAGTTCGTGTATTACAAGCGGACGCATCATACGCGCGTAAAAAGTTAGAATTTAATCCGCGTATAAAAACATTTGAGCAACTTGCTAAAATAATGATGGACAGTGATATGCGTCGAATCGGATTACCCGTGATTGGAGAAGGCGATGAGATTATTGCAAAGCAATTCCCGGGTAAAGAGAAATGGTGGATTGGTGATTGAAATGGACAATGGTGAAGAATCATGGAAGGATGTATTCATATCATCAGCAACAGTACACGTCAGATGCCCGCGAATTTATTCGCGGGAGTAGTCACAACAACCGATGAAAATAAGAAAAATAAGTAAACTATTAAAGGTGGTATATTACGAAACTAAAACCGAAAGTAAACGCAGAAACCACAGTAAAAACAGCGACACGGAAACATATTTACCAGTTAATAGGAATCTCGCTACTTACAAAACTCGTCGTAGTGTTAGTCACAATATACGCAATGAACTCTTTCATTGATTCCTTTGCAATCACGTATTATTTAGAAAAAGTAATAACTATATTTCAGGGTCAGGTTCCTTATATAAATTATTCATTTGAATACCCGATACTAGCACTTATTCCGATGTTTATTGCGTTAATCCCATCAGTAATATTAAAAAGCCAAGTAATTTATTTAATATCATTTATATTGTTAATGGTAATATGTGACACAATCACTACAATATGTATCTATAAAATATCCATAAAAATAAGTGGCAGTCCGCGACAAGCATTCATATCTGCAGTATTATATGCGACAGCAATATCAGTAGCTTACGTAACTATTACAGAATATTCAGCATTTGCAACTATGCTGATGATGATCGGAATAACATATACGATAGATCGGAAAGAAACTATCAATGGATATATAGCGGTAACAATGGGCTTTTTTACCAAAATATTCCCGGTAATAGCGTTACCCTTCATAGTTCTGTATAATTCAAAGGAAACGTCATTAAAAACCGAAACTATAAACGGTCTTAAAGTGTTAGGGATAGCATCTTTAATCTTATTCGTACCTTTGTTTTTAATCAACCCCGCAAATCTCGATACGTATCAATTCAAAATAAATGGGGGGGAACGTGGAGTATACGCATCATCAGTCTCGTATATGGTTTTCGGTTGGATACATGATGTATTCAATATTGCAATCACACAAGAAATGGTATCGACAGTATTCAGGATTATATTAGTTGGTATAATATTCGTTTTATTAAACATAATTTCCAAAGCAAAAACCAAAGACCCGGTATTACTATTAAAATTAATCATGTGCGCAATATTTACCACAGTAGTATGTATGCAATTCAATTCACCGAACTACTGGACATGGGGGATACCGTTAGTCTGTATCTTGTGTGGGACAGATATACGTAAAATATCATTATTCGTATTCACGCAAATAATCGCGTATATTGCATTCCCCTTATCTTTCTGGTCGTTATGGACAAACCCCGGATATACTGGGGCGATAGGCACACCGGCATGGCAATTAGCCTTGATATTATTCACGATCCAGTTTATTGCATTATCCGCATTAGTATGGATACTAATTGAACCGAAAAAACTCTATGCACTGTTGAGGGCTTAATGGTAGACTGGAAACAATTATTGAAATACGCCCTTGTTGGGGTTTCGGGATTAATAGTAAATACAGGATGCTTATATCTCTTAACTGAATATGTGGGTATATTTTACCTTGTATCCGGGGTAATAGCATCAGAAATATCTATCATAACAAATTTCTTATTAAATGATAAATTCACATTTTCGAACGATGGAGTTAAATATAGTAGACGACACCGATTTATATTATATAATAGTGTATCATTAATAGGAACATATATACTAATGATATGTATGTTTATCTTAACAGAACACTTTGGTATTTATTATATCTACGCGAACTGGTGCGGTGTCGGAATCGTGTTTTGTATCAATTACATACTAAACAAACATATAACATGGAAACTATAATATATATAGAATAGGTGAATGCATTGATAAACAAGTTTACGACACTATTAAACTCAACGAACCGCAAAGGTATAGACGGACTATTAACTTACTTAAAAACACAAACGGATTTCTATACTGCCCCCGCGAGTTCGAGTGGTCACGGAATGTATGAAGGCGGATTATTAGAACACAGTCTTGAGGTATATGATAATCTACTCGTGATAAACAATGCATTCAAGATCAAATGTGAACCGGACACAGCAATAATCTCAAGTCTATTACACGATCTTTGTAAAACAAACTTCTATAAACTCGATAAAAAAGACCGAAAAGTTAAAGATGAAAACGGAAATGACGTATTGAACAGTTACGGAAAACCTACGTGGCTGCCGGAAGTATATTACTCATTCGACGACAAACTACCATTAGGTCACGGAGAGAAATCTATCATCATCGCACAGCAGCACATTCCGCTTACTGTAGAGGAAATAATGTCAATCCGTTGGCATATGGGAGGATTCGATGATACCGGAAGGTCATATTCTGGAGGGTTTGCATTAAGTAGGGCTATGGATAAATATCCATTAGTGACCGCGCTTCAAATTGCAGACTTAGCAGCAACACGATTTGAGAAATTAACATGATAAAACGATGTGTCCGGAATTTCACGAAGTAATTGAAGGTAAACATATAGCCTTATGTGAACACCCAAACATCTTATCAAAAGAAGTTCAGAAAAAATATGCTCCGCCACTATCAAGATTCAGTGATATAATAAATTAAAAAAACTGCATATAGATTATAATATAAGGGACACATTTGATACTATATGTTACAATACTTAAGGTGTTCACGACGAATCTATTTTTTGCCCTTTTCAGTCTCAAAAAATATGCATATATACAATCTTATATTTATGACCAAAACATTTATTACATACAAAACTAATATCAGTATTGCTCTTATCCACTAAGCTAAGAGTAGTTTCCTGCTCCCCATACAGACAATCACCACACAACACACACAAATCACTTTGGCATCATACATGAATATTATCGCTTTTTCTCCAAATGGCGATAACTCACAATATGGTGCGGGAAACTTAATATATTTTTAAATACATTTTTACATATAGCATATCGCAATTTTAGATGCAAAGATTTAAGTGCATATACATATTATTACTATTACTTACAGTAGGTGAGAACTGTGAAAAAAAAAACAGAAGATCAGTTTCAAGACAAAAAAGGGCAATGTTTCCTTCTTAGGAAAAAAACGCAAATGAGTTGTTGAGGATGTCAGACACTCATACGGTAGTGAGGTAATAATTCATGGGTTATTTAGGTGTATTTTTAAAAGGTCATCAGTTAGGTCAGGAAGCTGCTGCTGATGTTAAATGCAATTGCGATCTGTCTACAAAAGCAGGTCAGGACAAATTTATCGACAAAGCATACGTACTTGTTGAAGCGTATTCTCAACTTGGTTGTTATTCATACATAGGTGGAGAATTAATGCGTATGAAAAATGTTGATTCTGCTGTAAACAAATACGATGCTGCAATTTCAGACGGAATTAAAAGCGGTATGAAGAAACGGATGAAGACCAAGAGGAAATGATGAGCAGTAATAAAGTAAAAGTTGTATCATCAGATGATCTACTCTACAAAACCCCTTTAATTTATCTTAAGAAAATTCATTCAGCATATATCTCAAATACAAAGAAAAATCTACATACAGGTAATAAAGGTGGGATGTGGGAACAATTTATACCTATAAAAGAAGGGGTATTATGGTACTTCGGAGAAGCAGACAGGTTTCCTAAATTCATCTCAACTGATATATGTGAAAAGATCCCTCATATGATACGTGAGAAAGAAAGTTTAATGGAATCTATGGAAAAACACTATAATTCGAGGAGAAAATAATCATGGCTATGAAAAACGCACAGATCTGGCAACTTGTACATTTAACTTCGACAGAAGTAGAGAAGTTCGCAAGTGCAAAAGGTGTTAAACGTATAGCGGTCGAGAATTTCTTATCGTCTCTTGATACAAGTATAGGCGATTACGGATATGAATTGTGGGTGGGGTAGAATGGTAGTAAAAAAGAACATTAAACTAAACAAATCTCCTATAAAAATAGTGACTGCTAACCCGAAACGTCTTGGATGTTTTGGGGGTCATGCGACATTCGTGAAACAAGAAAAACGTGTAAATCGTAGATATAAACTTCCGCGAAAACACGACTTAGGAAGTTCAATCGAGCCGATAGCAATTGCAATATTAGAAGCAGAACGGCACAACAACCAGAAATGCAGATTCAATCACAGTATCGAGATTGACCGTAAAGGTAGATGGGTTATTGATGGAAAAACAATCGTGAGTGAAAATTACGATGAAGATAATGCGGGAAACTATATCCGTGCAGCAAGAAAACTTGCCGAAATCGGATACGGGGTCACATATATGCGAGGTCATCCTACATTAACTGATCCGGAAGACGATCAGCCCGTATCATTAACGTTGAGAAATGCAGAACATATTATTGAAAGGAAGTGGTAGAATCATGGTAAAAGCACTTACAATCGAGCAAGTAAAGAAAATGATCGGACACGAAACCATCTATATGATCGGTCATTACAATGCAGATGGAACTCCGATGTCATATAGACAGAGCGGTAAGATACAGTTATGGAAAACAAGACCTGATGATTTCAGAATCCCGGTAAAACGCGGACTGTATGAAAATGGAGAAGTTGTTCCGATCAATATGCATATGGTTACATTAGAACGTCCGGCATCAATCCCTAAAAAAGAAGTATACAAAGGGAAACAGAGGAAATAATTATGATCAGAACACATGGTAGAAAAATTGGAGAACACAATACACCTCGATTAAGTAAAATGAATGAACTAAAACTTCAAGAACATGAACTTAAGCGTGAATTGTGGAAAAAATCAATTGGATATTTCGGAAAAACCCCGGAATTTAATGAAGTAATCTATAAAAACAAAACATGGAAAGTATCATGGACAGGGAATCATGGAGCAAAAACCCCTACTGAAATCCGCATAGAAAAATTGACTGCACCGTGTCCGTCATGTGGAGGAATAGATTATTTCATAATGATCGATGGGAAACTTGCCGGGAATCACGCTTCGGGATGGATACCAGATTATATCAAAGAGAAAGCAATCGCAGCATTTAAAAAGAGGAAATAATCATGGAATCTCTAATTAAACGCTCAACGCCAGAACTCCGCAAAATGCTGTCATTCTACGAAGAATCTAAATCAAAGTGGGATAAAATCAAAGCATCAACATCAAAAACATACGGGAATGAATCCCCACTATTGAAAACAATTGATATGACAATCAATCTTCACGAGAAACGGCTATCCCACATTGCAAGTATGATTGAATCAAGAACAAAAAAAAAAGAAGATAATGAGGAAATAAAATGACTGGTGAAATGGGTTGGAATGATCTAAAAGATTATCCGGAAATAATGGCACTTGCAAAAAAGATTCAGTCAAGTGCAAAAGTAGCAGCAGAAGTCAGACCGTTTGATGTATATCAAGGCCCGTATATTGCAATAGATTTCGATTCTGCCCCATTACGTGGAACTGGTAAAAACAAACTCGGTTCTTGGCAAGCACAAGTATGGTATTGTAGTGTACCGGGTCATTATGTATTTGATTATAGACATAATACTACCCCGCATCTAACACCTGCTGCTGTAATCAAAATGGTTAAAGAACTCAAAGAACGGAGAAAATAACATGATGTCAAGGGGAATCCCTAAGTATATAGTAGTCATTCAAAAAAGTCCGTACGAAACCACGGCTGTAGGATATTCATCACTGAAAGAGGCAAGAAGCAGGTATGCAGAAGATAGCGCACGTTATCATGTATATTTAACTAAGGTGATAGAATAATGTCATTAACAGAATCGCCGTATAAATTCCCAATACGCTGTCCGGCAGAAGCCACATTAAAGCAGCAACTAAAGATCAGCGCACAATCAGCAAAAGCAATCAGATTAGCTTGTGCAAGTGGCAATCCGATAACTGCACTTAAACTTGCAGATAAAGCAATGGGTGGGTATGGAGTAGAGAACTTATATCCGGAATTCCCGCATTTTTCCTATGTAAATATGGGTGACACTTACAGTAGAACGTTATATCTCAACGGCAATACACTTCAGATAGGAACGTGGGGAGATTTCGTAGAAAAACACGGGAGATATTAATCATGGCAACTGAAAAAAAATATGCATATAGATTAATCCTTACGACGATGAGATCGAACGATCCTGTTAAAGATACTAAAAACATGAATGCATTAGACAAGATTGCAGATGAACTAGCCACTACATATTATGGAATGGTTTCGAGTTCATTTATAGGAGTAACTGCATTTGATGTAAATATATATTTCACTACAATGGAGCATTTAGAACGTGCAATAAAAATGGGATTACCTACATTGTTAAAGAAAAATAAAGGATACCCAAAACAAATATCGCACACAATAAAAGTAGAAAATGTAATGGAGTGATTAAAATGTCAAAATGCCAAGATTGTGGAAAAGAAATGCTTATTAGTTGAAAAATATTTATTCAATGTATGAGGTAAAATGACAACAGAAGCACAGCAACGACATAAAACGAACAAAGCATTAGGGGTAATGTGTAAGAAATATTATAAATCGTTACCTGTCAATGAGATTGCAGCAGTTCTCAAAGAGAATGGCTTTGATGGTGATGAAATGGACGGAATCTACTGCGGACACAACGGTAAAATATTAGAGCAGGTCGGAAAGAAAACATGGATATATTTTTCATGGTATAAAATGCCGAGTGGGAATTTCGAGATTAATGCATATGTATCTTAGGAGAGGACATGACAGAAATTGACAATCACAAAATAATTGAAATCGCTCCGACAATAAAGGAAGCGGAAAGACGTTTAAATCAATATAGAAACATAAATAAAAAGATGGGTTGGAGAGGAGAATATAAAATCGAACCGAGAAAAGGATTACCCGGATATTTGATTATGTACTATGAAAAAGAGTGAGGATATAATGGTCTTACGTAAAACCTATGAAGAAGCACTTGCAGAAGCAAGAGAAAAACACAAAAAATACGAAGCCAAGAAAAACGGACTAAACTAAATGAAGGTTACAAGTATTATGTGTATACAGTAGATTATAATGGAAACCGATCACATAAAGTATACTTCAGGAATCTTAAATCGGCACAGCAGTGGGTTAACAACCATCCGTTATCATTGATAGTCTTTAATATATCAGATGATACGCACGTTTGGATCGGTAAAGGTGAGTAATAAAATGACAACGGAAATTGCAATGAAAGAAGACGGTATGATATACTGGGTATACACTCAACTAAAGGTCGTGTAAAACAAAATGGTAGATCTAACAAACCCCCCGAAAAACAAAACCCTGTTCATTCATGGTTCATACCTATGGGCAGGACTACCAGATGAATTAAGTGAAAGTGAATTTATTAAACGAGCTGGTCTAAAGAACTTAAAAGAGTTCAGACAGTATCCATTCGTAACATTAGTTATGGACAATCCAAAGAAACTATTCCTTGTAGGGCACACTATAGGTCGAGCAATCGGTGCGAGCATGATGGGTCATAAGAAATGGCAGACTATGGAATGGAGGAACTAAATTGGTAGCGAAAAAGAAAACGACAAAAGAAACCCCCTTCAAGGGAATGGAAGAAATGTACACGTCACCAAGAGTAAAAGACGCAGACATTGTGAAAAGTATCATAAGATCACATGGAATCATGTATCGCAGTAGAGAAGAGGATCGTGGTTTTGGCAACGGGGGATATAGATACTGTATATACACTCCGAAGAAACAATCAAAACACATTGTTAATCTACTCGAAGAAGAGTTATCAGAACGTGGCATGTGAATAAGATATATACATAACGGGTGATGAGGTAGTATCACTGAGCCCGTAATAAAAGAGGTAGAGAACATGGTGAAAGAGAAAGAAAACGAATATTCGAAAGGGCAGAAAGTATTTAAGCTCAAATCGAAAGCACAGAAAGTAGCGAAGGAATCTCGTGAAAAAGGAATTCCGGCAAAGCTTACAAAGCTTGCAAAAGGCTACAGAGTAGATCGTAAATACGACGACTAACCGGGGACTTATAGTCCCCAAAATTTATATAATTATATAAAAAATAAATAAAATGGAAGTGATATAAAATCACAAGCATCTGTAAGGGTTGTAAATATTTTGATGTTTGCGGAGACCCGAAACGTAAACGAAACTGTGAAGGTTATTCAGCAAAACCTATCAAGAAAATGAGGTAAACAATGGTAGTAAAAAAGATACGTATAAAAACACCTTTGAAAAAAGCGCCCAAATATGTTGACGAGCATCCTCCTTTGATGGATAGAGTATATTTAAACTCTCTAAAAAAAATGGGATTTACTCCAATAAAACCAAAAACTACTAACGTAAAGCGGCTTGGTTTTTTCGGTGCGAAAATGCCGGACTCTACTAAAATATGTCCGTACTGTAAACACTACCACAGCCGCAACTTACCGGGGGGATGGTGTGAAAGCGGATGCACAAAACACGGATGGAAACCGGATGGTTTAGGTGGAGAAGGCAAACGGTTAGGAGATTCATATTCAGAATGTAAAGGAAAGAGTTTTGAATATATTCAACGCCAAAAAAGATTTAAACCTATACCAAAACCATAATGGGTGGATTAATATGGTAACAAAAAAGAAAACAACGAAAAAAACGACAAAGAAAAGTGTAAGACCGAAGACTAAAACTATCTACAAGACTCGTACCGTATACCGTACACGCAGTGCTCCGAAAGAGGAAGTAACTCCGCTCGGGGGCATAGTTAAAACTACTGGGTCTATGATCGGTCTTGGAATGGGAGCAATCATCGGATTAGGTGTAGCAAACGCAATAGGGAACACATTAAACGATTGAGGTAAATGATTAATGGCAATTGTTAATATAGGTGGGGAGGGAGAAAAAAACCCTCAATTTCGGCAACGCTTCATTTACGTTAGATTCGGCATGGAGTAAGTACGAAGAAGCGTTCAGTAGAGAACATATGCTTACAAAAGCGGGGTATTCAGTTCGTAGAACAGAACTTGTTGATGTCGGTGGAAAACTATCTAAACGCGGTATTGACACGACATTATACTTGCTTTGGACAAGGAAGGGTAAATCCGCAGACCCAAAGAGGAAAAAGTAATGAGTGAAAATAAAACGTATTGTAAAAAATGCGGAAAATTAACCTGTCGCACGAAATGTGGCGAAGTTGAATTAAAAGACCGTCGTATTGTTCCGAAATATAAATATTCGTGCAAAAACCCATCTTGTTCAATGCATGGAAATTTAAGAGCGGGTAAAGATACGATTATTATAAATGCTAAAAAGCACGAGGTCAAATAATGGCAACACAAGACGCCGTTAGAAAGAAAGCAAGAGAACTTGGATGGGTTCTCGATACCGATCCGCATGAAGAACGCAGACGTGGGATTCAAGAAGGTAAATGGCTTTATAAATATTGGCTTGTTACAGCAAACCATTCAGACAAATACGTTCCGTTTGTATCTCTTGCAGACTGTAACAAATGGTTATGTAATTTTGAGAAGTTACACAAGGTGAGGAAATGAAGAAAAATATAGAAATAGGTGGTAATAAAAACCCATCAATATTTGTGATGCCGACAAGTATGCAAATAAGGGAAGGGGCAATAGTAGATATATTAAAAGGAAATGATGGCGGTCATTTCATCACAATAAATGGGATTTTATTATTTGAACATGCAAACGAACTTGCAAAAAAATCCAAAGATATAGGAAGTTATGGTAAAGTAACAAAGAGGAGAAAGTAATGCCAACGAAACGTGAAATCTATAACTATCACTGTATATTCTGTTCGAATCCGGAATACTGTGAGAAATGTGAAGTGTATAAAAAGAGAACCAGTTCTCCGAAGAAAGTAAGAAAAATCCAAAAGAAAAAGGTGAAATAATTGGCATTCGCGGAGCCGCATTACACTTTGGTACAAAATCAAAATGTATCCGGTATGTTAAACAAATGATAAAAGCAATGTAGGTGAAAAATTATGGTAGTAAAAAAGAAAAAAGAATTACCATTCCCGGCAAGAATGTTTGCAGTACATAAACCCGGTTCGGCACACCGTATGTTTGGTGTACCACATGGGGAAAAATTACCCAGAACGTTTTTACAGGTTATTGTAAACACACCGTTAATGGAAATAGCGCACAATCCTACACAGATTGGAGTTAGATCTATTAAGGTTACACACTTAGTAAAAGCAAGAGCGAATGGATTATTGAACGCAATTAGACTACATAAGTGGAGGAAATAATATTGGGGATACGTATAAAGAAACGTTCCCGGGTATATATGCATTAGGGAGTATGGTAAAAGCATCCCGTAGTAACAAACAAAGTATAGTAGTAAAAAAACCGAAACCAAAAAAAAAAATCAAAGAGGAGTAAACGGAAATAACATGACACAACCGAAAACGCATGCAAACACAAAGATGAAATCAGGTGATCCGAGGTTTGCAGAAGACCCGAGGTTCGCAAAAGATCCGAGATTCAAAAGAGATCCGAGAGTGCGAACTTCGGGTAATGGGGGATATTATAAGTGACAAAAAAAACAAAACAATCATGCAAAAGGTAGAAAAGATTTGAATAAAGCACTCGATAAAATATGGGAAGATATCCCATACAAATCAGTGAAACGCAGAAAAGCAAAAAAATCACGGGAGACCTAAAAATGAAAATTGATGTAAAAGGAAAAAAGATCCACGCAATCGTTGAAGGCGACAAAGCCCACAGCGAGTATTACGCACTGATTATGAATCCATCTCATGATATACTCTATCACATGACAGGGAAATACAAACGTTTCGAAACGTTGATGACGCATGTAGAAAAATGGGCAAAAGATAACGATGCAAAAGAGTTATCATGGGACTCTAAACTAAAAAAGAGCAGATAAATGAAATCTATATTTATTATAATGGTAGTAATGCTGATGCTATGCATAGGATCAGTATCCGGATGGGAAATAAAGTCAGATAAATATGTGGGTGATGTGATCATTAACGGAGATGGAACCGGATTCATACAGGTAGATGGATACGGTTCTGCTGAGTTCAACTGGAACAACATAAATGAGAACCAATATGAAGCTCATTACTGGTTCTATACAGTTCCGTTCACATATAATCCGATAACTGATACAATCACATCTACGGCAACAGATGCAATATTAGTGAAGTAACACATAACAATCCAATGAAAAATATAGGAGAGATTATGAGCGCAGAAACACACAAAAAAGAGTTCTTAAAGTATACCGGAGCAAATTCCAAAACATTACCAAAATCTTTTGCATTATGGATAGATCCACAAATCAGAAATGTGGTTGTAGAATTGAACAAAATGGGTTTTAAAACAATGCTTTCATGTGCAGGGCATAAAACTATGGGATCGAACCCACAGATTATTAAAACACTATTAAAAAATACTGAAACCGGGAAGTCAAAAGAATCTTGGTACAGTGAAGGATATGGATATATAATTTTCTATCGAAGATCTTATCTTAAAGAACCTGTTTTAAATATTCTAAAAAAATATGGATTAACAGGGATAAAATCACACCCCTGTAAATTTCATGGAATATCAGGTGTTATTGTGACATTCAATCCAGTTGGTCATATAAACCACAATAAGAATAATATAGGTTCAGGAATTGCAGTAGATTATATGGAGGAATAAAATAAAAAAATCACGGGAGACCTAAAAATGAAAATTGATGTAAAAGGAAAAAAGATCCACGCAATCGTTGAAGGCGACAAAGCCCACAGCGAGTATTACGCACTGAAAAAATGTATGGCACCATCAGGGAACAAGAACATGTCATTAGATAGTAGGTGGGATGAAAAATCTATCGCAGAACAAGTAATAAGGAAATATAAAAAATGGGGTATCCCGACCGAAATAAAAGAAGTCGTAATGATGGGGTGGACGCCACAAGTTACGGCATGGGAAGTGTATTACGACAAACAGAAATATGAACAAGTGCGTCAATCGATCAGAACCGTTGCAAAAGGAATCTTCAAAAATGCACGATCAGTAACCGCAACATCTAATCACGGAGACTGGGTGGTTCAGATCAACACAAAAAATACATATGCAGCAGTTAAAAAAGGAAATGAGATCATAATAAATGTGTGATAACCCCGAAAATTAACTTAAAAAAGATAAAATAATAAAAATGTCCCCAGTGGGATTCGAACCCACTGCCTCCGATTTGCAAAACCGGCGTTCTGCCAAATGTAACTATGGGGACGAGAGTGTATTATATATATGATCAAAGAGTATAAATAGTTATTGTAATAGTTGGTGAGGATATATATATATATGAGAGAACATATTGTAATTGACGGAAAGTGTTTATCTCACGCATTTAGTGCTATGATGAACTTGTATAATGAAAACAAACCTGTAAAATATGTTCAGGGAACAGTCACTAATCCTGCAGATAACAAATCTTTTAATGGTGATCTGATATGATAATATCAAAGAATTATAAAACAAGTATGGATGAGAAAGTTGCTAAAATAGAAATGTTCTATAGCCGCGAGTGGAAATCATGGGGGATTGTTAAGTATAATAAAGATGACAATCAAATAGACGATGGCGTTTGGGTCTATAGTAAAAAAGAAGCTATAGCCCAAAAGAAAGAGTAATAAAGAGATATACTTTTCAAAAGAGTCCTGTGAATCCAATATGAATAGAATGGCAAAAAAGTTTGGAGAACAGGGTTTAGGATCGTATCAGTGTCCATTCTGCGGATGGTGGCATTTCGGGCATGTTCCAAAAATGGAAGGAATCTCACAGCGAAAAGAAATAGAGTAACTATTTTAACAAGTAACGCACAAATTATTGTTATGGGTAGATTCAGAACACTAATTGAAAAAGCGCCAAAGAAAAATAAGTATAAAAATCATTCTATAATTTTGGATGGTATCCGTTTTGACTCGCGCGGAGAAGGTCAAAGATATTTAGAACTAAAAGAATTAAAAAAGCGAAATATTATAACAGATTTCGAATTACAGCCCCAATTTGAACTTCAACCGAAATTTGTAAAAGACGGAATCAAGATCAGAGAAATCAGTTACTATGCAGATTTCAGAATAACATATCCTGACGGAAAGATCGTAATAGAAGACGTAAAAGGAAAAGGTGGATATACTACACCAGATTTCGTAGTTAAAAAGAAATTATTTGATTATCGTTATATGGATCTTCATTTAGAAATTGTTCAGAGATCCGGAAAAGGAATGGAATACTTAGATGAAACCCCGAAACAGGTGAGTGAATAAAATGGAACTCAACTGGTATGAGAAATTGATCTGTATTGCGCTCCCGATAAGTTGTGGTATAGATGCATCCTTAACTTATATGTTCAGTAATAAAGACGAAATAATCGCAAGAGAATTAAATCAGATCTTTGTGATGGCTGTAACGAATAACGTTGACCCATTCTTTGTATTATTATATGCTATAATGGGTTCATTCTTATTGACACTCCTGATGTTTTATATCTTAAAAACGCGGGAAGCAAAAGGATATAGATTATTAGGAGCAAATCATTTATTTATCGCGGTATCATTAGTACTATGTATCACACGACCATTAGCAGGACTGACATGGTATTTCAAATCAGAATTATATGATACAATCATGTTCGGAGTAATGTGTGGGACATCGTTAATGTTGGCAGCAGTTATATTATTATTAATTGCAGGTTCGTTGTATGGTAAAAAAACACAGAACGAGAAAACCCCTGAAACTGCGCAATCTAATCAAAATAGTGGATAGTTAACGGGCATTATATAATTCAACCAACCGAACAGTTTATATATACGAAAACCCTAAACTATAACGGGTAGAGTATAAAATGGCGAAATTACCATTAGCACCGATTAAGCGCATTGCTGTAGAAGGCGGAGCGCAACGTATAGGTATCCCGGCAGCAGAGATTATTGGACTAGCTGCTGAGGAATGGATTAAGAGAATTACAATTTCAGCAGAGAAATATGCAATTCACGCAGGACGGAAGACCGTTAAACCGGAAGATATTATTATTGTGGTAAAAGATATGGGTATCAACGTCCAGATCCCTCAGACGAAATCAAAACCAAAACCAAAGAAACCCGTTGCTGCAGCACCGGTCGTAAAACCAGTAGTTAATACTGCGCCAGCAGTTCCAGTTACTCCTGAACAAAAAACCCCGTAATCTTTTTTAGGGGGAAATAAAATACTCGGCTATCCTTTTTTAATAATGTCTGACCTTCTCGGAGGTTTAATCAAAATAGGCATGGGTATTATAGTATTCCTAAATATAAATTCATTTCATCCGACATCATCAGAGTTCATACTAATCACAATGTTTTGCGTGTACTTTATCATCTCCGGAGTCCAAAACATATCTCAATACATAGATGAAATAGCAGATCGTATAATCAGAGAAGTTAATTTAATTATACGAATATACCAATTTAAGAAGTGATTTATGGTAGACTTATCGAATCCCATTATATTTATGCGGGTAGCTATTGCTATCATAGTAGTATCTGTATTTACATGGTATGTAGTCATCCCAAAGATCATAGAATATATAATATTCATGTTCGTATGTGTCATAGGAGATATAATATGCACGTCGATTGTTGATGCAATTGAATATGCCGATCACTCTCATTCGAAATGGGTATACAATAAATATCGTATTCACCGTATGAAAAAACAATTTAATTTAATTTATAAATATGAACCATTCATATGGACGCATGAACAAGAACAAGAACAGTTCAGATTAGCATTTGAATATGCAACTACAATACAAGGAGAATAATATGCGCATATATTGTATTATAGGACTATTATTAATTCTCATAGCATCAAGCGGATGTTTAGGTTCAGACAAACAGTGTGTTAATACCTCGATAGTTGTAACAGCAGGGGGGGCATTCGACGTTGATCATGGATATATAAAAGATGCTAAAGGAACAGCATACCTTGTTGATCTATACATATTATCAAGAACCCCATTACAGACTCACCACAAATATATTATCCAATCGTGCAGAGTAAATGATCACCCGGAAATAAAAACTGTGTATATGGAGATCACAAAATGATTGTTAATTATAAGTCACACATTACAAGAGATTATGCGAACAAGCATCCGAAATACCTATTCATCTATGGAGATAACGATGAACGTTCAGGATATGGCGGATTAGCAAAAGAACTACGCGGGACAAAGAATTCAATAGGTATACGAGTCAAGAAGAAACCGGGTTTAGATGCAGATGCTTTTTATAATGACAGTGAGATCAAAGAGAATACAGAGAAAATATGCTCTGATATAAATGAAATAATCGAATTAATTAATAGTGGAAAATACGATATTATCATATACCCAAAAAATGGTATCGGAACAGGATTAGCGAAAATGAAAGAGAACTGTTCGGAAACGTTTAATAACATGAATCTGATATTAGAAGGAACACTAACGATAAGGAATGGATAATATGGCGAAAAGAGATATTAATTACATAAAATTCATTAAACCACAAGTAAAACAAAAAGAAAATGAAATGAAGCGCAACAGTAGAAGTCTCAAATATCAAAAAATAATGGAAATCAATATCATTCATCAAGAAGAACCATACGAAAACAAAGTATGTAAAGAAGCTGCAAAAATGAGTTCCAGAGAAAGGTTAATGAATTATGCTGTAACAAAAGACCCCACGTATTTAGGAGTTGGATGTAAATGGGATATGTTAACTCAAATGGGTAGAGACAAGTTCGGAAAGATCATAAGGAGTTTATTCTAATGTCAAAAAAGAATAAAAATAAAGAAAACATCGCGGTAAAAGAACCGGCAACTATTCGGGATTACCTAAGAGTTGGGCACATCCAAATCCTTATAATCCTAATCGCAATAGGTGCATTCTTACGATTCTATAATCTCTCAAACAAATCACTGTGGCTCGACGAAGCATCGACACTGGCAATGTCAAAACTATCACTTATGGGAATATGGGAAACAGGATTTTTAGATAATAATCCGCCGTTGTTCCATTACCTGACACATGCAATGTTAGTATTAGGAGAGAGCGAATTCATATTAAGATTCTTACCGGCATTAATGGGGGTAGCTGTTATCCCGATAATATACTTGATAGGAAAAGAAGTCAAAGATCATAATGTAGGATTAGTTGCTGCGGCATTAATGACGTTCTCTCCGTTCGCGCTACATTACGCGCAGGAAGCATATTCGTATTCAATGGTACTATTAGTATCTTCACTGATGATATTATACTATTTAAAAGCAATAAAAACGAACACAACAAATAACTGGATACTGTTCGGATTGTTTTCAGCATTAGCATTTTGGACACACTTCTATACGTTCGTTCCACAGATGGTAATGTATATTCATGCAATAATTGTATCCAGAAAAGAGATCATTACTCGTGAAATAGCGAAGTTAAAGAATATTGCATATGCACTTATTATAACATTTGTGGTATCAGTCCCAGTAATGTATATGGCATCATACCGGTTTTTTACATTAACCACAAACCCGGTTACGTATGGAGTATTGGGGATTACATTAATCCCGGAAACGTTATACAGGTTTTCAGGATTCAATCAGTTATTCGCAATGATTTCATTATGTTTACTGGTTCTCGGGATAATCTACTTATATGTAAAAGATAAACAAATGTGTCTTTTATCTTTAATGATGATGATATTGCCGATAGTATTCAGCGTAATTTTATCGTCGCATATGACAATGAATCCACGTTACTTGATCCCATTATTGCCTGTATTCTTTGTTACAATTGCATGTTGTTATTTAATCATAGATAAGATCATCACAGATCCGAGATTAGTATACGTTGTAATATCAGTAATATTATTAATAAACCTCATACCGTTATCTACGTATTACACAAATAACTCAAGTGAAGATTGGCGCGGTTATTCTGCGAAGTTAAGTGCGGCGACTACTAATGGTGATATTGTAGTAGCAGTTCCGGGGTATATCAGCACACCATTAAAGTATTATTATAATAATCAGACTGACAATACAATATTCACGGGTGCGGATACGGCTGCGGAGATGGATACGGCATTATCACAAAAAGCGAACCATAATGTATATTTCGTCGTAACAGGAGATATCAGTGCGGCTAATCCGCAAGGTGATGCTGTACAGTGGCTTAATACGAAATCTAAACCATTAGGGGAATATATCGGAATCTACACGTTTATTGCGTAGATACACAGACAAAAGGGTTTATAAGTTATCAATAACAATCTCTACTTGCCGGGAAGCAGTATAACGCCTCACAGTCTGCTAAGCGCCTTTGTTGGTGAGGGACAGTCACATACCCGGCTTCTCATTATTTTTTCAGATACTATTAAATATTTGATTAGCTTACATATTTTATCAATTCGTTGCGGTGGGGTAGCCCGGTCATCCTTGGTGATCCGGAATCATCAAACGCCAGTTCAAATCTGACCCGCGACATCTGTATGTTATACATACTTTAAATTGTTGCCCATTTTGTGGATTAACGATGGATCGTGATCAAAATGCTGCGATCAATATCATGAGACTGGGACTACAGTCTCTACCGAAGAAATTCGGTTAGATGCCCGCGAATTCATTCGCGGGAGTAGTCACTAAGGTATGTATGTGAAAACCATGAAAAAACACGTAGTAATTGAATACGACATCGAGCATTGTAATGGACATTGCCCGAACTTCTATTTTGAGTTCGATGATGAAGATAACTGTTGGTGCAGTAAACTAAAAAGGAGAGTCTACGACAGTGATTATGGATTTAATATGCACGATCACAAAGAACGACAGATCCCATCAGACTGCCCATTACCCAACATACCTAATATTTGGGTGATTTTATGAAAATTACTGCATCACCATCATATATTCTATTAGTGACTGGCTCGATCATACTAATAATGTCTTTATTATACACACATTATTTCACAACGACACCTCTTAAATTAGAACCAATCTTGTGTTTAATTGTAATCTGCGGATATATTACGAAATCATTAAATACTTCAAGATATAATCTTATATCACAATGTTAACTATTACATTTCTCCTGCCTAAACGACCAGTAAGCACAAGTACTGATAGGCAGCAACCGACCACGGAATAATTGTTCCGTTATTGGTTATATTTTCACTAATTTATTTATAATAATATCTCGTTGCTGTGGGTTAGTGGACTATGCTACGGCGTTTGGAACGCCGTGACGACGGTTCGAGTCCGTCCAGCGACATTTTCCGGCAAGTGGAAAAGCATATTGACGGTTGAAATAGTACCGTGATTCCGAACAACGTTGGTGACGGCTTCTGAACTCCTAAACACTAAGGACACCTCTGCCGGAAAAATTAAAATAAAAATGTACTCCCGTAGTGTAGTGGTCAATCATGGAGGACTTTGAATCCGCCGACGACAGTTCGAATCTGTCTGGGAGTATTTCTCCAAAGGAGAATAAGGTAAATATATAAACAATTAAGTTAAATATTGTATACACGCAGGATCGTAGTGTAGTGGTCAATCATCACGGACTCTGAATCCGTGGACGGAGGTTCGAATCCTCTCGATCCTATCCCCTTCCCCAACATGCGCACAGGGGCTAAAAAGAGTGTGGTCATGTCGCCCATAGCGTCAGAATGGTGAGGTAAACGGCAACCAAGATACAAAATAGCTGACAAACCAACCCATGTTCACGTAGTGAGCATATAAAAAAAGGTGAAATGAATAGGATGTTGAAAATCACACAGGGTATGGTATAATTACCATACCATATGTGCCACTGGAGCGGTAATGGCACTGCGCTCGGCCTGTAAGTATAGCAACATAATACACAAGTGATCTCGTATAATGCCCTGCATGGCAGACGTGGGGAACCTTGAAACTCCCCCACTACGAGGCAATAATGGGAAATAAAGTGTGGGTGAATGCAGTAAGTCCCACCCCCAGTCTTGGGTATTATGTTGTTATCATCCGGAAACCGAGATATAGCGGGTTCGATTCCCGTCAGTGGCTTCCGACATCGTTCGGACATTCCTGAACATAGTTCAGGTGGAACGGGGCGTGTCGGGGGAAACCCAGATAATCCGCAAAGAAACAAAATGGGTTCGTCGTATAGCCCGGCCTAGTACGCGGGACTTTTAATCCCGTTACGGGGGTTCGAATCCCCCCGATCCCATGTGCCCTTATAGTATAGTGATTAGTATGCATCCCTGTCACGGATGAGACTCGGGTTTTATTCTCGGTGAGGGCGTATAATAAGGAGATCTGATATGGAACCTTGGCATTGCATGTGTCCAACCTGTGAAGAAAACATTTATACTGGTGTTGACTCATATAGAAGGGATTGTTCTGTAGGAACGATCCGTAAATATCGTAATGAAGTAGATAACGATGATGGAACTTGCGGGACATGTCCGTATTATTTTGATCATTATCCAACAGAAGATGAAATATAATATGGAGATATCATGCGAATAATTCGAGCACCCAGTATCGGAAATGCACACGAACAAGTCATACGGATGATTCTTGAAAAAGGTAGTATTGTTCAAACAGAAGATAAGGACGCAACCATTGAGTTTGAAGAAATTGCAATGCAAGTAGACACACCATTATCAGAGCCAATGGTAAGCAGCCACTCTCGATTGCAGTGCAAGTTCGTAGAACAGTATGCAAACGATTTACTGCACGGATCACACGCTGTATTCGAATATGATTATCATGGACGATTATTTGACTGGGGTGAAAAACTATTGGTGTACGGAGAACCAGTACATGTAAACCAAATAGATTATATCGTAGAAAAACTACGAGAATCCCCGAACTCTCGTAGAGCAGTAGCAATCACATGGAATCCAGTAACTGACGAGAAACTTAAAGATTGCCCATGTTTACAACTGGTACAATGTGTTATAAAAAATGAAAAACTACATATGAGAGTCGTATTCCGTTCAAATGATATGCTGACGGCTGCAGGAGCAAATATGTATGCGCTTGTAGGGCTTCAAAAATATATTGCAGATAAATTAGATATACCATGCGGAACGTATACTCATATATCACTGATTCCACATATTTACTATATGCGGGATATTCACGATATTGAACCTTATTGTGGGAAAGGCAAATTGTTCAAACCCATAAATGAGATCTGTCGTGCATGTAAGAAATGCGAATAACTAATGGTGGATAACAGAAATGTCACGCACAAGACGCATTTACAACGATACAAAAAGATGGTTAAACATCACGATCAAAACAGGCAGGAGGCCCATGGCTTTAGCCAAAATTAAGATTACATGACCGGAAGTGTCAGAGTGGCTAATGAGGGCGACTGTAGATCGTCTGGGCAACCATCGCAGGTTCAAATCCTGCCTTCCGGATATAATTTTACAAAAGATATTTAATCTCACGCAACAAAACAGAATATAGCGCATCATGCGTAAAGGAAACGTGAGAATTAAATGTTAGAACTTTTAGGGTAGGGAGTTTCAAAGAATAGTATAGGGGATTATTCATATGCACATAGACGCTTTAAAAAAATCAATGATCGAAGTGTTACCGATTTATGGGATATTAAGTACAATACTAGTTGCGGCAGCATATCAAGCAGGAAATATCCTGTCTACTAAAGGCGGATCAGATTTTGTTATACTAACATTATTTTTCACATTTATGATGTTTTTATCAACCCATTATTTTGCGTACAAAGTTGCAGAAATATACTATATCGATAAAATAGAACAAGTAAACGAATCGTTTTCAAGATATGATGGAGCAATTATATGAAAAAAACTGATAAAATTTATGTAGCAGGTCATAGGGGGATGGTCGGTTCAGCATTCGTGCGTGAACTTAAAAGTCGAGGGTATATAAATATCCTAACACAAACACATTCAGAACTAGATCTGAAAGATAAAAATAAAGTAGACCTGTTCTTTCATAACAATAAACCGGATTACGTAATTCTTGCGGCTGCAAAAGTCGGAGGAATAAAAGCGAATATGCTGCACAACTCTGAATTCTTATTAACGAATAGCACAATCCAAAATAATATTATATCGGCATGTCACGAGTATAAAGTTAAAAAGTTAGTAATGCTCGGTAGTTCGTGTATATATCCGGCACAATGCAAGCAACCTATTAAAGAAGATTACTTATTAACCGGAGCACTTGAACCGACAAACGAAGGATATGCACTTGCAAAAATATCCGGATTAAAACTAGCTCAATATTATAACCGTGAATTCGGTCTGCAGGTATTATGTCCGATGCCATGTAACTTATACGGTAAAAATGACAACTACGACCCCGAAAATTCACATGTTTTATCGGCGTTAGTAAAGAAATTCGTAGATGCAAAAGACGACAAGAAACAGAGCATAACTATGTGGGGCACAGGAATCGCGCGCAGAGAATTCTTAAACGTAGATGATGCAGTCTGTGCAATCTTATTAGCAATGGATAAATGGAATTCTCCGGAAATCATCAATATAGGTAGTGGAGACGATATTACAATCAAAGAACTTGCGAGTTTAGTCGCTCTCGAAACTAAATATAAGGGGGAAATCATATGGGATTCGTCAATGCCCGATGGCATGTTATTAAAATGTTTAGATATAAGTAAAATCAAATCACTTGGATTTAAACCAAATGTTTACCTGCGCGATGGAATCAGCGATATGATAAAAGAATACAGATCATTAAAACAAAAATCAATATAATATCATTTTTCTGCATATGCATACAGTGAATTTAATATGTTTTATCCTAAAGAATATATAAAGTATATAAGCATTATTAAAATAAATATTTATACTATTAATTTCAAACTCCGTTACTACAAAGAACCTCTTTAAGAAATAATCAATATCAAATATTATGCATATGCATTTAAATAACCAATAAATTTATTCCCGGTCAACGCGGGTCAGGTATTCTATATATAATTTGAGTTTTATTTATAATTATATCTGTCGAACTTACGATAAAAATACGCAAAATATACAAAATTATTAAATAATATCAGGTATCACTTATAATGAGTGCCACCTTGACGCAGTTGGTAGCGTTCCGGGCTGTTAAAGATAAAACTACAGAAACTCGGCAGTCGAAGGTTCGAGTCCTTCAGGTGGCGTAATCCAGTATGGAGTTAAATTTAATATGACTGACAAACAAACACTCGGAAATGGATTAATCCCTGCAAAACCGTACTATGCAATCTATAAAAATGCAGGTAATGCATTGCTTTATGATGATGCACCTAAACGGTTCATGTACATTGACACTTGCGAAACATGCAGACATAAATTAGAAGGTGCAGAAAATGGTGGGCGTATTGATCTTGCAGAAGCAACACAAGAAAATATATGGTATTACTGCACGCACCCAGACTTCACAGGGTGGCCGAAACGTATCGGTCAGATAGAGAAAACAAAAGAGATCCCAAGTTTCTGCCCATTAGAATCATTAGTGTATGTTAACGATTCGATCATTAAAATCACTGCGGATGAAGATAAGGGCAAAAAAGAACGGGCAAAGAAAGTGGCCGTAACGAAAAACGATACTGTAGAACAATCTGAAGTGCCGAAAGACATTCCGGTTATTCAGCCACTTACAGAGCCTAAAACAGAATAATCTCTTTTTTTGAGAGAAAGTATAAATCATATAACATCTAACATTATTATCAGCAGTAAGGTGGGGAAGTCTGGTTTATCCCGGTAGACTCATGATCTATAGGTCAGCAGTTCAAATCTGCTCCTTACTATGTCCTAAATAAAGGGCGGTATTTGCACTCATAGCGAAGTGGCATCGCGCTCGCTTTACATGCGAGAAATCGTCGGTTCAATCCCGACTGGGTGCATCAGGGCGCATAGGTCAGTTGGTAGACCACTCGGCTCATAACCGAGATGTCACCGGTTCGAACCCGGTTGTGCCCATGAGCGTCGTTAGTACAGAGGTAGTATTCTTGGCTTCCAACCAAGTGACGCGGGTTCGATTCCCGCATGGCGCATCCCAGAAATGGGAAAAGGAAGGGGTAAATGGATTTATCTGATAAAATAAACTCGTTACTATTTTACATATTTGAATCCGTTTCATTATTATTTTTTGTAGTTATACCGGATTATTTAATATACCTTATGTGTAAAGATACATTCCATCTTGAACAGAGGATCACATTATTAATACTTACGATTACTACATTAATTATAATATGGTTGCTTATAAGCATACTGATATCGTTCAGTGAAGAAGGTGTAAAAATAAGCGACAGAAGTTAATATGAGGAGAATAACAATGCTAAAAAAATTATTTATTACAATGATTGTGCTATCAGCACTAGTATTGTCGGTCACAGCAATACCTGCTTTTATTCCGACATCAACTACAGAACCGATGCAAACTCCGGGAAATATGTCTATCACAACAGATTCCCCCCCAGAAATTGCGATTCAGAATATCACTATCACTGAAGTTACACCAGTTCCGACTGCTACAAGTATTCCAACACTTGCAAGTATGGCAAATGCGCGAGAATTAGGCACTGGTACATTATATCCTAACTATAAAGTGGCAGAGATCGTCATGAATACAGGTGACGGAATGGGTGCGTTATACATTCAGGATCTATGTCATCACAACTTAATCAGCAAAGAGTTTACAGTACAGGAAGTAAAGAACCTGAAAAACATCCAGTTCACAAATGCAAACTTAGTATCAAAAGAGTTTACAGAACTGTTTGATAAAGTCGGGAACGTAACTACATATGAATTAGATCCAAGTGGGCAGTGGGATAAACGAATGAAACCCGGATTCTATGTAGTAATCTTGCTTGATGGAAACAATGGACAACCAGAATATGCAGTAGTCCAGATCAAAGAAAACTATCGTAATGATATAATCTTCATTGGGCATGCAGTATCAATGGGAGATGGAAAAACACAAGTTGTATCAAGTCCGACATGTCCACAAGTAACAACATTCAGTCTTGAAAGATTCTTAGATAGTATCTACTGGTTCAAAGTCAAGAATACTGACAATGTTCCGAAATGGATAAATGTCCAGTACACAGTGCAATATCAAAAAGAAGTTAAGTGTGAACCCCAAGATCCAGTCGAATGTCGTGGAAAATACTGTGTACAAGTTCATCATCCGAAACCACAGAAATGCTACGAAGATGCAACACTGATCAAAGAAATGTATCTACCGCAGTATGCAAAAATAGGTACATCCATGCACGTAGGATTCATCGATTATGATACAAAACACAAAGACTCAAAACTAGTTGATGTTAAAGTGGTGTCATGTAAAGACGTAAAACACGATCAGCCGATTCAAAAAGAACCGGTTTAATCTTTTTTTTATAAAAAATAGGAGTTGAACTATATTTGGTACGTAATGGATTGGCGACAAAAGTAAATTCACGTATAACATTGACTGCAAAATATGGGGGGATGCATTTCCCGAAAGGGGGCAACTTCATAGGAAGAACATTATTATTCACTGATGTAATATCATTCCCGAAAGGCGAACTGATAACAAATCATATGTGGGCACAAACGAACAACTATTTACAATATGAATGCTTAATAAATGGAGATATCGTAAGATTAGTAGGAACCGTAATAAAATATTATAAATATAGTGATATAAAACCAAAAAAAGATTTCTCGATTGAAATAATATCATGTGAAAAGGTAAATCCAGATGAATAGAAAATGTGTTATCTGCAACGAACCGATTCCTAACAAACCAATAAATGATTTTCTAAAATGGATATTATCCAACCATCATACTGGAATATACAAAAAAAGAAGTGGTGCAAACATATATCAACGGGAACATCATATTTCTGTATAGATCATACTCCTAAACAAAAAGCGGATGCTATTTGGTTATTAATACATCGTGTTGATCCGCACAAAAAGAGTAGATTTGAAAACATAATAAAGTGAGGAGAAACAATGTCAATAAGATCACGTTACAGTCAGGACTCGTACGTTCAAAACCGACCATTAGGACATGCGGGTTCACGCAGGAACAGAGTTCCATCCCCGATTCCACCAGAAGCAATGGTTCCCGGGGACGCCCCGATACAGTCTGTAGATTTCTGTGAAGCATGTAAAAAATGCCCGTATAAATTACTTGTAGAAAAAGCACTCGTAAATACAGAAGAACAACCGCAGACAGCAAAACATCCAATGCAGGAACTCACCTTGAAACCTACTACGCAGGAAGTTAAAGAACCCGAAAAACAAGCGGGTTTATTTAAACGGTTTTCAATGTATGTAGCGAAGAATCAATCTGCAAACAAAGCCGCAGGTGAAACGACATTAACCGAAGACTTAATGAGTTTCGGAAAAACATATGGGAAAGGATTAAGTGATGGTGCAGCGAAAGTAGCTAACGAAGAAATTGCAAAAATAGACAAAAAAAGATCAACACAACGATCTGCAAAAGATGATGACGACATGATTGATTTCTTTTCAGGAAAACGGAAAAAATAACTTTTTTTTTACAATTATTTGGGGTGATAAGATGAAATCCGTTAAGTTATACAAGAAATTATGGAAAAAATTTGGGAAAAAACACCAAATTGATCGCTTAATAGAAGAACAAGTCGAACTAATAAAATCATTATTAAAAGCACGTAGGAATAAGAAGAAACACACCCCTGCAATCATAGAAGAATTAGCAGATGTTCAGGTATGTGTAAACCAGTTAAAATGGTACTTAAAGAAAAAAGGTGTATATCATAAAGTAAAACCTATGCGAAAATATAAGTTAAACAAAATAAAAAAGTTATATCTTAAATAATATGTATATACCCAAAACCGGAACTCTTAAATGACCGATAAATCCAGATTAGACAAAATTCAGATGAATCTTGCAATACTATTTTTCATCTGTGTAGTGTACCCTACAAAAAACATTTTATATCCTATCACTAAAATGATCTATGATAATATTTATGTAATTGCATGTTGGTTTTTACTGTGGGTAACTATATTAATTGTAGGTAGTCCGACAGAGATTAATAAAAGACTTAGTGAAAAGATCATAAGTGATCATATAACATTAGATTGGATAGTTTATCCTATAGTTACAATAAACGGATTTGAAGTCACAATATTCACAGCCATAACCGTGATACTGTCATGTTTATTACTTTATAAATTATTTAGTATTGTGTCTGATGCTTGGAAATTAATCAAAATGTGGTCAGGTCATATCCTGTTGATCTCATTATGGGGATGGTTCACACTGATAGGAGATCAGAAGAACTCAATGATGTGTTTAAAATCACCAGAAGAAAAAAGATCATTAATCTACCTATATCTTTTTATGTTAACCTGTGTTGTATTTGTTATTTGTGCATATGCATTACAAGACAGTATGGTACATTTTATGTTATCTGCAATGAACACAACGCCACTATCAAACATAACGATGCAAACAACATCTAATATGACAATCATACCGATGAACGTATCAGAAGAATCACTATTAGGGGGATTAGTATGAACTATTCAATCGAAGGAACAACTTTACCTATATTAACATTAACTTTGAGATCGGGAGAATCAGTATACTCGAACAGTGGTTCACTGGTTTCAATGACGGACTCCGTAACAATGACATCTGAAATGATGGGGGGATTCACAAGAGCAGTACGCAGACTTGCCGGTAGGGAATCGTTATTCTTGACAAGATTCAAAGCGACAAAAGACGACGCAAGAATATCATTCTCTGATAGAGAAGTACCGGGAACGACAAAAGCATTTTATTTAGATGGGAAAACAGAATTAATCTGTGAACGTGCATCTTATCTATGTTCAGAAGATACAATTGATCTCGATATTGCGTTCGTAAAAAGAATATCTGCAGGGTTGTTTGGTGGAGAAGGTTTTGTATTCTTAAAAATATCAGGGACAGGACATGTATTCTTGCATCCATTCGGAGAAATAAAAGAACATATATTAGCAGATGGTGAAAAACTATTTGTATCTACGGGTAAACTTGTAGCATTTGAAGATACGGTTCATTTTGGAGTAGTGTTCTTAAAAACGTTCAGAAATATGCTATTCTCAAGAGAGGGAGTATTTATCACTGAACTTGTAGGCCCGGGAAAAATATATATTCAATCAACAGTAAAAGGAGAGAAATAACATGAAAGTTGTAGTAGCAGGAAGTCGTGGAATAGAAAACGAATCGATTGTGAATAACATATTAGATCACAGCCCGTATGAAATAACAGAAGTTGTATCCGGTCATGCAAAAGGGATAGATTTACTTGGTGAAAAATGGGCAAACTTATTGGTTACCGAGAAAAATAGTAAAATATGATTTAGATTTAAAAATAAAATAAAAAAAAAATTATTTATTCTCTTTTTCTTTCTCTTCTTTCAGCACATCAACGAGAGTACGTCCGATAACTGCTGACAGAACGCTTATCTGTTCTACCCTGTCTTTGTTGATTACGGCGTTTACAATGTTGATAGTAAGAACGTCGGCTAGAAGCGCAATAAAGAGCGCTGCTGATGCGGTTAAAATTACTATTCCTACGAGTGCGGTCGAATTGCCCGGGCAGATTGAATTAACAATAGCTGCTGCAGCGCCGATCATACCGATGACGCTGATATAAAATGTTGAGGTTCGTGCGTTCATGATTCTCCTTGAGTAGTTTGTTCTTCGGGTGTATTAACCTTTTGCTTCATTTTAGTAACTTCTAACTGGAAACTTTGTAGGTTATTAGCTGACATTTTCTTCTTTAGTTGCGGGAAACTCACAATTCCATCCGGGAACAACGGGTTCTCTTTAACCCATCCTTCGAGTTCAATCACTGTGAATGTGGTTATAAGCCCGTACCTATTAAACCCTTTTAGAAGTCCGATAATCACTTTCTCGTTGTGTGTTTCGAGGATTTCATCGTGTATAGACATTATTTTACGTTTTAATGGATTGCACTGAACAGTAAACAAATACTTCCCTACAACGAAATATCGGTTGAGTTGTCTGCTCTTACAGTGTCCAAGATGTGCTCGAAGTCCGGCAAGTGATTCGAATACTTTACCGCAATGGACACACTTGCATGGCTGATCTCGCCAAGGTTCCAATGGGTGTAAAACTTTGGATTTAGAACCCCGCGCTCCGTTAGCATTTTGCGATTGTGCTTGTTCAACAGTCATAATCTCTTATATAGTGTCGAGAGGATGGTATTTAAATCTAACCATGCATAACGTTTGTACTTAATAGGCTTGATGTATTAGGCTCCGAGCAATTATGTATGAACGAAATAAGAATCTACATATTATGGTACATCATATCTCAAGTTTGTACACCTTTAACGCTCAATTACCTATACTAGTAGTTCTGCATCCGGCTTTCCTATTTTACTGCTTATCGGTTCCACATTTATGCGCCCCCTGTATAATTGAGGTTAGAAAAATGCATATGCAGTTATATAAAAAAGTAAAATGGGTCAATTTCAAAAACAAAATCCTTCAAAAGCCACCATAATATCTACTATAGAAACACCAATATGGGAAAAAGTATTTATGCTCACACAAACAACAGATATACTGTATGACAGGAACACAATCTGCGAATGATGTGCCAACACAGCAGATTCATACAAGAGTATCAGACACTACCACTGACTACTCTGCTATCAGGTCACTGGCTAAAGCCGGGATACTATGCATCTCTGCTCACCTCGTTGCCTTCTCCTCACCTACAGGCTTAACGGATGAACTCATCTGCTACTGTCTCTGTCAGTGAACCTTAATAGTTCCTGTCATACACTATTTTTATATTTCAGTATTGTATAGTAAACTGATCGGATATCAGCAGTCTGTAACAACATGATCTGATAACTCATAACTGTATAGTAAACTAATACGCCGCTAACACCCAAAATATATTTACGTAAGCAACCATATACTATATAGAAACCTATGGAGTGCATTGGATGTCAAAGGTAGCTCATATCTCTGTAGTCATAAACAAATGTAGTGAATGTCCATACTATACTAACAAAGTGATCGAACGCTGCAGAGTAACTAATGATCCTATAACAAATAGTAACACTATTCTTGAAACATGTCCATTAACAGATACTTAAAACTAAATACGAATCTATGCTCAACAATATAAGTAAATCTTAACAGGCAGCAAACTAAACAACAATTAATATACTATAACAATCTAAACTACACAGTCAGTTCTATCACAACAATATACAGCGAGGAGCAAACGTAATGAATAACTTATCAGAACACTTATCTAAAAAGAATATACTACTCGTAGGGGCAATCACACTCTTAACATTGTTTGCATTATGGATGAGACTCCTTCCGATGTTCACAATGGGTAACACAGATATTTTATCTATGGTTGCAAGTGATGATCCTTTATACAACTTGCGGCAGGTAGAGCAACTGTTAGTTAACTTCCCGAACTATGCATGGTTTGATCCGATGACCCTGTACCCAAGCGGTTCACAAATATATTGGGGGTCACTGTTCCCAACCATAGTTGCCGTTTGTTGCCTCATCCTTGGGGCTACATCTCGACCGGACGTAATTTCTATAGGATTATTAGTACCACCAGTTATTGGGGCTTTAATAGTGCCTCTAATGTTTTTTGTAGGAAAGACCTGTGGTGATTGGAAGACGGGTCTATTAGCATCACTGTTCACAGCAGTAGTCACTGGTCAATACTTCTATCGTTCAATGTATGGATATATGGATCACCACATTGCGGAAGTATTTTTCTCTGCACTGTTCTGTTTAATGTATATGTATGTCCTGATGCAAGTTAACTCTCACAAGGTTAACCTGAAAGATGTCAACACATACAAAGAGATCCTGTTCTTATCAGCATTAACAGGGATCGTTTATGTTCTCGGTCTATACACAATGCCGACAATGATTCTATTTGCAATGATAGTAGGTATCTTTACAGCAGTCTTGTTTGTAGTCAATATGATGCGGGGCAAGAACAGCGAGTATCTTTTAATCATCAACACAGTAGTCTTTGCAATTGCGATTATAGGAACAATCATTCATGGGTTCACATTTAATACAATCGGATTAACTACATACTCGGTCGGTCATATCTATTCGTATATGTGTATCATAATGGCTACAGCATTTCTATATGCAGCAGCTCAGTTCATGATCATCAGAAAGAAAACATGGCTCGATTACTTAGGGGGTCTTGTAGGAATCGGATTCGTATGCATATGTATCTTATACGTTGCATTCCCCCAACTCTATTCACTGTTCGTAACTTCGTTCATTGCCTTCTTCGGTCAGCAAGCAATAACTAACACGGTTCAGGAAGCAAGAGGATGGACTACTGCTAATGCATGGGCAACATTTGGATATGGATTGCTCTTAATGCTTGGTGGTGCAATAGTTGTCTCATATAAAAATATAAAAGAGAACCATCCACATCTCATATTCGCATTCATATGGTCTGTAGTAATGATCTACTCAACATGGCAGCATATCAGATACGAATATTATCTCGCAATAAACATCGCATTACTATCAGCGATTCTAATAAGTTTCGTAATTGACCGCAGTATGATAGACATACAAAAGGTATCAAATCTGATTACGAACGAGCCTAATAAAGAAGATGAACTTAATAAAGAAAAAATATCAAAAAAACAAAAGAAACTACTCAAAAAAGATATCACACATAACAGACCGAACTATTTCGTATTGGTTGCAATTATAATATTTGCATTCTTTGGGTGCATGTTCGTATACACATCCGCTACTTCAAGTTATGCGACATCCTCAAGTGGCGCAATGATGATGAATGCAGACTGGAAAGAATCGTTAGTGTGGATGAACAACAACACACCGGACGATGGTGTTGATTACTATAAGATTTACAATGCAGACACTTATAAAGCACCTGCTGAATCATATGGTGTAATGTCATGGTGGGATTACGGTCATATGATTATTTACATTGCAGATCGTATCCCGAATGCAAATCCGTTCCAAGAAGGTGTGGTCGGGGATGCAGGAGCAGCGCCGTTCTTCATGTCAACGAATGAACAGGATGCTAATAAAATCCTTGACAAAGCAGGAACCCGTTACGTAATGACTGATACCGAAATGGATATAGGGAAGTTTTGGGCTATGGCAACATGGTACAATTCATCGGTTTCAATTGATCCTTACCAGATGTATATATTGACTCCCGCACAGAACAATCCGTCAAGTTATAACCCATCATTGCTGAATAGAGCTGATTATTATTTGACGACTGTATCAAAATTACATAACTTTGATGGGAGTAGAACAGTGCCAACAACCGCTTACTATGTTGTTTATTCAGACGCAATCACATCGGGGATGTCAATGCCGGTAATGGTTGATGCAATGTTATTAAACGTACCTGATGCATACGTAATGGCAGAAAAATATAACCTCAATCATGTAGAAGGGTATCATGCAACTGTTATGAACGTTGACGTATCCTTACCCCTTACAGAAATTCCAGCGCTCCAACATTACCGATTAGTACACGAATCCCCGACAACTACTATAAAGTCGGATACCGTGGATATAAAATACGTCAAAACCTTTGAATATGTGAAAGGTGCACATATTAAAGGAGACGGGATCATAGAAGTCAAGGTCTTGACGAACACGGGCAGATCGTTTACATACAGTCAGCAGAGTATTAAAGGTGAATTTATTGTTCCGTATTCAACAACCGGAACTAATACGTATGATGTAAAAACCGTAGGTAAATATAAGATCGTAGGCACCGACAAGGAATTCGATGTTGACGAGCAATCTGTAATGACCGGTGTATAGATTGCTTGGAGAACACATCTTATTTTCTATCGCTGTAGCAATAATATTCGGTGCAATATACGAACACAAATATGGGTATGCTTTACCTATATGGATGATAGCTGCATGTGCTGGATTGCCGGACATAGATTATGTTTTTCAGAGCATATCGTTCACACTTTCTGATGGAAGATGGTATATAATGGAACACGGAGATTTCCATAATTTCGTAGCAATGGTAATAATTTCATATTTATTAGCGTATGTGTTCTATAAATTCAAGAATTATCACTTTAACGACGCTTTTTTGTGTATTTTAGTAGGTTTTGCGACACATTTGGTCTGTGATTATTTAGTATACGCTGCATTATATCACCCATTTACACGATTATTCAATAACATTATAATGTATGGAATTAATATATTCCCAGAAATGGGTTCGTGGTATGGAATTGGTGAACGATCTATCTACATTATGGGTATTTTTGCAATATTATTGGCAATATTGGTGAAATTCTACTATTCGGAGTCAAAATGGATATCGGACACTCAAGAAACCCCACATAATTCTTCCGGAGATGCGTAATATAAAACACACAATATACGATCACGAAATCAAATCAATCAAAGAAGCATCAGATTATTTATTCTGTCCACAAGATGACTACAAAATGGATCATCGCACTGCATATCAGACAATTCATCATATATTAGAAGATATAAACAATAGAACTTGGTGAAAAAATGAGAACCGATAGCACAAAGAAACACGATTCATGCAATTTCGGATCATGGTTGTGGTTCTATGATGTTGAATCGACAGTACGAACATGTCTCTACGATAAAAGAATGCGAAAAGGTGAAGAGAGACAAGTGAAAAAAGGCGAATGCAAAGACTGCAATCATTGGAACGAATCAGATCCTTCGGATAAACTATGGGATGATATATGAATATTAACCGCCAAAGGTGAATAATATTGATCGATTACGAAATACTTAAACTATGTAAAGATGGTATTACTATAACAAATGCTCTCAAACCGAGAATAGATCGTGCGGAAATGATTGGACTCATCCATACGGGTATCAGTATTGACATTGATGATCTCACCGAAGAAATTACCATTGAAAGAACAGCAAAAACAACAAAATTCGGTATAAAAATATTAAATACAGAGTAAAATACAACTAAATACAGGAGACACTAATATGACAATAATGCGCGTATCAGATTATATAGCCTTATTTTTGGTTAAATGTGGACTCTCACAAGTGTTTTTAGTATCAGGTGGGGGAATAATGCATATTTTAGACGGACTTGCATGTAACAAAGACATACACGTTACTTGTGCTCATCATGAACAGGCAGCAGCTATCATGGCAAACGGATATGCTCGTGCAAGAGACACCGTAGGTGTAGTTGTTGTTACGACCGGCCCGGGGAGCACGAACGCGATAACAGGGGTAGCTGACGCATGGGTTGATTCGATCCCGATGATAGTAATATCAGGTCAGGCAAAAAGATCACAAAACATTTATAATTACCCGGTAAAAGGATTACGTTCAATCGGGGGACAGGAAATTAATATCTTACCGATGATAGAATCATGCACAAAGTATTCAGCTATGGTAAATGATGCTGAATATATAAGATACCACTTAGAACGCGCATTATTCGCAGCTACACATGGACGATGTGGCCCGGTATGGTTAGACATTCCGTTAGATATTCAGGCAGCAACAATAGATTCTGATACATTAGTGGGATTCATAAATGAAATATACCCCTCATTAACAAACCCAACACACAAAGAATTACATCTTGAAGAAGTAATGGAATCCTTGAAAACCGCCAATAGACCAGTTATAATCGCAGGTCATGGTATCAGACTTGCGGAAGCAAACAAAGAGTTTTTAGAGTTAGTAAATACGCTCAAAATACCGGTAGTAGTATCAAAACTCGGATACGACTTGCTAGGGTATACGAATCCATATTTTATCGGGGCTGGTGGAACTAAAGGGACGCGAGCAGCAAATTTCACTATCCAGAATTCAGATTTGATCCTATCAATCGGTTCAAGGCTTGCAATTCCATTCACTGGATACGATTTCAGTCAGTTCGCAAGAGAAGCTAAAGTAATTGTAGTTGATATTGATGAAGCAGAGCTTAACAAAAATACTATAAAAATAGATCTTAAAATAAAAGCAGATGCAAAAATATTCATAAACCATATGAATTGTATAACAAAAACATGCAATATCGGAAATAAGGCAATGTGGATGCACACTTGTATTAATTGGAAAGAAAAATATCCGGCATTAACAAAAGAAGTAAGAGATAATGCAGTTCCGATAAGTCTTTACAGTTTATTTGATCGGTTATCTGACGTACTTGATAAAAATGCGACTCTTATAACCGATGCGGGTTCTTCTTATTATGTAGTGACTCAAGCATTCCGTGTAAAACAAGGTCAGGGTGTATTAATTCCTGCAGCATTAGGGTCAATGGGATTCAGTTTGCCTATGGCAATCGGGGCATATTATGCGAAACCACAATCAACAATTGTTGCAGTAACCGGTGACGGTTCATTACAAATGAACATACAGGAATTTCAAACAGTTATACATAATAAAATCCCGATAAAGTTATTCGTAATCAATAACAATGGGTATGCATCAATCAGAAATACACAGAATCTATATTTCAATGGAAGAAAATGTGGTGCAGATAAAGATAGTGGAGTATCGTGCCCGGATCTTAAAAAAATAGCAGAGGCATATAATATAAAGTACACTCATATAAATGTCAATTACCAATTTGATGAAGAATTGAGTGGTATTATATCATATCCGAACCCAATTATATGTGAAGTACGTACAGATTCAGCACAGCAAATCATACCAAGTGTAGGATCAAGAGTTCTCCCGAACGGTTCAATGGTATCGAATCCATTAGAAGACATGTCACCATTATTATCAAGAGAAGAATTCCATAAAGAAATGTTGATTAAACCTATAAGTTGAGATGATACTATGTTAAACCCCTCTAAAGAACGCGAATTAAAACAGACACTATCTCAAGGTCACATATTCAAACTCGTTTGTGGTGCAGGAAACGAGCAACCATACGAAGTATACTGGTTATCTTACATTTACACAATAGCGGGTGCTGATATCATAGATATTGCTGCAATGCCCGACATTGTAGTTGCAGCAAAAAATGGGATCAGAGATGCGTATAAATTTATGAAAGATAATAATTATGAGTATATTTCAACAAATAAACCATTTATCACAATAAGTATAGGTATGGAAGGAGATACACATACTCGCAAAGCTAGTATAATCAAAGATCGCTGTTTAGTTAATCATCTTTGTAGCCTATGTGTTAATGTATGTCCACAAGACGCAATTGATTTACCGAGTATAGATTCTTCAAAATGTATAGGATGCGGGAAATGTCAATCAATATGTAGATATAACGCAATAAAATTTATATACACTACGAAAATCGATCACAAAAATTTATTAAGTTGTATAGAACTAGGTGCAGATATAATAGAATTACACGCATCTGTTGCAGACACGGGATCAACTGTAAACGAAATGGAACGTATATATATAAACTTACCGAGAGAATATATTTCATTATGTATTAATAGGGAAAAGTTAAGCAATGAAGACCTTATAGATCTAATCAAGGAATCATATTTTGTTGTTGGAGATACATTAATGATCCAATCTGATGGAATACCTATGAGTGGATTTAATGATGAATATAATAGTTCATTACAATCAATTGCTACCGCAGATATTATAAATAAAAATATAACCGTCAAAATACCTATAATATTATCGGGTGGAACTAATAGTAAAACTGCGAAATTATCAAAATATTTAGGTGTGGATATAAATGGAGTTGCTATTGGATCATATGCACGTAAAATTGTTAAACCGGTGCTAACGTATCCATCAAATGACAATATTCTCATTGCAATAGAAACAGCGAAATCTTTAGTTAAGGAAATCAAAGAGGCTTGATATGACAACCCTAAAAATAAA
The DNA here is from genome assembly GCA_025358395.1 of Bacteroidia bacterium. The sequence continues at coordinate 38,283 of JANYJT010000222.1, forward strand.
TAATGTAATATTCAATAATATTAATCTGATTATATTTGATAAAGACGGTACATTGTTTGAATTATATCCGTATTGGAAAGTAATTGCAAACAAACGAGCTGAATTGATATGTGATAAAATAAAACCGGATGACTATAATGATTGTGTATATAAAATAGCATTTGTTATGGGAATTGATAACAAAAATAAATGTATGAAACCAGAAAGTCCAATCGGAATCCACACAAGACCATTCATTCAGGATCTTGTTTATAATAAACTAATAAACGATAGATTTACTTTAGTAAAAGACGACGTTGTATCAGCATTTAACGAAACAGACACATTCATGAGTACTGATAATAATACTAAATCGGCATTAGTAATGGTAGATGGTCTTGAAATGTTTCTTGATAAAGTGACCGCAAATAATTGTAAGTGCGCGATCATTTCTCATGATAATAATAATAATATTTCGCGGTGTATTAAATCAGTAGGGATAGATAAATACTTCTCAAATATTATAGGTGGGGATGATGTTAAATTCCACAAACCTAATCCGGAAAGTGTATTTAAAACGATGGATTTATTAAATATATCTCCCAATAATACATTATTCATAGGGGATATGCAAAATGACCTGTTATGCGGTCATAATGCAAGTTGTATGGGGATCATTGCTCGCAGGTCAGAGCTGACAAACGTAAATACAAATCCAATTACGATCAACGATTTCAATGAAATTGAGGTAATAGAATGAATCTAAAAACAATGGAACTCGATTTATACGAACGGTTATTATATTTAAAACACACCCATTCGTGCCAAGGTATAAAATCAGAATTTGAAAACGAAGGTTCTGATTATAGAGACCTTATTTTATTACGATATATAACCGGAAAAACAAACCTGAAATTACTTGTAAAATTAGGGGGCGTAGAAGCCTTTACGGATCTGAAAATGGCAATCCATTTAAACGCAGATGGCGTCGTAATTCCTATGGTAGAATCAGAATTTGCGTTAATTAAAAGCCAAAATATGATAGAAGATATGTTCGGATTAGATGTAAACGGGTTTGAAGTATATATTAACATAGAAACAAAAACCGCAATGGAAAATTTAGATAAAATATTCTCAGTAATGACCCCTGTAATAAAAGGAGTGACTATAGGGAGATCCGATCTGTCATACTCGTATGATAAACAGGGTCAGCAGGATTCAGAATTCACAAACAATAAAGTTATGGAAATAATCGATATAGCTAACTTATATGGTGTTAAAAGAGTAACGCTCGGTGGAGGAATCAGTGCAAAAACATTCGGGAATGAATATCTCCTTGATTCAATTATTCCAAAACTTGCATGTATTGAAACACGCAACGTTATATTTAATTCAAACGCTATATATAACAAAGAAGCATTAACGTTAGCATTAGAATTCGAACGGCAATATCTTAAATATAAAATAAATAAGAATAAATTATTCATCAAAATGGACGAACACAGATTTGATACATTAATGAACCGGGGATAATATGAAAAAAACACTTTTAGTAACAGGCGGATCAGGATTCATAGGTAGAAATATCAAAGAACAATTATCGACGTATTATGACATTCTTGCACCCACTCATCATGAATTAGATTTAGTTTCACAAGAATCAATAGAAAAATATTACGCAGATCATAACGTTGATTGTGTAATCAACTGCGCAAATATAGGGGGAAGTAGAAAACATTATGCTGTACCCAACGTAGTTGAGCAAAATGTCAAAATCTTTTACAATTTGACCATGTATGGAGATCAGGAGTGGATGATCCATTTAGGTTCGGGCGCCGAATATGATAAATCACAGTCATTACACAAAGTAAACGAAACTGAAATAGAATTCGGACTACCCAAAGATGATTATGGTATATCAAAATATATAATAAGTAAACTCGCTATGGAAGAACGATGCACAATACTTCGACTATTCGGGGTATTTGGAAAGTATGAAGATTATGAATACAAGTTTATTTCAAACGCAATTGTAAAAAACCTCATAGGATTACCAATAACAATCAATCAAAATGTAATCTTTGACTGGTTATATATAAACGATCTTGTAAGATCATTACCATATTTCATAGAATTCAAACAAGGTTATAAATCGTATAATATCACTCCTACGGTTTCAACGGATTTAATTACAATTGCAAATATAATCAATAACTTATCAGAAACCCCATCAAAAATCATCGTTAAAAACGACGGACTAAATAACGAATATACTGGAAATAATTCAAGATTCTTATCAAAATGTGGTGATTTTGAATTCACTCCTATAGAAACAGCAATATCAGAACTTATGGACTATTATAAGATGATATTACCGTCAATTGATAAAAAATCTATAAAAAGAGATCGATATTCAAAGAGATGTAAAACCATACAAACCAATGTAGGAGTAAAATGAGTGAAATGACCTCAGAAGAAAGCATGTTGAAATGCATTACATCAATTGCGACTAAAAAACATATGCATCTTAACGAAGATCATAAAGTAGTTAATATGGTCATAAGAGGACTTGTCCGGAATAAAGATAAATATGGTCGTGCATTATGTCCGTGTCAGATTAGAACCGGGAATGATGAGACAGATCGTAAAATTGAGTGTCCGTGCACTAATATGGTCGAAGATGTAAATATGAAAGGACATTGTAAATGTAATTTATACTTCAAAGGAGATAATGAAATTGGCAGACTATCGTGATATTTTAGGATCGTGCAGGCTAATCCGCACCAATTTATTGGTGGGATACAGCCGTCATCATATTAACTAAACAGGCGGGAAGTCCCCCTTCGCAAGATGGGGGATGATAGCCGTCATCCTACCAACAGAAACCTTTATGGTTATAGTAGATAATGTATAACTATGAAATATCTACTTGACAAAGGAGCACATTCTGTATACGCTTTACAATATCATTTTGTTCAGTGCGTTAAGTACCGGAAGAAAGTGTTCGTTGACGAGAGATATGTAGTTATGATGAAAAATAAGATCCATGAGATTTCGGAAACATTTGATGTAGATGTAATCAACATAGAATTCGATAAGGATCATTTTCATATGTTATTCAAGGGAAAACCGACCCTTGATCTCCCGAAATATATCAACACACTGAAAACAATAACTTCGAGAGAGATCAGGAGGAATTTTCCAGAAATCCTGAATATCTTGTGGGGAGACGCATTTTGGTCAAAATCGTATTTCTTGGCGACAACCGGGCAGGTGACATTAGAGATGTTGAAAAAATATGTTGACGGTCAGAAGGTGAAACGCAATGCAGTTAACAAGAAAGATTAGAATCTACCCGACGGAAGATCAGGTAAGAACGTTGTGGGTATTGTCAGATCTGTGTAGACGGGTATATAATTTTGCGTTAGCGGATCGTCGGGATATATGGAAAAATAACCAGAAGTCAGTATCGTATATCGATCAGCAAAATAAGTTACCGGAGATAAAAGAACAATATCCGGAATATAAACAGGTCAACAGTAAAGTCTTGCAGATGACGTTGAGGACATTAGATGTTAATTATAAATCGTTCTTTGGATTAGTCAAGCAAGATCCGGACGCGAGATCACCGGGGTTTCGTGGCAGAAACTATTTTTTCACGATGAAATATAACCAGAGCGGGTTTAAGGTCACTGATGATGAAGTCCGGTTATCGCACAAGGTTGAAGGCGGGGCCGAGTTAACATTCCCGATAACGACATATAAACCGGTCACGAATGCGAAACAGGTAGACGTTCATTTCAATGAAGGAAAATGGTATCTGTCGGTAGTGGACGAGATCAAGCCGGTGGAGTACCAAGACAATGGGTTGTATCAGGCGTTTGATTTAGGGATAACTAAGCAGACAGCGGTGAATATGGCGGGGAAGTTCTTTGAGTTGAAGAACCTCAGACCGGATTTGTATTGGAACAAAACGATTGATGGGATAACGAGTCGGAGAGATCATTGCATCAAACATACCAAGAAGAACTGCCGACCAAGCAGCCGTAAATGGGTAATGCTGAACAACATCAAGCGGAAGTTCGAGAGAAAACGGAGTAACCAGATCTTAGATTTTCAGCACAAAACTGCTTTGATGATCGTCAAGAACACGAAAGCGAACACAATCGTAGTCGGTGATCTTGATGTGAAGAGTATGTCGAAATCTGAAAGAGCGAATCGAGGTATGAACAGGTCAACGCAGGGGACCGGATACCTTGCGAGGTTCACGGGATTTCTGACCTATAAGGCCGAGAGGGTAGGTAAGAAAGTAATAGAAATCAGTGAACGAAACACAACGAAAACGTGTTGCAGTTGTGGAAAGATCCACGATATGCCGCCGTGGGTTCGTGTTATGAAATGCGATTGTGGAAACTACCTAGATAGAGATTGCAATTCAGCAGTCAACATCATGGTCAGGTTCCTATCGTCGAATGTCATGTGTACTGACTATCAGCAATTCGCTGATAATCTGCGAACAGGTTCGGGTATCATCATTTCGCCCGGATACTCACAGGAAGCCCCATCCGTAAGGGTGGGGTAGTTCAC
>JANYJT010000266.1 GCA_025358395.1 Bacteroidia bacterium
GCCGGAAAATTGGATGCAGTGCTTTAGCTTGTTACGCAATATTTGTGCACACCACGGCAGGGTTTGGAACCGGAGGATGACGAAGCTGAGCCTGCCCAGGAAAACCCTTTTTCTCTATGTGGAAGATAAAAATATTCTACCTTACAAGCTTTATTCTTACCTGACTGCGATCCAGTACATCCTGAACATAATCAGTCCTGGACACGATTTTAAACACAAATTCCGCGAATTAATGACTCGCTGCCCGTTGCTACAGGAGAAAGAGATGGGCTTCCCTGTAAACTGGCAAAAAGAATCCTTATGGCAATGAATAACTTTCAAATATCCCCCCGGCTCAGTCCTAACAAGGTTTTTATTTTGCAGAAAAGCGAGGTGGAGAAGAGGTTGGATCCGCAATTTTATAAACAGGAATACAAAGACAATATAGACAGGATTAAACACTTCAATCACAAACGATTAGGCGAGTTTGTCAAATTTTCTACTGAAACTTGGAACCAGAAGGATTTTTTTGATAGCACATTTCCATATATTGAAATTAGTGAGATTGATACAGTTTCAGGTGAAATTCAAAATATAGCGCAGGTAGAGAAAGTTAATGCGGCTAGTAGAGCTAAAATGATTGTACGAGAGCATGATATTATCATATCCACCACTAGGCCTAACAGAGGTGCAATTTCGTTGATAAAGAGAGAGCAAAATTTTTCAATTGCTTCTACGGGATTTTGTGTCATTAGAGACATCACGAATCCTGAAATTGATAGAGAATACCTATTTACAATATTACGTCAACATGTAATATTAAAACAATTCGAGCAACGCAGTAGTGGCGGTAATTATCCAGCAATAACACAAGAAGAATTGTGCAATGTAACAATACCTCTGCCTGTTAAAGATTTGCAGGAAAAAATTGTTCAGATATCCTGTAGTTTTTATAATCAAAAACACAAAAACGAAGCTGAAGTTGAAAGTCTTCTATCCAGCATAGATGACTATTTGTTGAATGAGTTGGGGATCGCTTTACCTGAACCGGTCGAGAATAGCTTGAATAACAGGATGTTCACAACAAATCTAAAGGAGATTTCCGGAGGTAGATTTGATCCCAAATTGTACACAAATCAGACAAAAAAAATGATCAACTCTCTATATAACAGCAAATTAAACAAACAAACATTAAAATCCATAATCATTCATAGTTGTTCCGGAGACTGGGGATTTGATGATAAGGAAAAATTTGATGAGAACGAATTTGTAAGATGCCTGGTAATCAGGGCAACTGAATTTGACAACAAATTCAATTTGAATGTTGATGGAAGCAGAGCAAAATTTCGTATAATAAACAAAAACAAATATCAATCTTTGGACATTCAAACTAACGACTTATTGATTGAGAAATCAGGAGGCAGCGAAAACCAACCTGTTGGTCGCATTGCAATATTGGACTCGGAACTCATTGCAAATTATTCACTTGGGTTTAGCAATTTCGTCCATAAGATCAGAGTGAACTATAAGGAAGCTAATCCAGACTTCGTTTTTAACTACTTAAAGACATTGCATAGTATGAAAATTACAGATGTTATGCAAAGCCAGACAAATGGCATCAGGAATCTGATTTTGAGCGAATATTTAAACTTACCAATTCCCCTACCCCATCTCTCCAGGCAAAAAGAGATCGCAGATCATATTACCGCCATCCGCCGACTGGCACAACAACTCAAAGAGCAGACAAAAGCTGCTTTGGCCGAGGCCAACAGGGAAATAGAAAAATTATTGATAGGGTGACGGCGGCTATGCGGCATGATTGGTGAGGATAAAATAATTGTAGTCCAAAAATTCAAATTGTAGAGTTCTCCTTTCATTGCTATCTGCTTTAGCTGACGGGATGGGAGGATAGATGGTAAGGGCTTTAGCCGAAACATTAAATTTGGCTAAAGCCCCCTATTTATTTGGCTTTTAATCCGTCAGCTAAAGCAGACGGCAATGAACCCTTCGGATTTGCCGGAAGGATCGGTTTCATCTCACAATCCAAGTTCTCATCACCCCCGCTTCGATATTTCTCATGCAGATAACAGGAAGCTTCAGGAGTCGCACTCACCCCCTCTCCCCGTCACCCAGTCTCCCCCTCTTTTCTCCGTTTCTCCGTTTCTCCGTTTCCCGTTTCCCGTTTCCCGTTTCCCGTTTCTCAGTTCTCCGTTTCCCGTTTCCCGTTTCCCGTTTCGTTACTTAATCTCCGCGCCGTCATTGATCGCATCGGCCGGCGAGACGAAAACCAGTTTGCCTTCTTTGTTTTCGGCCATCAGGATCATGCCCTGCGATTCTATCCCTTTGAGGTTTTTGGGGGCAAGATTGACCAGGATTGAAACCTGCCGACCGATAATCTGCTCCGGTTCATAATGTTCGGCTATCCCGGATACGACAGTACGCTGATCGATGCCGGTGTTGATGGTTAATTTCAGAAGTTTCTTAGTCTTGGCTACCTTTTCGGCCGCAACAATGGTGCCGGTACGGATATCCATCTT
>JANYJT010000269.1 GCA_025358395.1 Bacteroidia bacterium
ACATATTATTGTTAAATATTTAAGTCATATTTGGGAAATGTGTTATCAGCATCAAACCAATGTTTAGACAGTAAACATGGGTTATAAAATATTTGTCGGGTTTTGGTTTATCTGTAAAAGTAAAAAATTAATTGCTCAAAACCCAGATTCACCCAATCTCCAATATCATGTCCTCGTTCCATCCATGATACGCAAACGTTCCCAGTGTTTTGAATCCATTTTTGTGATAAAAACGGATGGCCTTTGGGTTGTCTCTCTGAACGCCTCCCCACAAGATTAATCGCTTGATGCCCTTGGCCGAAAGATCCGATTTGATCTGCTGAAACATGGCGTTTCCCAATCCGCATCCCTGCCAGGCATCTGCTACTGATGGAGCATAATTGCAGTCGGTCGCGGAATCAAGCTTCAAGCCGTATCCCTCTAAACGAAAACGATCATGCTCGAAATACCCAATCTTGACAATGGCATAGGCAACGATTTTCCGGGTTGCGCTGTCAATGGCCACATAACCCAAATGCTCCTCCGAATGATGGTAGAAATCAGCGATGTCTTGCCTCTCAAAGGAATGCGGACCAAACCTCCTTTTACTCTCCGCACTCAGATTCTGCAGATAATCGTACAACCCGCCAAAATCGTGCGGCACAAGCCTTCTAAACTCAACTTGAGTTTCCTTAATTGTAAGCATCATCAAGTTTTATGCATCTTTTGGTTTACTATTTCTATCCCCTCCCTGTCTTTCCTTCTGTCGTACCTACGGCACTTAGGCCCATACTCACTTGAAAATCCATGGGTTAAAACCCATGGTTACAATACTGGCCGTGCCGATGGCACTGGAATTTCTTTGAATTTGTGTAATCGGTGTAATCGGTAGTAGGGAATGGGGTTCATCCGTGTAATCTGTATTTATATCTGTGCAATCTGCGTAAAAGTGGCGATTGCAGGATTTTTTAATACCTTCGATTCTGTAAATTCTCTAATTCTGTAAATTCTGCTTCAGACGTTTCAGCGTTATCACCGTCACCTCCGCCGGACAATTAAACCGCATCGGAAGCCCGCTTACCCCGGCTCCCCGTGAGGTATATCCGGTCATACCGCCGATTCTCCACAATCCGTGGTTGAACTGCTTGCCCTCAAACTGATGACTCAGCAGCGGAACTCCTTCCGTCAGGCAAATCTGGCCGCCATGCGTGTGCCCGCAAAGGTACAAATCATACTTATTCCTGGCCGCAGCTTTGGCCAACTCCGGGGTATGCACCATCGCGACCTTGAAATCGTAATCCGGCGTGTCGAGACTGAGGAGTGCCGCATCGGTATAGTAGTTGAACGGATCATCTGTCCCGGTGATCAGGATCTTCTGCTCATCCTTGCTGATCTCCACCGATTCGTTGATCAGAAGCTGCATACCCGAATCCGGCTCGTACTGGGCCATCAGGTAGGTGTCGTGGTTCCCCAAAACGGCAAAAGTGCCAAAAGGAGCCTGGATGTTTTTTGACAAAATGCGCAGCGGCTTGAGGATATGACTGAAGCTGCCTAAAATATCCCTCCGGTAATCGCCCGTCAGCAGACAAATATCAAATTCCAGCGCCTTGACTTTATCAACCAGGAAAGCGGTAAACCCGGGAATGCTGTCGATGTGCAGATCAGACAAATGCAGGATCCTGAAGCCTTCGAAAGCAGCCGGCAGATTTGGATATTCCATTGCAATCTCGTTAACTGTGATGGTCTTGGCGTTCCCATAACCCTTTCTGTAATGACCTGTTAACTTGAGGAGGAAGGCAAAGATTTTAAGCAACGCCAGAAACAGGTTCCAATGGCTCTTGCTCTTTTTGCCGCTCTGCTTGTGGATGAGCCCAATATTTTCCATCACCGATCGGTTCACAGCCCAGATCAGCCTCTTCTCCTTCCGTACGGTCTCGGTGTCAAGGAATTGATACATGTCGCACTTTTTATCACCAAGATAGTAATATTAATAGTATCGTGCAATTGGTGAAAGGATGAAGAAAAGAGGGGGAGAGGGGGCGACTGGGGGACTGGGCGAGTGGAAGTCCGGAAATTGGAGAATTGAAACGGGGAAACGGGGAAGAAAGACTGGGGGACTGGGAGACTAGGCGAGTGGAACTCCTGAGATTGAAGAGTTGAAACAGGAAAAGATAACCGGTCCCTGAGCGAAGTCGAAGGGCTTCAATAATCTGTGTAAATTTGTGTAATTTGTGGTAGGGAATGGGGTTAATTGTGTTTTTTAATTCGTGTAATTTGTGTAATCCGTGGTTGGCCGGGGTTAATCAACCAGTGGTAGAGTAAAAATAAACGTGCTGCCCTTGCCCTCCTCGCTCTCGACCCGAATCTGCCCTTTGTGTTTCCCGACAAATTCCTTGCAGAGGATCAGACCAAGTCCTGTGCCCTTTTCGCCGTTGGTCCCCGGAGTCGAGTGGTTGCTGTCGATCCGGAAGATCTTTTCAATATTTTCCACCGAAATCCCTACCCCGTCATCCTTGACCGCAATTTCACAAACATCGTCCAATCTCCGCACTGAAATGACAATATGCCCCTTCTCATGGGTAAACTTGATGGCATTGGCTACCAGGTTCCTGACCACCGTCGAAAACATGTTCACATCGGCCAGTACCCGGATCTCCTCCTGTGTCACGATTTTAATTTTGAGATGCTTCCTGGTTACGGCACTTTCCAAAAACTCAACAGATTCAACAATTTTGGCGTGAACATCCATTGGTATGGGATTGAATTTGATCGCCCTGGTCTGGAGTTTGGCCCAGGTAAGCAGGTTCTCAAGCAGCTCATGTGCCAGACTGGAGGCATTAAAAATGTTGGACAGATGCTTTTCCAGCTTGGTGGGAGCTATCGTTTTAAAGTCTGAAATCAACATTTCCGAAAAGCCAATGATGATGTTGAACTGGTTGCCAAGATCATGGCCGATGATGGAGAAAAATTTGTCCTTGGTCTGGTTCAGCTCTTTCAACTCGCGGTTTTGCGAGACAATCAATTTGGACTGCTCCTCGACTTGCAACGTCCGCTCCTGCACTTTCTGCTCCAATATCCTTTTGGCTTGCCTCAGATTTCGCTCCCTCACTTTGATGAAAAGATAGATGGAAAGGATGATCACTGCCAGATAAGCCATGTAAGCATAAATACTTTTCCACCAGGGGGGAAGTATCGTGATGCGAAGACTGATCTCCTTGTCGTTCCAGACTCCGTCGTTGTTCGATCCCTTTACCCTGAACACATATTCGCCTGCCTGAAGCGCTGAAAAAGGAACAAATTTCCGGTTTCCGATATCCACCCATTCGTCAGAAATTCCTTCCATCTTGTAGGCATAATTGTTCTTCAACGGATTGGTGTATTCAAGGGCCGCAAACTCGATGGTGAAAGAGCTGACATTGTGTTTCAGAACCAGATCCCTGGATTCTTCCAAATTGACATACTCCCTGACATTGCCCCTGCTCTTGTAAAAGGCTGTAAAAACCAGGTTGGGAATGTAGGGATTTCTGGCGATGGAGTCAGGATAGAAGGCGTTGAAGCCATTCATGCCGCCCATCAGCAACTCTCCGTCTATGCCGACATAGGCTGCCCTTAAGTTAAATTCCAGACTCTGCAAGCCATCTTCCAGCGTAAAAATTTGGAAACGGTTCTGCCTGTAGATATACTTGCACAGCCCCTTTCCCGTCGCAATCCACAGGTCATCGTTCCGGTCTTTCACGATCTCGAAAATCCTATTGTTCGGCAGACCATCTTTCTTCGAATAATAGCTAAAAGTAGAGTCCTTCTTGTCGAAAACATTCACATAGGTGTCGGTGCCGACCCAGATCCGCTTCTGACTGTCTTCGCAAAGAGTGATGATAAAATCGTCGCTCAGCCCTTTGTCCCCCTTTTTGTAATGGCTGATTTTTCCCGTAGCCGGATGGTACACGTCCAGACCACCCAAG
>JANYJT010000303.1 GCA_025358395.1 Bacteroidia bacterium
ACCATGTATTCGACTTGAGCCGGTGTTTTCATATACTCTGTCCAAACATTGCCCTGAGCACCCAATACAAATTTTGCCTCTTCAGCATTGAGTGAAGGAGGAATAGGTTCATAACTGTATAATTTTTTAAGCGGCAAGTAGCCGCCGATTGCCAATGGCTCATTTTTCGGATCGGCTTGATAATGATCTAAATAGCAGAATTCACCTGGCGTCATCACAACGAAATGTCGCTCTTTGGCAGCCGCAATGCCACCATCTTCGCCTCTCCATGACATGACTGCCGCATTGGGTGCAAGGCCACCTTCAAGGATTTCATCCCAACCAATTATTTTTTTGCCTTTTTCATTTAAGAATTTTTCCATGCGCTGAACGAAAAAACTTTGAAGTTGATTCTCTGTTTTGAGACCTTCAGCTTTCATCTTTTCCTGGCAAAGCGGACATTTTAGCCAGCGTGTTTTTGGACATTCGTCTCCACCAATGTGTATATACTCACCCGGGAAAAGAGGTATTACTTCACTCAAAACATCCATTAGAAAAGTATCGGTTTTGGCATTCCCGGCACAAAAGACATCCTCAAAAACTCCCCATGTCCTTGCAACTTCGTAAGGGCCTCCCGTGCAGCCATATTCAGGATATGCTGCCAAAGCTGCCAATGCATGCCCCGGCATTTCAATTTCAGGAACCACCGTAATAAACCGGTCAGCTGCATAAGCGACCACTTCCTTAATGTCTTCCTGGGTATAAAAACCACCAACAGGAGTTCCGTCATATACCTTACTTCCATAATGACCAACCAACGTCTCTTTTCTCATCGAACCAATTTCGGTCAGTTTTGGATATTTTTTGATTTCGATTCTCCAACCCTGATCCTCTGTAAGATGCCAGTGAAAAGTATTGAATTTATGAAATGCCATGTAATCCAGGTATTTTAGGATAAACTCCTTGGGCATAAAATGTCTGCCGACATCAAGATGCAATCCTCGCCAGGTGAATCGTGGAGTATCCCTGATTTCAACTGCGGGAACAACAACTTCCGACAATTTCTGCCTGAGGGGTGGCATTAGTTGAAGAAGCGTTTGTACACCGTAGAATAATCCATTCGCTGAAGGTGACTCCAGCAGAATCCCTTTCGAGGATACAAAAAGGTTATATGCCTCTTTTGAAATGGCCAGTCCGGTATTTAATTTTATAAATATGGTTTTCTTTTCAGGTGCCCCGGAGAATGCAACCTTGCATTTTATTTGATAAAAATTCTCCAGATGTCTGATTAAATCATTTGTGACATTGTGCATCTCACCATTTTCACTGTTGATCAGGATCTTCGTCTGTGAGCCAATGGAAAATGTCCCTTCCATGTTTGTTAGCGTAGAAGGTTGCGGAATAATCTGGACATCTGGTCTTCTTACCTCAGATTGACAAGAGTATAAAAAATTGATTAACAATAAGATAGATAAATAATAATAAGTTCTGCACATGATAGAAATTAATTTTATTTTCTTGTAAATCTACACAAAAACACAAATCACAGAACCTGTTTTAAATTTCATTTGATTCTGATTGTGATAAAAAATAAAAAATTATTTAGAATGATTCAAAAACATTTGGAATTGTTAATTTGAGTTCATATGTTTGCAACATTAAAAATTAATTACGCAGGATGATTCATTTGGTTAATACATCTTTTTTCCATGATGCAAATACACAACAGCCATGTTGCGTTTTTGCAGGCATCCCTTCTTCTCTGCGCTTCATGTCTATGTTTATGCAATAGCCTTCTCTCGGGCTTAAACCTGTTTGAAGGCTTTCCAGTTAGTGTTTGAAAAGACATCTTCCCAATCGTTTTCTATTAAATCATTCACAATGCCGAAAATTGTAGTAAAATTCGGTGGATCTAATCTTAGGAGCAACGAAGAGATTCATCGGATAATTAAAGTAGTCAGAAATTACAATCAACCTTTGATCATTGTAGTTTCTGCCTTTTATGGTGTGACCAATTATCTTGTTGAAGCCCTCGAAAAAGCGCGACACGATGAGGAAATCGCCACAAAAACCATTCAATATCTTTATGATCTTAAGATAGGATCCCTGGACTATTTTATAAAAGATCAAGTTCTTAGAACCGAAACCATCAAATTAGTCCAGGATCAGCTGGACGAGCTTAGAAACTTTCTTCATGGGATCGCATTAACCGGTGATGCTTCAAAAGCACTCGAAGATCATGTATTGTCCTATGGCGAAAGACTCTCCGCAATTTTCCTGAATGGGATATTGAAATCGCAGGGCCTTGATACCAAGGTAGGTTTTCCTGAAGCCATTGGATTGATAACTGATGGCGAATTTGGAAATGCATCAGCTGATTTTCACCTCGCTACAAGTCTGGTGCGGCAATCTTTGAATGAAGAAATCATCTATTTAGTGCCCGGATTTTATGGGATTTCGAAAGACCAGAAGACAACGCTTTTTGGTAGAGGAGGCAGTGATTATGCCGCTGCAGCTATTGCCAGGTGTGTCGGCGCCTCCTCATTGGATATCTGGAAAGATGTAAATGGTTTTCTAAGTTCTGATCCCAAACTCGTCAGCAATCCTGTGCTGATCGAAAAGTTATCCTACAATGAAGCCGCCGAACTGGCCTATTTTGGTGCCAAGATTTTACATCCAAGAACTGTTGAACCGCTTACAGATCCTCATATTGCCATTCGCATTTTCAATATCTATGGAACATTGGAGGTTGAAAAGCCTTTGACCATCATCAGCCGTGAAAAATCGGTGCAAACCGGAGTCGTCAAAAGTGTTACCTATAGCGATGATTTTGGCTTGTTGAAATTAAAGGGTCCGGGCGTCGGACTAAAACCGGGCATCCTGGCCAAAGTTACCACGGCTCTTCACCATGCCGGCATCAACATTAGTTCGGTCTTGACATCTCAAATTTCCATTAACATCCTGCTTGCCAGAAAGGATTTGCAAAATGCCTTTGCAGTAGTCAGTGCCATAGAGCTTTCCGCAGTAGGTAAACTACAAATTGATGATGATATCTCGGTTGTGGCAGCCGTTGGTCATGGCATTACCGATAATTTTGGAATTGCAGCCAGAATATTTACGGCACTTGCCTCGGAAAGCATCAATGTGATGATGAGCTGCTCAGGTGCTTCCCCTATTGTCAGTTATTATCTGGTACAGTCATCCGACAGGACTCCTGCCGTCAGGGCTATCCACCATGAATTCTTTGAAAAATAATATCGAAATATAATAAACAATTAATAATCAAACCAATGAGTACACAAAAGCAAAAATTCGAGACGCTGCAAATTCATGCAGGCCACACCCCCGATCAGGATACCTTATCGAGAGCCGTTCCCATTTATCAGACCACATCTTATGTCTTTAAGAATTCAGAACATGCTGCCAACCTTTTCGGACTCAAAGAGTTTGGAAACATCTATACCAGGTTGATGAACCCAACAACAGATGTGTTTGAAAAGAGAATCACTGCGCTGGAAGGCGGAGTCGCGGCACTTGCTTTGAGTTCGGGCCATGCGGCACAGTTTATTGCCATTACAAACATTGCCGGCGCCGGTGACAATTTTGTTACCTCTCCATATTTGTATGGAGGTTCTCACAATCAATTCAAGGTGACCTTCAAAAATTTAGGAATTCAGGCAAGATTTTCTGAAGATCTCAATCCATCAAATTTCGAGAAACTGATTGATGAAAAGACGAAAGCGATCTATCTCGAAACAATAGGCAATCCAAGCTTCAATATTCCTGATTTTGAAAAATTCGCCGAGCTGGCAAAAAAGCATGATCTACCTTTGATTGTTGACAATACTTTTGGATGTGGCGGTGCGCTTTTCCGTCCGCTTGAACATGGCGCTCATGTGGTGGTCGAATCGGCAACGAAATGGATTGGCGGTCATGGGACTTCCATTGGCGGTGTCATTGTTGACGGGGGAAATTTTAATTGGGGAAACGGGAAATATCCCGGATTTACTGAACCCTCTGAAGGTTACCACGGTTTGAAATTCTGGGATGTTTTCGGAACGGATGGTCCTTTCGGAAATATCGCTTTTATCATTCGGGCCAGGGTCGAGGGACTGCGCGATTATGGTCCGGCTATCTCTCCATTCAACTCCTTTCAATTGATTCAGGGCCTTGAAACGCTCTCTTTAAGGGTCGAGCGCCATGTTCAAAATACCGAAAAATTGGCCTTGTGGCTGCAGAATCACCCAAAAGTAAAGGCAGTTACTTATCCAGGCTTAAAATCAGATCCGAATCACGATCTTGCCACCAAATACCTTAAAAAAGGTGCCGGTGCAGTGCTCTCATTTGAGCTGAAGGGCAGCAAGGAAAATGCCATTGAGTTAGTGAACAACCTTGAACTTGTCAGTCATCTGGCCAATGTTGGTGATGTTCGTACCCTGATTATCCAACCATCAGCCACGACACATTCGCAACTGAGTGAAAAAGAGCAACTATCAGCCGGTGTGCTGCCTGCGCAGTTAAGGGTTTCAGTAGGAATCGAACATATTGATGATATTATTGCAGATTTCGAACAAGCTTTAGCCAGGATTTAATCTATTTTTGAATTATTGACCAAGTTAAAATTTTGAGTTATGCCTTTGAATCTGCCGGATGGACTACCTGCCATCGATTTGCTGAGAGAAGAGAATATTTTTGTCATCGACCAGACAAGAGCCGAGCATCAGGATATTCGTCCGTTGAAGATCGTCATCCTCAATTTGATGCCCCTGAAAATAGCAACCGAAACAGATCTGCTTCGGTTGCTATCGAATACACCGCTTCAGATTGAGATTGACTTTCTGCAGATCAAAGGTCATACAGCCAAAAATACCTCCCAGGATCACCTCAATGCTTTCTATAAGACCTTTCACCAGATCAAAAAGAAGAAATTTGACGGAATGATCATTACCGGTGCTCCGGTCGAACACCTGCCATTTGAAGAGGTTGACTATTGGGAGGAGATCTGTGAAATTTTTGACTGGGCACACAAAAACGTGACCTCTACCATGTTCATCTGCTGGGCCTCACAAGCCGGGCTTTACCATCATTTCGGGATCCCCAAATATCCTCTTGAAAAAAAGATGTTTGGTGTATTTGATCACAAGGTGACTGACAGGAAGTTGCCTCTTTTCAGAGGTTTTGATGATGTTTACAGGGCACCTCATTCCCGGCATACTGAGATAAAGGCCAAGGATTTTGATCATATCCCGGATGTGCGAATACTTTCCTTGTCAGAACAGGCAGGGGTTTACATGGCCATTGCCGAAAATGGAAAGCAGATTTTTGTCACCGGACATCCGGAATATTCACTGAGAACTTTGGATCGTGAATACAAACGAGATGTCGAAAAGGGACTTCCCATTGATGTTCCAAAAAATTATTACTCGGGAGATAATCCGGCAGAAAGACCTGTTTTGAGTTGGCGATCACATGCCAATCTGTTGTTTATGAATTGGTTGAATTACTATGTTTATCAGGCGACACCCTATGATTTGCGTGATATTTAAAGTTACTAAAGTTGTGGACTCCGAACATATTTCGATTAACCTTCAAGTACTTTAGTCACTTTCTTACTCGTAACGATTCCTCCACCAATTTCGCAATCTTTCAAGTATTTTCTTCTCCGATTGATTATTCTGCGGGGTATAGAATCTCTTTTGGATTATTTTCGTTGGCAAGAACTCCTGATCCACAAAATTGCCATCAAAAGAGTGTGCATATTTGTAATCCTTGCCATAATCCAGCTGTTTCATCAGTTTGGTAGGTGCATTCCGCAAGTGCAAAGGAACCGGAAGGTGACCTGAAAGCTTCACCTCAGCCAAAGCCTCATCAATTGCGGAATAGGCAGAATTGCTTTTGGGAGAGGTGGCCAGGTAGATGGCGCATTCAGAAAGTATGATTCTCGATTCCGGCATACCAATTTTATGAACGGCATCGAAAGTGCTCTGGGCCAGCAATAAAGCATTTGGATTGGCTAGTCCAATATCTTCAGCGGACAAGATAAGTAAACGTCTTGCGATAAATTTAACATCCTCACCTCCTTCAAGCATCCTTGCAAGGTAATAGACTGCCGCATCCGGGTCTCCACCGCGAATACTTTTAATAAAGGCAGAGATTACATCGTAATGCATCTCACCGTTTTTATCATAAAGCGCCAGGTTTTCCTGCAATTTTTCCGTTACCAGCTCATTGGTGATCAAAATTTCATCACCTCCCGAGGCATTTAAAACCAGTTCCAAAACATTTAACAATTTTCTGGCATCACCGCCAGAGAAACGCAGAAGGGCTTCTACCTCCTTCACGATAATGTTTTTTTGAGAAAGTTCGATATCCGTGTGAAGTGCGCGATCGAGTAAGATCAGCAAATCTTCCTTTTCGAGCGATTGAAGTACATAAACCTGACAGCGGGAGAGGAGCGGAGAAATGACCTCAAAGGAAGGGTTTTCTGTGGTAGCGCCGATCAGGGTGATGATGCCCTGTTCGACAGCACCAAGAAGTGAATCCTGTTGTGCTTTGCTAAACCGGTGAATCTCATCAATAAATAAGATTGGATTTCTGGCGCTGAAAAACTGATTGTTTTTGGCTTTTTCGATGACATCACGGATATCCTTTACGCCTGAATTGATGGCACTTAGAATATAAAACGGACGATCCAGTGAATTGGCAATAATTTTGGCAAGCGTTGTTTTGCCAACACCGGGTGGTCCCCACAAGATGAAAGAAGAAAGCCGGCCTGTCGCGATCATTTTGCGGATAACAGCCCCTTCGCCAACAAGGTGTTTCTGCCCGATGTAGTCATCAAGAGAAACCGGCCTTAATCTTTCTGCAAGAGGTTGATTTGACATCGTCGATCAGTTACAATATCGTTTGATAACATTGTACGCTTCGGTAAGGCCCAGTTCGCCGGCCCTGCTTAAATCCAGGGCGCCACCTTCAAGGTCATTCATGTATATTCGGGTCAGTCCGCGGTTAAAGTAGGCTTCCCCAAAATCAGGTTCTAACGTGATGGCCCTGGAATAATCGCTGATTGCCTTTAGATAATCGCGCTTTTTGACCTTGGTATTTGCCATGTTGAACCAGGCAAAAATAAAATTCGGGTTCATGTATAGAATGGATTCATAATCCTTGATAATTTCTTCATAATCAAGAATTTTAACCTCTTCTTTTTTGTTTTCGATGGTGGTTTTGCCACCTGTCATGTTGAGAATCTCAGGTTCGGGCAAGGAGCCTTGAGAGCGGATCACATCGACCATTTTTGCCCTCGAATTGGCCCTGCAAAAATAGGCGAGCAAATTTCTGTTATCGGCATCAACGGCTTTCGTGAAATCCCTGATAGCCCCATTGAAATTTTCGGACTGTTCTAAAATAATTCCTCTGTTAAGATATGCATCCGAATTTTTCTTGTTGGTTGAAACCTCAGTGTTCCAATTTTCCAGTAAATTTTTAAAGGTCTCTTTGTGAATGGATTGGTAGGCAAATGGTTTGTTCGAAATAATCAGGAATGGATCATTGTTGTTTTTATTATTGAGCGTTTCGATCTCCATATTGTAGTATTGCAGCCTGTTGTAATCCACAGAATCTTTGTTGAAAACGGAAATGACAAAATCAGGTTGCATCACAATTTTGACGTTTTTGTTTTGGACCAATCCATCCTTGATATCAGTTTCTGTTATTTTTCCATCATCGGCTACCACGATATTTCTTCTCTTTCTATTTTGGGTGACCGGACCGCTTTTGCTCTCTTGTTTATAAGATGTTGTGTCGGCTGTTGCCGGAATTGTGTTGTTTTGGACAGCGGCAAGATTGTTGCCCGAATTGTTTGCTTGCCCTGTTTGGGCTTGTCCCTGTTGGTTGTTTTGTACCTGCTGGTTTTTCATCGTTTGATTTGGGTTTTGCCCAGGGTTTGGCAAAACGAATCCATATTGTCGTCTTTGCCGTTCCTTCTCTTCTTCAACATCCAAACGTTTCTTAAATGCGGCAAATTTTGGATCCAATTCGGCCGCCATTGCCAGATCTTTTTCGGATCCAGGAATTTTTAAAGTTTCCTTGGCAATTCCCCTATTAAGCCAGGCAGCCGCGAGATTTGGATCAAACTGCAAGGCCATATCGTAATCCCTGATTGCACCTTTCAGGTCGTTGAGCTGATGCTTAACAATGCCCCGATTGACATAAGCCTGAGAAGTTTTGGGATCGAGACGGATGCATAAATCATAATCCTTTAATGCACCGGCAAAATCCTTTTTCTCAAACTTAGCAATGCCTCTGACAAGATAGGCACTGGAAAAGTGCGGACGAATTCTGATGGCTGCGTCACAATCTTTGATCGCGCCATCAAGGTCGCCCTTCATTTGCTTGGCTGAGCTACGGTTCAAATAGGTATTGGCACTACCCGGCTTAAGTTCAATTGATCTGGAATAATCGGTTATTGCGCCATCAAAATCTTCCATGGCAATCTTGGTTATCCCTCTATTATTGAAAATATTTGGATCTTCTCTGTTGTATTCCAAGGCATTAGAGTAGTCGTTTAGGGCCTCTTTGAAATTTTTCATTTCATAATTTGCCATACCACGGTACATAAAGGCTTCAGGATAGTAAGGTTTAATTTCAATTGATTTGTCAAAATCGGACTTAGCACCACGAAAGTCGTCGATGTAGAGTTTAGCCATCCCCCTGTAAAAATATGGTTCGGGTAAGTAAGGTTTTAATTTAATGACAATGTTGAAGTTCTCAATTGCACTGACATAGTTCCCAAAATAGATACGACTTCTCGCGATATAAAAATAATGGTCTGTCTTGAGCTGTGAAAAAGTGGAGAAATATGATAATAATATAATGAAAATCAGTAAGATACGTTTCATGTGTAGTTTGATCGAGGAATTTATCAGACAAAAATAGTAATTATGAGACATGAGAGATGGGACATGAGACATAAGACATGAGAGATGAGCCTCCTTTTAGCAATAGTTCTTTGATAATTAGAATTATAGTTAATGGTTAATTTTTTATAAAACAAAAAAAGGCTCTGCCACCGCAGAGCCCTCATCTCTCATGTCTCATGTCTCATGTCTCATCTCTCATCTCTCATCTCTCATCTGAGCTCGTTCTCATCAAAATTCTGCCGATCGCGAATGTTGCCTGTATTATCAGTAATAAACAGATGTCTTACCTGGAAGTTATCGCGAATAATAAATTCATATTCACCATCTCCGTTGGCCCTTTCGATGAAAATTGAACTCATGATCTGACCATAAAGCTCCAATTTATGACGAATATTTTCATCCAGCATTCCCAAAGTATAATTGGTTTCCGTTTTTAACCAAAATCCGGATTTTTCAAACCAGGCTATTTCCTCAATGCCGTTTACCCTGAATATTGCTTCAAAAACCCCATCTTTCTCCTTTGACCATTCAATATTAGTGGCATCCGGGAAATGTTGTCTAAAGCAGTTTAAGACCTTAATTCCTGGAGAATGGCTGGAAATGCGAAAAACGTATTTTTGAATAAGCTCCTTCATATTTGAGTGAATTCCTTAATTAAAATGTTCTTTTGGAAAATTATATCCTGTGGAAGATTCACTGCTGTTTGGACGAATAATCACAGAAAAGTCACTGGAAATGAATCAAAATTGTTACTTGTATATTTGAGAATAAAGGTATGCCACCCGTTCCCTCGCTCTTTTTAGCCTCATCTTTGTCGCACTCTCACTGATTTTTAAAGCAGTCTGAATATAGGCAATCGGGAAATTGTCTATATAATGCATCGTGAGCAAAGCTTTCTCTTCCGGGTGAATTTGGTCCATAATCTGCATGAGTCTGTCACTGTTCACCTCCTTTTCGTCAATTTCATCAATCACATCAGGCAATTCATGAGAACTGTTCCAGTCAGGATAGTTCATCTTCTTTTTAACGCGAAGGTATTCTATACAATGATTATAGGTAATTGAATATAACCATGTCGAAAAGTTTGACTCCCCCCTGAAATCTGAAAGCTTCTCAAATACTTTGCAAAATATATCCTGTACAAATTCTTGCGCCAGCACCGGGTCCTTCAAAAGGGAGTTGCATTTCTCGAAAACCTTCGCAGAATACCTGATATAGAGTATCCCAAAGAGATTTGTGTTGTGTTCGTGTTTGATCTTTTTGATGATCTCAATGTCAGGAAGATCATTCACAGACAATTTGTTAATCATTTTTTAATATTCGTAAAATGTTCTAATTTAATGAATTATAAAGATAATTTGCGTATTTGAAAAAAAAATCACATATTTGCGGTGACTTTCAGAAACCTTTGCGTCTAAAAGTTAAAATTGTTTGAACAGAAACATTGATTTACATTAATTACATTTATTTTTCAAAGTTATGAAAAAAGGATTATTAAAACTGGTTACATTAAGTATTCTCGTTGTTACATTGGCAAGTTGTGCTAAAGTTCCTCAAGCCGACATTGATGCCGCTAACGTTGCTATCGAAGCTGCTAAAAAAGCAGGTGCTGATCGTTATGTTGCTGCTTCTTTCCAAGCTGCTGTCGATGCTCAGAAATCAGGTCTTGCTCAAGTTGAAGAGCAAAATGCTAAATTCGCATTGTTCAGAAATTATGACGTAGCTAAAACTACTTTGACTTCTGTTACGACTTTGTCAAACAAAGCAGTAGAAGAAACAACTGCAAGAAAAGAGGCTTTGAAAGCTGAAGTTACTGCTGCTGTTGCTGAATTGACTACAACTATCGCCGGTGACAAAGAATTGTTGGCTAAAGCCCCTAAAGGCAAAGAAGGCAAAGCTGCTGTTGAAGCTATCGGTCAGGAAATTGGTGTTGTTGAAACTGTCTTAACTGAAGTTTCTGCTGGTTTGACCAACAACGACGACATCTTAACACTTTCTGAAAAAGTTAAACCGGCTGTTGAGAAAGCTAAAGCTATCAACACTGAGTTGACAGACGTTATCGCTAAAGCTAAAGGTGGTAAGAAAGCAAAAAAATAAGCAACCCCTCGGTTACTTAAAAAAATAACCCTCGGAATATTTCCGGGGGTTTTTTTGAATGTATAATTGATCGGAAAGCCTCCAAAATGATCAATTTTCAACTGCCGAACTAAAGAAAAGAGTTACCTTTGACCCAACACAAAAACAACTTGGTTGGTGTGTTTTTTACTTAAATTTTTCAATGTGAGATCAGGTCTTCTTAAAAAAATATTTGTTTTCGTAGGAATTGTTTCTTCAGCGTTCCTAATAATTATGGTTCTTCTGCTTCTCTTCATGGACAAACCTCCTATGGAAGATTTCAACAAGTGCATTGAGATCATGACAAAAGCTAAGAAGATAAATGCCGACGTCTATGCACCTGAATTCTATCAATCTGCCGAGACAAATTACAAATATGCCTTCATTGAATTGAGGCGACAAAATGAAAAATTGTTCTTTCAACGCAATTTTTCAAAAGCCAGAGAGCTGATCGTTACTGCGATCATCAAGGCGGAACTTGCGCAGAACGCTTCAGGAACAAATAAAGACACACAAAAGGCCAGGTTTTTGAAAGAGACCGAATTGCTCAGAAAAAAAATGATTAGTTACCACGATTTCTTTATCAAACTTCCGCTGAGAATTCAAACAAGAAAAGATTATGAATTTGGTAAACTTTCCCTGGAGGAGAGCGTGAATGCTTTCGAGAAAGGGGATATTAATAAAGCCAATAAGAAATTAAACGAAGGAAAATCAAGGATAAGCTATGCCGATGCGGAGGTAAATGCGCATTTGAAAGAGTACTTCTCCCGGTTCGCTAAATGGCAGCAATGGGTTGCAAGTACCATTTCAACCTCTGCCAGCAACAGAAGTTATGCCTTTGTGGTTGACAAAATAAAGCACAAAGGGTATCTTTATTACAATGGAAAACTTAACAAAGAATTTGATGTGGAATTTGGTCGCAATTGGATAGGTGACAAACTATATGCCGGAGACAATGCGACTCCGGAGGGAAGATATGTGGTAACAAGGAAGAAATCCGGCAGGGAATCAGGGTACTACAAGGCAATGATGTTGAATTATCCCAATGATGAGGACCGTGCCGAATTTGCTGCCCGCCGAAGAAGTGGTCAGATTCCAAAGAGCCGTGGCATTGGGGGATTGATCGAAATTCATGGCAATGGTGGAAAAGGAGCCGATTGGACCAAGGGTTGTGTTGCCCTTTCTGATGAGAAAATTGATGAATTGTACAGTAAACTATCAGTAGGTTCACCAGTCACTATCGTGGGATCAACGGTCTCTTTATCAGATCTGTTAAATTAATTATCTTTACGAAAATGGAAATTGAAGATAAGAGTTGGTTTAAGAAATATGTGCCCTGGATAATTCCGGTTATGTTATTTACCTGGATACCCACGATAATTCTGTTTACGCCTGCCTACCAGAACATGGCCTATGGGATAAAATCATGGTTTACTTCCAATCAGTTGAATGTTAGGAATATAGACAAACAAATTCAAAGCAGCAAATCTAATATTGCCTTATTTCAAGACAAATTGAGTGATCTGATGCCTGATAAGCCCTATATTCTGATCAATACGACTGAGAACAGATTTGTCCTTCGGAATTCGAAGGATACCCTTCGTACAGGGATGTGTTCCACTGGTAAGGATGAAATATTGATTTATCCGAACGGAACAAGAAAGCCTTTCAAAACGCCAAAGGGTATGTTTTCTGTTCTGCTCAAGAGAAAAGATCCGGTGTGGGTGAAACCCGACTGGGCCTTTATTGAAGAGGGGCTGAAGCCTCCTTCTGCACGTTCGGCCGACCGGTATGATGAGGCAACCCTTGGCGCATATGCCCTGACAATTGGCGATGGGTACATGCTGCACGGAACCTTGTACCAGCGTTTTCTGGGCTTACCTGTCACCCATGGCTGTGTCAGATTAGGTGATGCCGATCTTGAAGTCATATTTAATACCCTCGATAAAGGGGCAAAAGTATTTATATACTAATCCACGGACATGGCAAAAAAGAATCTCTTCTGGACTGTTACTACAATTTTGTTTTTTATCAGTGCCTATGTTCTTACGACAACTGTTATTCTTCCGGTTGCCACAATAAATCCGTTACCGGAAGCGGTCTCACCAAAACCGGAGGCAAAAAAGGATAACAATGCAAAGAAGCAGGACAAGAGTGACAATCCATCTAAGAAAAATGACAAAGCAGATAAAAATGCCAAGAAGGCAGAATCAAAGGTTCAATCTGTTCCGGCAGAATCTGAATTTGTCACAAATAGCAGAGACGATATTCAGAGGCTCTTTGAGTTAAAGAAAACCGAGACTTTACTCAGATCCAGATTTAATCTCTCTTCTGAAGATTCGATTTATATGGTTCTTGACCTGATCAATAATGTCGCAACGCTTGAAATGAAGGGCATTCCATTGCATGATAGCCCAATACATGATGTTTGGATCAGCAACTCCATCAAGAAGTTTCATACTGATGCACTTTTGCATTGGATTTCGCAACCCTTTGTACTGAAAAATGCCAACTCTACGATTGAAAGAGTCCAGTTTTTGGTTAAAAATGCGCCCAAAGATACCATTGAAGCGAATAAAGCTGAGGCTATTCCAGCTCCCCGAAAAACGGAGGATGTTTTTATCGTAATGAATTTTGAACGAAACCTTCAGTTGGTGATTCAACAGACCGAGATCAGCCAGGGGGAAGATAAAGCAAGGATAGATAGTTTAAAAAACAATTTCTTTAAGCGGGAAACCGAAAATTCACTTAAAGCATTGGCCAATCTTAGAAGAGATGCAATTGCACCTAAAATTTTAATAACAATGCCTAAAGCGGATGCCATTACCTTATACCGTGCGCTGCCTCAAAAGCTAAAAATGGTTATTAAAATGTAAGTCGATTAGTTTGACAGCGCTATTTTAACTCGCTTATTTTTAAGTTTTTCCTTGACAAGAATTGAGGTCAGTTTTGAGATTTTTGAGGCAGGAACGGCAGCAAAAGATTCGAAATCCAGGATATCAATGAGTCCAATTTCTTCCTTATTTAATCCTCCTTTTTGAATCAGGAGTCCGACAATATCTCCTTTACTGATTTTATCCTTTTTCCCGGCCCCAAAGTAAAGCGTGGAAAAATAGGGAGGTGGAATCTTTTTTACCGTTTCCGAAACGGTAGTTTCCTGACAGTAATCAGGTACATGATCAGGAATTTTCTCATTCTCTGAAAGCAAAATCCAAACAGTCCCCTCACGATCCATTCTGGCAGTTCGGCCATTCCTGTGGAGAAAAACGGTTTCGCTTGATGCAAGCTGGTAGTGGACAATGTTTTTCACTCCCGCGATATCCAATCCACGGGAGGCGAGGTCTGTCGTTATCAATATCGGATTGCTTCCATTCCTGAATTTGATCAAAGCATGTTCCCTTTGAGATTGCTCATAACCACCATGGTATGAATTATGAGAGATCCCGTTTTCACTTAACAATGCGCTGATCCGCTCAACGGCCTCGCGGTGGTTGCAAAATACCAGGGTAAGTCCATCAGGGAGACCCGGAAGTAATGTTAAAAGGAGACTCAGTTTATCCTTTTCTTCAGCCCTGATCATTTTCACTTCTAATCCGGCAGGCTTTTCATCGCTGCTATAATCAAGAACCACCGGATTTTCCAGCTTGAAAAAATCAGGCACTATGGCAGCTTTAGTGGCGGAGGTTAGAATCACCTGTTCCGGAGCAGAGATATACGCCAGAATTGCCGATATTTCCTTTTCAAACCCAAATTCAAAAGACTTGTCGTACTCATCTAATATTAAATGCGCAATTGTGGCGGGATTGATGTTACCTTTTTCCAGGTGGTAAAGAATTCGTCCGGGAGTGCCAATCAAAAGGGCTGGAGCCTCAAGCAGATTATTCCGTTCCGTTTTTACTTTGTGACCTCCATAGCAAGTAGAGACTTTTAATCCTGTACCCATTGATTTAAATACCTGCTCTATCTGAAGGGCCAATTCTCTGGACGGAACTATTACCATTGCTTTGATTGCCTGATCTTTATCTTTCATTTTTTCAAGAACGGGGAGGAGGAAGGCTACTGTTTTCCCTGATCCAGTTGGAGAGAAAAGAATGATCTGTCGTGCCTTTTTGCAAATTTTCAACATCTCTGCCTGCATTGGATTCAAGGACTCAAATCCTAGATTGGTGACGGCTTTTGTGACAAGGGGAGAATATGAAGTGCCCATACAGAGGAAGTATTAAGTTATATTTTTGATTTTCGATTTTGTATTAATGTACTCACAACCAGGGATTTCATAAATTGCAACAGGTATAACATAGATTAAAACAGAATTCACCACAAATTTCACAAATAGATGTTGCAAAATTACTTGACTCTCAGTTTCCTGTTTCTCTTTCCTGCATCCCTTCGACAGACTCAGGATGCCCAATCGAAAATCGAAATTCCAAAATCGAAAATTGTTTTATTTGTTTGCGTGATTACCAACAAAAAGAGGGATCCAGTCTGGAACCCTCTTTAATGCTATAATAAGCTTAGGAACGTTATGCTTTTGTTTGGATTATCTAAGTGATCTGCTTCAATTCCGATTAATTATCAGGCTGTTAAGTCAAGATATAATTTTTCATACACGAACTCAGCACAAAAATAGTTCAAACTGTAGCCTGAAAGCTACTACACGTTCGACTGCTTAATAACTTGATCTGCGACCGGTACCTCTGTCACCGCCGCCACGGTTGAAACCACCACGGTCACCACCGCCACTGCCACCGCCACGGTTGAAACCGCCACGATCGCCACCGCGATTGAAACCACCGCCGCCGCCGCCGCCACGGTTGAAACCACCGCCGCCGCCACCGCTTGGACGTCTTGTTCCGTCTTTAGGTTTTTCGATTGACTCGTTAACAACGATCGTACGACCGTCAACTTCTGCACCGTTCAATTCTTCGATAGCCTTTTGGGCCTCTTCTGCATTCGGCATTTCAATAAAGCCGAAACCTTTACTCCTTCCGGAGAATTTGTCTGTAATAATTCTTGCTGAAGTCACTTCACCGTACTCCTCAAAAAATCCTTTTAATTCTGCTTCCTCCAAGCTAAATGGAAGGCTTCCTACGAAAATGTTCATAAAAAAAAACTTATTTAATTGTAAATAATCCGATGTAAAGGTAGTTATATTTTAATTCAAAAAGTGTTTTATAAAATATTTTATTTGTAGGTTAAGCCATTGTAGTCTAGGATGTTATGATTTATTTCAATTATTTTCAGTACTTGCAAGTATTTTCCGGGGCATTTAATCTTAGACATTGCACCTGTTTGAGAACCAGTTTTTTAGTGTACGGCAATCCGGTAGGAAAGCTTCACCATTAATGTGTTGTTTGGTTTTTCGTGTTTGTAAAGCTCACTGAAGTTGTGCGAAAAATCAAAATTGCCATTGGATGCTTCAAAACGGCGGTTTTGAGACCACACAAGGTACAGCGCTGAGCCGGGAAGGTACTCCCATCTCAGAACCAGATTGGACTCAAGTAATGTTTGAAATCAAAGCCGGCTGATCGGCCATTCCGATGCAGATCAGAAGTTAGGAGAGAGTCATTCAGGTTTCGGTCCGTGCTGGTTCCTAAAAAGCCCCAAATCGTATTTCCATCTTTGTTGTCCTTTTGAATCCGGCCAACGAAGTAATTGGTCAATGGCTCTGCAGTTTGAAGACGGGTCACTCCCTGGTAGTCGATTTTGGCATTTTCCTCAGCTCCCAGGCTTTGTCGTCCAGAATCCCATCAATAACTACGGGGGAAGTGCATTTTTCTGCCAGATATTTTTTTTTGGTATTTTTTTGAGCAAACAATAAGGAATAATTTACAAGCAAAAGATAAGGTAGCAAGATATATTTCAACATTAAGCGGACTGTTTTTTGTTTAGCCTATATGACGAACGACTTTGCCTATCGTTACATGAGAAGTATCTAAAACAGGAAAAATTGTCAAAAATATTCATCCGGCCTCCTAACTTTTTTAATTTTCATGTAAGTTTGTAAGCTTTTTAAAAGACACTGAATTATGTTTGAAAATCTTACGGATAAACTGGAACGGTCGTTCAAATTGCTGAAAGGCCAGGGGAAAATTACTGAGATCAATGTAGCTGAAACCTTGAAGGAGGTTCGCCGGGCTTTGCTGGATGCCGATGTTAACTTCAAAATTGCCAAGGATTTTACCACCCGAATCAAAGACAAAGCCATTGGTCAGCAGGTTATTACCTCTTTGAATCCTGGGCAGCTGATGGTTAAAATCGTTCATGACGAGCTGGTCGAGCTGATGGGCGGACAAGCGGTTGATATTAATCTGAAAGGATCACCGGCGATCATTCTGATGTCTGGATTGCAGGGATCAGGTAAGACCACATTTTCCGGAAAACTTGCCAACCGGCTGAAAACCAAACAGGGAAAGAATCCGTTGTTGGTAGCTTGCGACGTATACAGGCCTGCGGCTGTCGAACAGTTAAGGATTTTGGGTGCAGCCATTAACGTGAATGTATACACGGATGAAACCTCCAAAGATCCGGTTAAGATTGCCAAAGAGGCTATCAGAGAGGCGAAGCTCAAAGGCAATGATGTTGTCATCATTGATACTGCCGGTCGTCTGGCAATCGATGAACTGATGATGAAAGAGATTGAGGCCATCAAAAATGCCGTCAATCCTCAGGAGATCTTGTTTGTGGTCGACTCGATGACCGGACAGGATGCAGTGAACACCGCCAAAGAATTTAATGACCGACTTAATTTTGACGGGGTCATCCTTACAAAATTGGATGGTGATACCCGCGGGGGGGCGGCCCTTTCGATTCGTTCGGTGGTTACCAAGCCGATCAAATATGTCGGGATGGGCGAGAAGATGGATGCCATCGATGCTTTTTATCCAAGCAGGATGGCCGATCGTATTCTTGGTATGGGCGATATCGTTTCGCTGGTGGAAAAGGCTCAGGAGCAATACGATGAAGAAGAGGCTCGTAAACTTCAGAAAAAGCTTGCCAAGGATCAGTTTAATTTTGACGATTTCCTGAAGCAGATTCAGCAGATCAAGAAAATGGGTAACCTGAAGGATCTTGCCGGCATGATTCCCGGAATGGGAAAAGCCTTGAAGGATGTAGATATTGAGGATGATGCCTTTAAACATGTAGAGGCCATTATCTATTCGATGACCAAAGCCGAACGCGCAGATGCTGCTTTGATCGATGGCTCACGACGCAAACGTATTGCCAATGGTTCGGGAACTTCTGTTCAGGAAGTTAACCGGTTGCTGAAGCAGTTTGCAGACACCCGTAAGATGATGAAGATGGTGTCGTCAGGAGCGAACATGAAGAAGATGATGACGCAGCAGGGGAAAGGACATAGGTAAAGGCAAAAGGCAAAAGGATAAAGGCAAAAGGATAAAGGCAAAAGGGTAAAGGGTAAAGTAGTGGTGGCTTGATATAAAATAAACATCAGTGCACATATGGTATTAATAGACGGCAAAGAGATTGCGGCATTATTAAAGAGTGAGATTGCTGAGGAAGTGGCTGCCATTTTGGCTTCAGGCCAGAAGGCACCTCATTTGGCGGCCGTTCTGGTTGGTCATGATGGTGGCAGCGAAACCTATGTGGCAGCCAAGGTAAAAGCTTGCGGGGTGGTGGGTTTCGAATCGACACTGATTCGCTTTGAAGATACTGTTAGTGAAAATGAATTGTTGCAATGCATTGTTGGACTGAATGATAATCCTGCAATTGATGGATTTATCGTGCAGCTTCCGCTGCCAAAACATATATCTGAAGAGAAGGTGATCGAGACCATTGATCCCAAAAAGGATGTGGATGGTTTTCATCCGGTAAATGTAGGCAGAGTCGTAGCAGGCATGCCCGCCTTTGTTTCGGCTACTCCGTTTGGCATCATGGAGTTGCTGCGCAGATACAAGATTGAGACCAGAGGCATGAGTTGTGCGGTCATTGGCCGGAGTAACATTGTTGGTCGGCCGATGAGCATCCTGCTTTCGCAAAAAGGAGTCGATTGCACGGTTACCCTATGCCACAGCCGTACCAAAAATCTGAAAGAGATCTGTCTGAATTCAGATATTATCGTGGCAGCGCTTGGAATGCCTGAGTTTCTAACCGGTGATATGGTTAAGGAAGGAGCGGTTGTGATTGATGTCGGGACGACCCGGGTGGTCTCTGATCAGACCAAATCCGGCTTCAAATTAAAAGGAGATGTCAAATTTGACGAGGTGGCTCCTAAATGTTCTTTCATCACACCGGTTCCGGGTGGGGTAGGGCCAATGACCATTGCTTCACTACTTTACAATACTTTATTGTCTAACAAGCATAAGATCTACCACTAAATGATCCGAAATAATTGTTCAGTAATTTTTAAAACTGCCGTGCTATTGGCCGTTTTTCTTACTTCCTGCAAGACGGTTCCAATTACCGGCCGCAAGCAACTTAGCCTGGTGAATGAATCTGAGGTGATGAGCATGAGTCTGAGCCAGTATGACCAATTCATCAAATCCAATAAAATTTCGACCAACAAAACTGAAACAGACAGAATCAGAAGAGTTGGCGGAAAAATTGAGGTTGCGGTGGAGAAATATTTCAATGACAAGGGATTGTCTTCCTACCTGGATGGCTACAAATGGGAATTTAACCTGATCGAAGACAAAACGGTGAATGCCTGGTGCATGCCGGGTGGTAAAGTTGTGGTTTACACCGGAATCCTCCCTTTGATCAAGAATGATGCACAGTTGGCTACGGTAATGAGCCACGAAATTGCGCACGCTGTAGCCCGCCATGGAGGCGAAAGAATGAGCGAACAGCTTGTCGCACAGGGTGCCGGCATTGCCTTATCGGTTGCGTTGTCTCAAAAGCCAAAGGAGACCCAACAGCTTGCCATGGCTGCTTTTGGCATGGGATCACAACTTGGCTACCTGTTGCCATTCTCCCGGACGCACGAATACGAGGCAGACGAAATGGGCTTGTATTTTATGGCCATGGCCGGATATGATCCCAGCCAAAGCGTCGATTTCTGGAAGGCGATGGCCGCGAACAATCAGTCAAAGGCTCCGGAGTTTTTGAGCACACATCCGCTGGACGAGAACAGAATTGCAAGGATAAACCAAAAGCTGCCTGAGGCGATGAAATATTATCAGCCGCAGGGAAGGAAGTAAAAGCCACATAATAGCATATAAAACCCTCTGTAATTGATTTAACTTATGGCAAATTTACAAGTAAATTCAATATCAACATGAGCCTCAATGGAAGCATGACCAACAACACCATTGAAAATTATACAACCATTTATGCCTCCGGTGTCAAAATAAGCACCTATGATAACATTGGAAAGATCAGGAGCTTCTAAACAAAAAACTGAGAATCTCGGCATCGATCAGCAGTCCACTCCAGGATAAATTTAAGAATGAATATACCCTGAAAGACTTAAATTTCTATCAAAACAGCATTTCTATTAGCCCAAGAAGGCAATTCAATTTCAATGTATCCTACAAATTTGGCCAGATGAAAGGCGAAGTCGAAAAAGCCCGGAGAACGATTCAGAATGATGATTTAAAAAGTGGTGGGGATTCCAATGGGGGAGGGAAATAAAGGATGCCGGAATGTTTGCTTCAGATACGTAATTGAAAGATTACTGGCGGAATAGAATCAAGTGCAGATTTAATTAAGAATCTTCGTTTAAATTCTTTTCCTTTTGTAAGGCAACTCCTTTAGACATTCCTGCATCCTAGGTATATAGTGATTCGTACAAATTTGTGAATCCGTCTTCCACGGGCATTAAAAATAGCTAATGAGGATATTCCTGAGCGTTATGCTTTTTTATAAGAAGATTGCTGTCCCTGCTTTCATCTTGTCCATGTTACTTGGAATATTGTCTTACGCAATATCAGGTGAAGTTTCATTTTTAATTGTTGCCATCTCCTACGTTTTGCTTTCAATACTTTTTCATTATTTCGTTTATGAGGTAATGAATCCGGGACAATATTATTTCTATTACAATCTGGGTTTGAGTAAATACCATCTTTGGGGAGCCAGTTTGTTGCTGAGCCTGATTTTCGGACTAATCCTGCTATCCATATGACACATTTGCATGTTGACAGCGTGATCAAGAGTTTTGGCACCAGGCAGGTGCTGACAGATGTTTACCTTTCCTGCAGTCAAGGCGAAATTATTGGTTTGTTGGGTCGAAACGGATCCGGTAAGTCTACTCTGCTGAAAATTATCTTCGGTTCGATGGATGCAGAGAGGAAATTCGTCAAAGTAGGGGATAAGATCATCAATGGTTTAGACGACAACAGAGACCTGATCAGTTATTTACCGCAGGATCATTTCCTTCCGGATCATCTCGGGGTATCACTCATGATTTCATTGCTTTGTGACTATGAAAATGCGACCTTGTTGAAAGAAAACGAGCATATTAGCGTTATGCTGGACAAAAAAAGCAGCCAATTGTCGGGTGGGGAGCGACGACTTTTGGAGATTATGCTGATCGTTCATTCTAAGGCAAAATACATCCTGATCGATGAACCATTCAATGGAATTGCGCCGATTTACAAGGATATAATCAAGAACCTTATCAGAGTGCAGGCTAAAAACAAGGGCTTTATCATCACCGATCACGATTACAGAAACATACTGGATATATCTACCAGAATCCTTTTGATGCACGATGGCGGGACAAAAAAAATAGTTGATCCAGGCGAATTAAAGAGATGGGGTTATATTCCGGATGAATAAATAATTGCCTAAAAGAATTTCGAAGCACATTTTAAAAAGTAGAAATGATCACATCGTTTGGTACGCCATCTGACGGATGGGTATTTCAATTGCCATTCATTGACAGATCGCTCCTCCAGAGCTCTCAATGATTTATATTGGATTTCTACAAACAGTATACCCCTCCGGGGCAGTTTAATGGCCACGATACGTGTTTTTCGCTAAATAAGTTTCTCTGCATTAAAACCCCGGAGGGGTTGATCTGTTTGTAGCTGATGAAGAGGAGTCAGCCAGTGAGCACCGGAGGTGCGACCTGTTGATGGGATAGATTTGGGCAAGAGACGTTCAGCCACCTGGATCAAATATTCAAAACAGCCTCTTTGTTTTCTCTGCCAACGAATTATAAAGTTTCTCACTTACGGGTACCAGCGGCAACCGGACTTTATTTTCGCAAAGTCCAACCGAATGCATGGCCGCCTTGACGCCGGAAGGATTTCCTTCGGCAAAGAGGTCTTCAACCAATGACTGAATGTCGAGTTGAATGGCGGCGGCACTATTATAATCACCATTTAAGGCATAATGGGTCATGGCTGAAATTTGTCGGGGTAATAGATTGGCTGCCACCGATATCACTCCCTCGCCACCTATCGAGGTTGTCGGAACGACCAGGCTATCGTCGCCGGTAATCACACTAAACCGATCAGGTTTCCCTTTTAATATCCTGATAATCTCTCCGAAATTGCCGGAAGCTTCCTTGGTTCCGACGATGTTTTCTGCATCATGTGCCAACCGCAGAGTTGTGTCGGCGCTCATGCTGATGGCCGACCTTCCGGGTACGTTGTAGAGAACGATTGGAACCGGACTGGCGGCCGAGATAGCCATAAAATGCTGATAGATACCTTCCTGCGAGGGTTTGTTGTAATAAGGAACAACAGACAGAATGCCAGCCGCTTTTTGAAGATTGAGGGTATTCAACTGATCGATCACATCGGAAGTGCTGTTGCCCCCAATACCTATCATCACGGGTATTCTACCTGCAGTCCTGTCAATGACGAAATCTATCAGAACCTGCCGTTCCGCGTGTGACAGGGTAGCAGTTTCGGCTGTTGTGCCTAGAACTACCAGAAAATCCATGTGATTTTCAATCTGCGAATCGACAAGTTTACCTAAACTATCGAAATCTATCTGAAGATCATTGCCAAAAGGTGTGATCAACGCCACACCCGCCCCGTGAAAAATTTTGTGCATCGTATTAGTTGTTCTCGTTCAATTTTTCAAGATAATATATAATCTGTTCCATCAGAAAGCGGCATCCGGGATTGGCTGAGACGTCGATTTCCAAATCGTAAATATTTGGATCTTCACCTTTCCACCCTATTTTGAACCTGGCTGTTGAGTGAATGAGCATGTATTGAAGCGCAATACTCTTTTGCAGGGACAAGTCGATCAAAATGTCAAACTCCTGCTGAAAAAATTGCATTCCGTCTCCGCTCTTTGGTCTGCCAAAACAAGTGACATTGCCGCTGTACATCAACCACGAGTTGGTAATTGTAGACAGCGTCTCCTTCTCCCTTTTTGAGCTGATATAGGCTATCCCGAAGGATTTGATACCCTTTGCAGTCAAAATTTTCCGCAGGGATTCATACGTCTCAACACTCTCTTCATCGGCAGGGTTCCACAGGATCCCAACTGATTTCGCATGAACCAGAGTAATGATACTGACCGCCCTGTGTTGTTTCCGGTAAGCCTGAAACAACCTCTTTTTGAAGTACCTGTTGAAAAATCTTCTCAGCATTTGTGCAAAGTTATGTATTCGGAATATAAAACTATCTTAAAATATTCATCTGTTTTACGATTGCAACTTTCAATTCGTAAGTTGAACGTACGTTTCTTCAGAGATGATGGGTATTTTCAGGTTGGTGGCCTTCTCGAGTTTTGATGGTCCAATATTCTCACCTGCAATTAGATAACTTGTTTTTGCTGAAATTCCGGAAACATTTTTTCCGCCATGCAATTCGATGTCTGCTTTCAATTCGTCACGCGAAAAATTTTGGAAAGTTCCTGAAATAACGAACGACAGACCCTTTAATTTTTCTGTTTCCCCTTCTGCCTGACGGGTTTCAGAAACCAGTTTCAAATTGGCGGTTCTGAGGCGTTCAATCAATTCCATGTGCTGTTCTTTGGAAAACCATTCCACAATACTTTCAGCAATCTTCACGCCTATTTCATCCACGGATGTGAGGGTAGAAAGATCAGCTTGTTTCAGGAGATCAATGGATTTGATCGCTTTGGCCAACTTTTTGGCCACTGTTTCGCCAACATACCTGATGCCTAAAGCGAAAAGGACTCTTTCAAATGGAATTTCTGTGGTATTTTTTAGTCCTTCCAGGATCCTGTCGGCCGATTTATCGCCCATGCGATCGAGGGAGATCAGCTGTTCTTTTTTTAGTTCGTACAGATCGGCCACATTGCGGACCAGTCCATTCTGGTAAAGCAGGTCGATGGTTTCACTACCCAGGCCATCTACATTCATCGCCTTGCGGCTGATGAAATGTTCGATTTTGCCTTTGATCAACGGCGGACAACCCTCTTCATTCAGGCAATACCAGGCAGCTTCGCCCTCTTCGCGAACCAATGGCGTATTGCACTCCGGACAGTTTTGAATAAACTGAACGGGTGTGCTGGCAGAATCTCTTTGAGAAGTGTCAACGCCAACAATTTTCGGAATAATTTCGCCCCCTTTTTCTACCAAAACTGTGTCATTCAAGTATAAACCCAGCCCATCAATGACATCCGCATTGTGAAGAGAAGCCCTTTTCACAACTGTGCCTCCCAATTGAACAGGCTCCAAATTGGCAACCGGTGTAACCGCACCTGTTCTGCCTACCTGGAAGTCGACACTTAACAGTTTTGTCGCAACCCGCTCTGCTTTAAATTTATAGGCAATAGCCCACCTGGGGCTTTTGGCCGTAAAACCAAGCTCCTCCTGGACTCTTTTCGAATTGACCTTGATGACCACGCCATCCGTGGCAAAAGGAAGTTCTTCACGTTTTTTGTCCCAGGTTGTGAGAAATTCCAGGATCGCCCCGCTATCCCTGCATTTTTTAGCATGAGGAGATAGCTGGAAGCCCCATTCCGCGGCCATTTGCAGCAATTCATAATGACCATCTTCCGGTAGGTTTTCACCCAAAATGTAATAGAAATAGGCATCCAGCTTCCGGGAAGCTACAATTGAGGAGTTTTGCATTTTCAGGGTACCTGAGGCCGCGTTTCTTGGATTGGCAAGGAGTTGTTCGCCTTGTTCGGCACGCTCAAGGTTCAGCTCTTCAAAGACTGAGAAAGGCATCACAATTTCTCCTCTTATCTCAAAGGATTCAGGATAATTTCCCTGCAATTTCAACGGAACAGATCGGATGGTCCGGACATTCGCCGTAACGTCATCGCCTTTCTCACCATCGCCACGGGTAACTGCCCTTTGGAGTTGGCCATGCTGGTAAATGATACTGATGGAAGTACCATCGAGTTTTAGTTCGCACACATAATCAGGCGTTTCCCCTGATAATTTTTCTACTCTCTGAACAAATTCTGCCACTTCAGCCTCAGAATAACTGTTGGAAAGTGACAACATCGGATATTGATGGAGTACTTGCCGGAATTCTCGTGATATATCGCTGCCGACTCTTTGTGTCGGAGAATTTGGATCAGAAAACTGCGGAAATTTGTTTTCCAATGCGATAAGATCGCCCATTAACGCGTCAAATTCGAAATCGGAGATGGTTGGCTGGTTCAGTCTGTAATAGTTATGGTTGTGCTGATCAATTTCCTGACGCAGTTTTGCAATTCTTTTTTTAACTTCTTCGGGCAGCATAGATGATGGTATTTCAAGAGCTTTAAAAGTATAAAAAAGCAACCAATCTTTTTCTTATCCACATTTTAGTGTTAATAATTTTCAAAATAATTGTCAGGTTCAATATTTGTAGCCTAACATAAAATTATAGCTTTGCATTGAAATTTGGTTTCATCCGCTCTTTTTCCGGAGCGGTGAATCAGAAAGGGAATCCGGTGAAATACCGGAGCTGCACCCGCAGCTGTAAGTCCATCAAAAGGTTTCTGCAACAAAGCCACTGTCTATTTTGACGGGAAGGCACAGATGACCGGACGAGCCAGAAGACCTGCCAATTTCAGCTTACTTTTCGTGATCGGGATGAATTGCGGAAATTTTCGTACAAATTTTTTCATTATTTATTTGAATTAT
Source organism: Bacteroidia bacterium (assembly GCA_025358395.1). Next base: position 25,984 of record JANYJT010000303.1, read on the forward strand.
TATCCATGAAATGCCATCCTTTAAAGGCCATGCTGTTAACTGCCGCTCTCTTTGTAATTGTCGCCTGTAAAAAGACAGATGAGATCCAATATCAGACCATTACTTTTGAAACGCTTCCAATTCCATCCACCGGTTTCTGGAATGGGAGTGATGGAACAGGTTCATTTTCAGTTGATAATTTAATTTTTGCCAATTTATTTGATTCGAAATATCAAGTTTGGTCTGGTTTTGTCTATTCTCAAAAAAACGATGTGACGACGCAGGGTTTTGAAAATCAGTTCAGTGTATTTGATTCCGGGAATGGAACCAATAAGTTTGCACTTTATCATCCGTTTTATCAAGGTGAAGCTCTCGCTACTTTTCCGAATGGAGCAGAAAATAGCATCCTGTCTATAGCGCTGTGCAACACTTCATTTGCTGCATTAACGATGAAATATGGAGATGCATTCAGCAAGAAATTTGGTGGGACAACCGGAAATGATCCTGATTGGTTTAAATTGACTGTCAACGGGTACAACCGAAGCAATGTCAAAATTGGAAGCCTGGATATCTATTTGGCGGATTTTCGGTTCTCAGATTCTTCCAAAGATTACATTCTCGACAAATGGACAACGTTTGATCTTACCTCCTTGGGGAAGGTTAACAAGATTTCTTTCAGCTTTACCTCTTCAGACACGGGCATCTATGGGATTAATACGCCGGATTATGTGTGTTTGGACAATATTAGGTACATCAATAGTCCGGTGATTTTGTAGTTGGTATCAGGTTGCTTCGTCGATTTTCTTAACATTTGTGTGTTTCAAACAGGTAGCCTCGATTTGCTGCCAATGACGGTTCATTTAATGAGCTTTTGGAGGTTTTTCTTTGTAAAACTTTTTTTATAAAAAATCGTAACAGACTAGGCAGCTAAAGAAATATACTGTTTCTTTGCACTTTAAAATTTTAAAAACATTGTAATGATTACAGTTTCAAAAGATAGTATGGTTACCCTGACCTACGATTTGAGGTTGGATGGTAAAGAGGGTGAGATATTTGAATCGGCAACAGCCGAAAGTCCGCTTATTTTTCTGCATGGCGCCGGATTGATGATTCCGGCTTTTGAAGAGCAGCTTGTCGGCAAGAAATCAGGCGAAAAATTTGAGATCGCCATTCCGGCAGCGAGTGGATATGGTGAAATAAATGAGGAAGCAGTTGTTGAGTTGCCTTTGGATATTTTCAAGGTAGACGGAAAAGCAGATGATACCTTGCTAACGCCGGGAAATAGCGTTCCTATGATGTCTGCACATGGTCAGCGCATGGACGGCATTGTTGTTTCTGTTGAGGGTGAGGTTGTTACCATGGATTTTAACCATCCGCTTGCCGGTGAAGACCTTCACTTTACAGGAGAAATTCTGCAAGTTCGTGAAGCTTCACCTGAAGAACTCAGTGCAGCATATAGCACCGGAGGATGTGGTTGCGGAAGCAGTTGCAGCAGCGATGGTTGTGGTGATGGCGGTTGCGGAGATGGAAGCTGTGGTGACAAAGAAGCAGGCGCCGGATGCGGCAGTGGTTGCGGATGTAACTAAGGCAATTTTACTTCAAAATAAATGGGAAACCCGGATGATTTTATCCGGGTTTTTTATTTTTAAATTAAACCTTCCCTTTTCATATCAATCTAACAATAAATATCGGAAAAGTTGAATAATTTTAGCCCAACCAAGAAAAATCAGTGATTTGAATAGTTTTGGAAAGATATTTAGGCTTACATCTTTTGGTGAGTCACATGGCGTTGCCATTGGCGGCGTCCTGGATGGCTGTCCGGCAGGGGTTAAAATTGACATCGGCTTAATCCAGTACGATTTAGACCGGAGAAAACCCGGGCAATCCCATATTACTACCTCACGTCAGGAATCTGACCAGGTGGAAATCCTATCGGGGATTTTTGAAGGATACACAACCGGTGCACCCATTGGATTCCTGGTAAAGAATAAGGATCAGCATTCGGCTGATTATTCGAATATCAAGGATTTGTACCGCCCTTCGCACGCTGATTTTACATATGATCAGAAATATGGTTTCAGAGACTACCGTGGAGGTGGAAGATCTTCTGCCCGTGAGACCATCGCGAGGGTCATCGCCGGTTCGATTGCCAAGCAATTATTGGCTCTTTCAGGCATAAAAATTCAGGCATTTGTCTCCGGGGTTGGAGAGATTGAACTTGAGCAATCTTACCAGGAGCTGGATTTGAGCAATGCAGAAAGTAATTTGGTCAGGTGTCCGGATACGGAAACGGCTAAAAGAATGATAGAACGAATTGAAGAAGCCGGAAGGAATCATGATACTGTTGGAGGAGTAATCACCGGTGTAGCTACCGGAGTCCCTGCAGGTTGGGGCGAACCGGTATTTAATAAATTGCATGCTGATCTGGGTTTTGCGATGCTTGGCATCAATGCGGTCAAAGGTTTTGAGTATGGGTCAGGTTTCTCCGGGACAAAACTTTCCGGTTCTCAGCACAATGATCTTTTTATCCCTTCGGACAATGGCATCAGAACTTTGACCAACCATTCAGGCGGAGTTCAGGGAGGTATTTCAAATGGAGAGGACATTTATTGGAAAGTGGCTTTTAAACCAATAGCCACCTTGCTGAAAGATCAAAATACCGTCGACATTCATGGGATTGAAGCTGTGGTAAATGTTAAAGGCAGGCATGATCCCTGCGTCTTACCCAGGGCAGTACCCATTGTAGAGGCAATGGCTGCATTGGTATTGGCAGATCATCTCTTGTTAAGCAGAGTTTCTAAAATATAATATATTAAAATTCTAAGATCATGGACTCAAAAGAAGCAATTGTTAAGGCGCTGGAGAAATCAGGAATTCCGATGAAAGGTGGGGAAATTGCGGATGCCACCGGAGTTGATAAAAAAGAGGTAGACAAATTGATTAAAAAACTGGTAGCCGAGGGGAAAGTTAACTCCCCGGTACGTTGTTTTTATGCCCTGGTGAAATAAGATAAGTCATTGTAGAAATCAAGTATTCTAATCGTCCCTGCATTTTGGGATTTTGGTTACTGCCGACTCTTCAATGAAGCTATAATCAATTTTTTACGCATAAACTAACTGATTCAAAACTTGAAATAATGGACCAATTATTCAAAGTTACCTTGTTGCTGACGGTAACTTCTTTTTTACTTTTTTCTTGCGGCAATGAAGCCAAAAAGAGCAGTGGCCCTGCGGAAGGCAGAAATATCCTCACTGTTGATGGTCAGGTTCTTACCTTGAATACGCTGGATTTTTCAAATGTTTATACCGGTAAGCTGATGGCCAATGAGGAAATAGACATCAGACCTGAAATATCCGCCAAGGTGACCGGTATTTATTTCAAGGAAGGCAGCACTGTCACCAAAGGAACGATGCTTGTAAAAATGTTCGACAGCGATCTCCAGGCTAACCTAAGATCGAATCAGTTGCAGATTGAGCTGGCACAGAAAGAACTTGACCGAAAAAAGGAACTTTATAAGTTCAAGGGGATCAGTAAGGAGGAGCTGGATATTTCTGAAAACAATTACAATACTTTGAAGGCCAACCAGGATTTGATAAAGGCACAAATTTCCAAGACCGAACTCCATGCACCCTTTACCGGTGTGGTTGGGTTAAGGATGGTTAGTGAAGGTGCATTTGTTTCAAACACTACCATTATCACCTCCCTGCAGCAGATTGATCCGATTAAAGTTGATTTTGCTGTCCCCGAAAAATTTATATCCAACCTAACCATTGGTAAAGAGTTTGATTTCACGATTGACGGGAGAGAGGATCACTATACCGGAAAAATCTATGCGCTGGAATCTAAAATCGATCCACAAACAGGATCAATAAGGGTTCGGGCACTCAGTCCCAATTCAAAAAGAGAGTTGTATCCCGGTTCTTATTCAAAAATAAACCTCAAGCTTTTCCCCAACAAGGAGGTCATCATGATTCCAGCCAAAGCAACTGTACCGCTGATGGAGGGGGAGCAGGTATTTGTTGTCAGAAAGGGGAAAGCCAAGGCTGTCGATATTAAAACCGGCTACCGCACTGAAAGGGAAGTAGAGGTGACCAGCGGTCTTACAGCCAATGATACCCTTGTAACAAGCGGTTTGTTGCAGATAAAAGAGGGAATGCCGGTTAAAGTGAAGATTCAGAACAGGTAATAATAGTTTGAAACGAACGACATGAACATTGCTTCTATCAGTATCAAAAGGCCTGTACTTGCATCTGTACTATCCATTCTTTTACTTCTCTTTGGTTTCGTCGGATTCAAAATGCTTGGATTGCGGGAATTTCCGAGTGTGGATCCACCCATTGTTACAGTGTCTACTTCCTATACCGGAGCCAATGCGGATGTGATTGCAACCCAGATTACTCAACCGTTGGAGGAGTCTATCAACGGTATAGCAGGGATCCGGACATTAACATCTTCTTCCAGTGATGGAAACAGCAGGATCACGGTAGAGTTTAACATTGATGCAGACATGGAAGCTGCTGCCAACGATGTTCGCGACAGGGTTTCGCGCGTTCTAAACCGTTTGCCTCAGGATTGTGATCCGCCGGTGGTGGTCAAGACCGACGCAGATGCGGATGCTATTCTGATCCTGACTGTTCAAAGTGATTCAAGAAGTTTGCTTGAACTGACAGACTACGGTATAAATGTCTTTAAGGAACGGTTGCAGACCATTCCGGGGGTTAGTGATATCCGGATTTACGGCGAGAAAAAGTATGCCATGCGGTTGGAATTGGATCCTGCAAGACTCACAGCTTTTCAGATCTCTCCGGCGGATATCCGTACAGCTTTGAGCCGCGAAAATGTTGAATTGCCTTCAGGCAGGATTGAAGGATACGAAAGAGAATTAACCATCCGCACACTTGGCCGACTTACTACCGAGGATGATTTTAACAATCTCCTGATCAAGGAACAAAACGGAGTGTTGATCAGGTTAAAGGACATCGGCAAAGCGGTCCTTTCTGCCGAATCACTGAAAAGCAGCTTTAAGGGGAATGGCGGAATCCAAATGATCGGATTGGCGATTCAGCCCCAGCCCGGATCCAATCACATCGCCATTGCGGATGAATTTTACAAACGGGTAGAGCGCCTGAAGCAAGAGGTGCCATCCGATATGAAGCTTTCTATCCTGAATGATATTACCGTCAATATCCGTAAAGGAATCAAAGAGGTGGAAGAGACCATCTTCTTCTCTTTTGCCTTGGTGGTACTGGTGATATTTGTCTTTTTGAGACACTGGCGAACGACTCTGATTCCCGTTCTGGCCATACCGATCTCTTTGATTGGAACCTTTGCAATCATGTATTTTGCCGGTTTCACGATCAACTTGCTTACGCTCCTTGGAATCGTACTGGCAACCGGCCTTGTGGTGGATGATGCCATTGTGGTCCTGGAAAATATTTACAAAAAGATTGAATTGGGCGAGAAACCAATGGTGGCGGGGCACAAAGGATCTGAGGAGATCATCTTCGCGATCATTTCAACCACAGTAACTTTGGCGGCCGTATTCTTGCCCATTATGTTTTTGAGTGGAATAACAGGGAGGCTCTTCCGTGAGTTTGCCGTAACAGTAGCAGGATCAGTGCTGATCTCCGCCTTCGTATCGCTTACCCTGACTCCAATGATGTGTGCCAGGATGCTCAAAAAAAGCACATCCGAATCAAAATTATATCATAGCAGTGAGCGCTTTTTTGAGAGAATGACAGAAGGATACCACAATTCGTTAAAAAAATTCATCAGCCATCGCTGGATCGCTGTGGTCATCATGTTGGCATCTATCGTTATTATCGTCCTTATCATGAGGATCATCCCTTCTGAGCTGGCGCCGATGGAAGATAAGAGCAGAATCCGGATTACGGCAACAGCGCCAGAAGGGACGGCCTATGAATCGATGGACAATTACATGCAAAAACTGGCAGAAATACTCGATACGATTCCTGAAAAATCTACTTTGATGGTGATGACCGGCATGCAGGGAACCAATGGTGGTATGGCCAGAATCGGACTGGTGAACCCTGATGAACGTATACGATCACAGCAGGAAATTGCCGACTGGCTAAACGGAATATTGCGGAAGAATAATTTTGCACGAGGATATGCTACGCAGGAGCAGACTATTGCCACCACAAGAAGAGGGGCAGGACTACCGGTTCAGTTTGTTATTCTGGGACCTGATTTCGAAAGCTTGAAGGAAACATTGCCTAAATTTCTGGACAAGGCCATGGAAGACAAAGCATTTCAGGTGGTCGACGTAGATCTGAAGTTCAACAAACCTGAACTTAGGATCGACATTGACCGGGACCGTGCCAAAACACTCGGAGTCACTATCCGCGATATAGCAGAATGCCTGCAGCTATATTTTAGTCAGCAGAGATACGGGTATTTTATATTGAGAGACAAAATGTACCAGGTCATTGGAGAGGCATCCCGATCCAACAGGGACAATCCGATGGATCTTTCCTCTATCTACGTTAGAAATTCGACCGGTAAGCTGATACAACTGGACAATGTCCTGAAGATATCCAATCAGAGTAACCCTCCTCAGATTTATCGTTTCAACAGGTATGTCTCGGCCACTGTTTCGGCTCAGCCGGCGGCGGGTGTTACGCTGGGAGAAGGAATCCAGGAGATGAAAAACATTGCCAAGGAAATATTGCCGGAGAATTTTGCTACTTCATTGGCAGGTTCATCGCGCGACTTTGACGAGAATGCGAGCAGTCTGGTTTACGCCTTCGTTTTTGCCTTGATCCTGATTTTTCTTGTATTGGCCGCTCAGTTTGAAAGCTACCGAGATCCAATGATTGTCATGCTGACTGTGCCTTTGGCAATCGCAGGAGCCCTGATATCACTGATTGCATTTGACCAGACTTTAAATATTTTCAGTGAAATCGGAATCATTATTTTGATTGGGATTGTGACCAAAAACGGCATTTTAATTGTTGAATTTGCCAACCAGAAAAAGAATGCCGGCATGCCTCTGAAAGAAGCCGTATTGGAAGCCGCAACGCTCCGTTTGCGACCAATCCTGATGACAAGCCTTGCCACGATGCTTGGCGCTTTACCTATTGCATTGGCATTGGGTGCGGCAGCCAAGAGCCGTGTTCCGATGGGAATTGCAATTATTGGAGGCCTGATGTTCTCACTGATATTGACACTTTATATTGTACCCGCGCTTTACACATTAATTTCAGGTCATATAAAACATATGGAAGAAACAGATGAACTGCAAGCTGAAATTGAAGATTAGTCAAAGCGTACAAGGAAAACATTAACCATGAAAAAAATATCTTTTGCATTCGTTTTTCTTCTGAGCTTTACCATTCTGGCAAGGGGTCAATCTGGCTCCCTGAGTCTGGAAGAGGCTATCAGTATCGGACTGAAAAATAATTTTTCAATTCAGATTTCGAAAAATGATTCCAAAGTTGCCGGGAACAACAATACCCTTGGCAATGCCGGATTTCTACCTATTTTAAATGCCAGTGGAGGATTGAGAAAGAGTGTCAGCAATTCCAACACAGAAGACCAGCAGGGTATAAAAAATGAAAGCAGTAATTTGCAAACAAATACGGTGAATGCCGGAGTTTCTCTCGACTGGACGTTATTCAACGGTTTTGGTATGTTCATCAAAAAGGAGAAATTAGGGTCATTGCAGAATTTTCAGCAAACTGCAACCAGAGCTACCATCGAAAACACATTATCAGAAATTGTCATATCCTATTTTGCGATTGTTCAATTGAAGAATCTCCTCCAGGTTTTACAAAATGCAATTGATTTTTCGAATAGTCGATATGAGTTAACCCGGAAGAAATTGCAGATTGGTACAGCTTCGGAGCTGGCATTTCTAAAGTCATCTACTGATTTAAATGCAGACAGTGCATCTTTTCTCCGTCAGAAAGTAGCGCTTACCAATGCCAAATCGAGGCTGAAAGCACTACTGGTTATGGAAACAACCACTGATTTTGAAGTCAGTTCTGCAATAAAATTTGATAAAATTCTGGATTATTCAGGTTTGAGAGATAGTCTCTCATTCACAAACAGTCAGATAAACCTTGCAAAACAGTCGGCCGGGATTGCCTTGCTGGATTACAGGCTCACCCATTCACCTAAATATCCGCAAGTCTCATTTTTTACTGATTATACTCTTACGCATTCTAAGAATAATTTTGGTTCCTATGCAGTTAGCCAAAACACCGGACCAGTTTTCGGATTAAATCTGTCGATTCCAATTTTTGACGGTTTTAATAAAAGCAGGATATCTGCAAATGCAAGAATAGAAGCTGAGTCAACTAAATTATCCTATCAACAAATCCTGGTAAACACTGAAGCAACGCTTTGGCAGATCTATAACGAATACCGTAACGATCTCAAATTGGTTACTTTAGAAACTGCAAATCTGGAGGTTGCAAGGCACACAGCTAAGATATCTTTCGAAAAATTCAGAGTAGGAGAGATGAGTGATTATGAATTGCGTCAGATCCAGCTTACAGAACTTGAATCTGAAAACAGTCTTCTTTCTGCGCAGTTTCAAGCTAAAAAATCCGAGACTGAATTGTTACGTTTAAGCGGAAAACTAATAGAAACCCAAAAGACCAAATAAATTGCTTTCTTTACAACTTTAGTCACTTTAGCTCTCTTTAGTCACTTTAGTTCACTTTTTTCATGAGAACCGGCAACCTATTCAGGAAAAAATCCATTTCACTTATATTACATGATTCGGCCAATGAGGCCATTCATGGAACAGGCATGAAGCGGACACTTGGAGTCGTTGACCTCACTGCACTGGGAGTTGCAGCGATTGTTGGAGCCGGTATCTTTAGCACCATCGGAAATGCAGCTGCTGCGGGAGGTCCGGCAGTTTCACTTCTATTCGTTTTCACCGCAATAGCCTGCGGACTCTCTGCCATGTGTTATGCCGAATTTGCTTCTTCCATTCCCATCAGCGGTAGTGCCTATACATATGCCTATGCCAGCTTTGGCGAATTGGTTGCATGGATCATCGGTTGGGATTTAATCATGGAATACGCCATCGGAAACATTGCTGTAGCCATCTCATGGTCAGGATATTTTACTGGTTTGCTTTCCGGATTTGGCCTCCATATTTACTCCTTTTTGACGACCGATTATCTGACAGCTTTCAGGGGATATCATGAGGCATTTGCTTTGATCCAAAATGGTACAAGCCTGGCAAATCTGAGTCCACCATTGAACGAAGCTTATCTTGCATGGACAACAGCACCGCAGATATTTAATTTTCGAATTATTGCTGATATACCTGCCTTTATGATCGTTGTAGCGATCACATGGATTTGCTACATCGGTATCAGGGAATCCAAAAGGGCAAATAACATCATGGTTTTGCTCAAGATTGGTGTCCTGCTATTGGTCATTGCCGCCGGAGCCTTTTATGTTGATCCTGCCAATTGGTCACCATTTGCTCCCAACGGATTGCCAGGTGTTTTGAAAGGGGTTTCAGGCGTCTTCTTTGCCTACATTGGATTTGATGCCATATCCACTACGGCGGAGGAGTGTAAAAATCCCAAAAAAGATTTACCAAGATCCATGTTCTATGCCCTTTTGATTACAACAGTTTTGTATGTATTGGTTAGTCTGGTTTTAACGGGCATGGTACCCTATGATCAATTGGGGGTGGCTGACCCGTTGGCTTTCGTTTTTGCCAAACTTCATTTGGCAAAACTATCCGGTATTATCGCAGTAAGTGCAGTGATCGCCATGGCAAGCGTACTTCTGGTTTTCCAGCTGGGACAGCCGCGAATCTGGATGAGTATGAGCCGTGACGGCCTTTTGCCTCCGGTATTCGCCAAATTGCATCCCGGATACCGTACACCTGGATTTTCGACTATTGTGACAGGCATCATTGTGGCCTTGCCTTCACTTTTTATGAACCTGACCGAAGTGACAGACTTGACAAGCATTGGTACCTTGTTCGCTTTTATTTTGGTGTCGGGTGGAGTTTTGGTCCTCAATCCCAAGGGATCAAAAGCGGGTAATAGAAATGGATTTGTTGTACCTTACCTGAACAGCAGGTATTTTGTTCCACCCACCGTGTTGTTGTTGGCATCCATTTTATTGATTTCAAAGAGTGGCCTACCGGGGATTGAAAGTTTTTTTCATAGCTATTCGATTCATTCATTGCCCTACACACTATTTGGCATAACAACGCTCGTTGTAACCACTCTGGCAATCCTGAAATCCTGGTCTTTTATTCCGGTTTTAGGCCTATTGACTAACTTTTATTTGATGAGTGAGTTGGGAATCACAAACTGGAGCAGGTTCGGAATTTGGCTGATCATTGGGTTGATTCTGTATTTTAGTTATGGGGTCTTCCATTCCAAATTGTCTGAATCCAACGCAGAAGTCAAATAAAAACCACACGGACTGTTTTTGTGCCCAATGAAGCGCTTTTCATTCTGCCGAATAAGGTATTGACTGAAGAAAGAGATATTATTACAAAAAGTTTGAATCAATTTTGTAAATTTACCGTTGATTGATTAAAAGCTTAAATAATCTTTTATCCATGATTTCCAGACACCATCGATTTTCCAGTTTGCTTTTTTTATTGCTCTTTTTTACAATTGGTTCAACCGCTCAAACGAAGAATGACAAATTGATAATCAATGGGACAGTTAGAGTCGACAATGGAAATCCTGCAGGAGCCGTTGTCTCAATTCTAAATATAGCTACCAAATCAATCGAGAAAAGTGCCACGGTTGGTTCTACCGGAGAGTTTGTATTGGATCTGAGCTATTTTTCGGAATTTCGGTTAACTGTTACAAAGGATGATCATTACACAAAAGACATTGATGTTTCCACCATGGTTCCTTCCAAGGTATGGGAGAAGGATAGCATATTTCCGCCTTATCGAATCGTTGTAACCATCTACAAAAAAATTCCTAATGTTACCCTAAGCTTTGAAGGCAAGGTTGTTGGGAAAATTGAATATTCTCCGAAAGGTAAACTTGACAATTTTGATCGAAAGATCTTCATTGATGACAGAGACATCAGAAAGGAGATTGATCAGGCCATAAAAGAACATGAGGATGAATTTTTCAACCAGAAAATGGCTGAAGCCGTTGAATTTGAAAAGAAAAATCAGATCAGGGAAGCTATCAAGGCGTATGAAGAGGCTTTGGCTCTTCGAAAAAATGACCAGTTTATCAAGCCAAAACTGAAGGAGCTGACTTCCGATCTGAAAAATATGGAAAAGGATGCTTTGCTTGAGGCTGATTTCAACCGGATGCTTGTTTTGGGAGATGAAAATGTTGCCAAATTAAAGTACCCTGAAGCTGTTGAAAATTTCAAATCAGCTTTGGCGATCAAGCCAGGAAACCAGGTTGCTTCAGATAAGCTGACAAACGCGGAAAAGTTACTTGCGGCAGTAAATGCGGAAAAAGCGAAAATAGATGCCGAATTTAACCGATTGCTGGCAGCAGGTGATGCGAATGTAACGGGACAAAAATACCCGGATGCGATTGGCAACTTTAAAGGGGCGCTTGCGATCAAAGTTGGGGACAAAATTGCCACTGACAAACTGGCAAATGCGGAGAAACTTCTTGCACAATTGAATGCCGACAAGGCTAAACAGGAAGCCGAATTTAACCGTTTGCTTGCGGCCGGTGATGCCAACGTGACCGGACAAAAATACCCCGAAGCAATTGACAATTTCAAGGGAGCGCTGGGCATCAAACCAGGCGACAAGATTGCTACGGACAAACTGGCGAATGCCGAAAAGTTGCTTGCCCAGGTCAATGCCGACAAAGCCAAACAGAAAGCCGAGTTCAATCGGTTGCTGGCAGCTGGTGATGCGAATGTAACCGGACAGAAATACCCTGATGCGATTGACAATTTCAAGGGAGCGCTGGGCATCAAACCAGGCGACAAAATTGCTACGGACAAACTGGCGAATGCAGAAAAGTTGCTTGCCCAGGTCAATGCCGACAAGGCCAAACAGGAAGCCGAATTTAACCGATTGCTGGCGGCCGGGGATGCCAACGTGACCGGACAAAAATACCCGGATGCGATCGGAAACTTCAAGGGAGCGCTGGGCATCAAGATTGGCGACAAAATTGCTACGGACAAACTGGCGAATGCAGAAAAGTTGCTTGCCCAGGACAATGCCGACAAAGCCAAACAGGAAGCCGAGTTCAACCGATTGCTGGCGGCCGGGG
>JANYJT010000042.1 GCA_025358395.1 Bacteroidia bacterium
CGTGAAGACGAGAGTATAAATTCTCAATCAACTATAGCATTATTAGAACAAATGATCAAACAACAACCTTTAGGAATATTGTATGTTATATTGGATAATGCAAAATATTACCGTTCTCAAATTGTGAGAGAATTTTTAGAAGAAAATCAAAGAATACAGTTTGTGTTTTTGCCTCCATATAGTCCTAATCTTAACCTTATAGAGCGATTATGGAAATTCTTTAAGAAAAAAACAACATATAATAAATATTACGAAAAGTTTGCAACATTTAAAGAAAGTTGTTTGGACTTCTTTGAAAACATTGACTTTTATAAAACTGATTTGAAAAAATTAATGACTGAAAATTTTCAACTCATACAGGCTTGATTTTGCAAACCTGTTTTCTTTGAGTATAAATCAAAAACATTAAACAAAAATGCAACAAAATTGCATATTATTTTACTACAAACAAGCAGAAGAAATATTAATTGATTTATTATAATTTGATTCATACGTGTCCGAACAAATGAATAAATTTTGGTTTATGATTTTTCATGTACTATCAAATCAACAATATACCTAATTAAAATCTAATAAAAGTTGTTCAAAATCTTTATCTAAATTTTGATTATTAAAAAGATTAGGCGGTGGATTTTGATTTTTTCTAGCTTTTCTTACTTTTATTTGAGTATTGTTTACTATATATCCAAGACGATTATATTGTGTTAAACACACCCGAATCAAAGTAACAAAGTGTCCGAATCGATGTGTTGTTTTACTTAAAGTTCTACGAATTAATTCTAATAAAAGATAGCAAATCAAGGCAATAAATATTTGTGATTTACAAGCATTAGGTGTTGTTCCTAAAAATGTTTTTATTTGTAGGTTCTGCTTTAACAACTTAAAAAACGTCTCAATTAACCAACGTCTTCTGTAAAGTTCTGCTATTGTAGCTGCACTCCATTTTAAATTATTACAGATTAACTCAACAGTACGGTTGCCTTCTGCAATATAAACAACAATACGGCGAAGTTCCACTTGATCCATACCATTTTCAGCTGCCGCTTTTCCAGAAAGTTTAATAATTTCATCCTTTAGTATATGTTCGTCTTTATCATCAGGCAGGTCATATTCTCTTACCGATTCATAAAGAATATTGTCTTTTATTCGTGTAACAAAATGATTCTGATCATCTATTCTTATTTTGAATAACTTGGTGTCAAAATATCCACGATCATCTACAATTATCGTATCTTTTTCATATCGAAAATTATCTACTCCTCGTCTATCACTAATTTTGGCTTCACTAATATTGATTATGTCAGGTATCATGCTCGCTTCATCTAATGAAACATGTGCCTTAATTCCACCTTTAGCTGTCCGATACTCCGCCCATGAAAATAATTTAAGGCAGACACTCATTATACTAGCATCAATAATTTTGATATGCATACCTTCTATTTCTTGTATCACTTTATACTCGGGGCGCATGTGAAGTTGAGCTTTATAATACTTATTCAAAAGATAATAAAGTTGCTCAAATACACGATAATCACGTTTGGCATTGCCATCTGACATGGTCGATTTTGCTGGGCTTTGTTCAAGACCTATATCCGATAAGAACTCTGGAGATTGATCTATTCCCATTGCTATTTCACGAAGTGACAAACATTTATTCAGCTGTCCGAACAACATACTTACTAGTTGGTCTTTTGTAAAATATTTAGAGCAACTCTTATCTGATTTATACTTATTGATTGCTGCTCTTAATACCGAATATGGTATTAAATCTAATATTTGTTTAAATATCGGTGAATCCGATTTTTTTCCTAACTTTGTACCCATAGAAAAGTTCTTTAATGCTATTTGTGTTTGCAACTACAAATGTAGTCATTTCTGAACTTTTCTTTTATATAAATTTGTTCGGACAGTTATGATTATTTCTATAATATTTCGTTTCTATTGATATTAAAATCCTATGGATTATAATTCATAAAACAATTGTCCCCATTGTCCTAATTGTCCCAAAAACAACTTCAATTTATGCTACCAATTTACACTGGCATAAATCGTATTTACTCCGACCTAAATCGCATTTGTTCTGACCTAAATCACATTTGTTCCGACCTAAATCGTATTTGTTCCGACCTAAATCACGTTTGTTCCGATATGAATCACGTTTACTCTGACATGAATCGCATTTGTTCGGACATAAATCACATTTGCTCCGGCATGAATCACGTTTGTTCCGATATGAATCACATTTGCTCCGGCATAAATCACATTTGTTCCGGCATGAAATGTTATTAAACTACAATTGTATTCTTGCCTTTCTGATAGACCTCAGCTCATTTACGCCACAAAACAAGATTAAAAAATATTCAAACAATAATTAAATTACCATTAAAGTGAGCAATCCGCGAGTCCCGACGACGAAAACTAAAATAAATGCACTAAAGATTATTTCGGGATGGCTCGGGTTGCATTATTTTTTTAATTGTAGTTTTGAAGTAAATGAGGTGCAGTCTTTGATTTTTGTTACTTTTGGTCAAGCAAAAGTAAATAAAGATAAAAAAGTCTTAATAACCTATATTGTCAATCTAAAAACCTACTCCACAAAACAAAATACCTCAATCTGAAAAATCAATACTACTCCCGACATAATCAATTCCTATTTTGAGAAAAAAATTACCACCTCCGGTAAAAAAAATACCTGTATAGAGAAAAAAATTACCACTTCCAACATTGTCAATTCCTATATTTATAAATAAAATACCTCTCTGGAATTTTCAAATAGCAATCCACCCAAAATATTCATCACTTCTGACAAAAAATTATACCACTTTTCAAAAACTTCATCACTTCCTATAAAAACTTCTAATCACAAATAAAAATATTCATCACATTCTACAAAACATTACACCCCTGGACACTTTCAAATTCACTTCCGACAAAATATTATAATCAATATGTAAAGTCAAATCAACCATATTTTCAAAAAACACAGCAATAGCAGGGGTTTCCAAAACTGTAGTGATACTTATAAGCTAAATTTCATAAATTAACAAACCAGATAAATTCAAAAGTAAGCCTTCGGTGATGAGCATCTTTTAAGATAAGCTAACTATTCAGAACTTTGCACAAAAAAGTTTATGAATAAGGACAGTGAATATGTACAACAAATGCTTGCTCATTATCAGCAGTGGGAACAAAGCAATTTAAGTCAGGCAGAGTATGCTCAATCACATAATTTAAAAAATGATACCTTTAAGTATTGGGTACGTAAATTTAAAAAAGAGCAAAATCCATCCAAAGGATTTGTAGCTATAGAAACCATTATTCCATCAGAAATCAACATTCGTTATCCTAATGGAGTTGAGCTAGCCATACCATCGTATACCTCAATGAAGATTATTAAAGAACTAATCCAATTCGGCGGTTTATGTTCTCAATAACTTCAGCAAGGTACTATCTGTATAGAGAGTCTACAGATATGCGCAAAAGTTTTGATGGTTTGTGTGGTATAGTAGCAGTTGAACTTGGCGAAAATCCGATGAATGGGGATGTGTTTTTATTTATCAATAAACCACGCAATAGGATAAAGCTACTTAGATGGGAAACCGGAGGATTTGTTTTATTTTACAAACGATTAGAAAAAGGTACTTTTGAATTACCCAAGGTTTCCAATCAGGATAATAAAATCACATTAGATTATGGACAATTAGCAATGTTAATTACAGGGATTTCTTTTAAGAATACACATCGAAAAAAAAGGTTTTATTAACATCATTTTGTTGATAAGTAATGTAAAATAAATTAGTTAGATTCGGATATTTTTTGTACTTTTGTTGCATGATTCAACAAGAAACAATCACAATAAGCAAAAAAGAATACGAAGAATATCAACAAATGAAATCAGAAATAGCTGATCTCAAATTTAGATTATCTGAGTTGAGTCGACTTATCTTTGGAGCAAAGAGTGAACGTTTTATTGCTGTAGATCCACAACAAATCAATATATTTGAACTGCCTGAAGAAGAAAAACAGATTAAGCAGCAACAAATTACCTATACACGTAACAAAGCTGAAAACAAAAAGCAAGCTATTAGATTAGAATTACCTGCACATTTACCACGTAGAATAGAAGTAATAGAGCCGGAAAATCTACCTGAAAATGCTAAGAAAATAGGTGAATCCATCACAGAAGTATTAGAATACGATCCAGCTACTTTATATGTTCGCAGCATTGTACGTCCTAAATACATAGTATCTTCTGATGATGAGCATACACAAATTACAATTGCAGATTTACCTTCACTTCCTATCCCAAAAGGAAATGCCGGAGTTAGTTTGCTTGTTTATATTTTAATAAGTAAATTTGTAGATCATCTGCCTTTCTATCGGATCATACAAATGTTCAAAAGACAAAATGTAACTATAGCAGAGTCCACAGTAAATGGATGGTTTAATGCCTCATGTAAATTATTAGTTCCTTTGTACGAAGTATTAAAACAAGTGATATTATTATCCAATTATTTACAAGCAGATGAAACTCCAATATCGGTGCTGACCCAAGATAAAACAGGAGCAACTCACAAAGGATATCATTGGGTTTATCATGATCCGGTTAATAAACTTGTATTGTTCGACTATCAAAAAACCAGAAGTCGGGAAGGACCTAATGGTATCCTCAAATCATTTGTCGGAAATCTGCAAACGGATGGATATGCCGCATATACAAATTTAGAAAACAAATCTAACATCGCACTCTTGGCATGCATGACTCATGCCCGACGTAAGTTTGAACATGCTAAAGACAATGATTACGACCGTGCATCTTATGCTTTAAAATACATACAATCACTTTATGAAATAGAGCGAGAAGCTCAAGATAAAGAAATGAATTATGAACAAATAAAAGAACTTCGTCAAGAAAAAGCTGTCCCTATATTAATGGAAATGGAAAGTTGGCTCAGGCAGGAAATATATCTTGTATTACCCAAGAGTGCTATAGGAAAAGCTATGTCATATACTCTTAATCTATGGGACAGATTAAAACGTTACACTGAAGACGGAAGATTCAAAATAGACAATAATCTTATAGAAAACAGCATTAGACCCATTGCATTAGGACGCAAAAATTATCTCTTTGCAGGTTCTCATGAAGCTGCTCAACAAGCAGCAATGTTATATTCACTATTGGCAACTTGTAAAATTAATAATATCGAACCTTACGCCTGGCTTAAACATGTTCTTACAGTAATACAAGATTATCCGGCAAACAAACTTTACGAACTGCTACCTATTCCAGCTAACTTTAAAAAGTAAAATGGCTATGTAGTTTGCCGAAGGGATACAATTATACTGTCTTCCTAAAAGTCTAAAAGCCTAAACTCCTAAAAGCCTCCCTAAACTTTATAATCCATATTTTGTTTAATAAACTTAACAACAAACCAACTTACATGAACAGAATAACACAATTACTTAACATCAAATATCCCATTATTCAAGCCGGTATGATATGGTGTAGCGGCTGGGAACTAGCTGCTTCCGTTAGCAATGCCGGAGGCTTAGGTCTTATTGGTGCCGGTTCTATGGATAATGAAATCCTTATAGAACATATTCGTAAGTGTAAGGCTGCTACAGATAAACCTTTCGGTGTTAATATTCCGCTTATGTACGCCAATACTGAAGATTTCATTAATATTATTATTGATGAAGGCGTTAAAGTTGTGGTTACTTCGGCCGGAAATCCTGCTAAATGGACTTCATATTTAAAGGCTCATAATATCAAGGTTATCCATGTGGTTTCTAATGTTAAGTTTGCTAAGAAGAGTGAAGAAGCAGGCGTTGATGCAATAGTTGCCGAAGGTTTTGA
>JANYJT010000112.1 GCA_025358395.1 Bacteroidia bacterium
ATTGCTTTCGACAGAAGACTCATGTCATTGATACGCGAAAGAGTTGAATTTATCGCACCGGTATCTGTCTATGCCGGTCAGGATGAGCTCAAAGCGCTGGCCACAAATGCCTTGATGGTGGCCAGGGGCGAGGTCGAAGCAAGAGTTTATGATGGAAGTAATTTGCGTTAGAAAGGAAGTGAACGAAAGTCACTTTAGCTCACTCTTAAAACATAAAACCCATGAAATTAACCCTGCTTTTAAGCCTTCTTCTCAGTTTCCCGGTAATGATGTTAGCTCAGACATTTGTTCCCAATTACGATGAATCAAAAATGCCTGCTTACACCTTGCCGGATCCGTTGGTTTTTAGCAATGGATTGCCGGTAAAAAGCAAAGGTGACTGGAAAATGAGACGTATTGAACTGGTCAATCTGTTTGAGGATGTTGAATATGGAACGACTCCTTCCGGGAAGGTTCATTTATCATCGGGATTGCTGTCAGAAAATCTGAATGCTTTAGATGGGAAGGCTATCAGGCGGGAAGTTCAGTTAAAACTCGAAAAGGATGGGGCGGAAGTATTGATGAATGTCTTGCTCTATCTGCCAAAATCCGATCAACCGGTGCCACTTTTCGTGGGATATAATTTCAGCGGAAATCATACTGTTTCCAAAGATCCGGAGATTGCCATTACCACTTCATGGCTGAAGAGCCGGGGCACCGCCGGGGACAACAGTATTCCCGAATCACAGAGAGGCAGTGATGCCCAGTCGTGGCCAATTGCTGAGGTAATTGCCAGGGGATATGGTGTCGCCACTGTTTACTGCGGTGATGCGGATCCGGATTTTGACGATGGTTTTAAAAATGGGGTTCACTCTCTTTTCAGGGAGACCCGCACCGGATCTTCGTGGGGCACTGTGGCCGGTTGGGCCTGGGGACTTTCACGAGTGATGGACTATCTTGAAAAAGTAAAAGAGGTGAATTCAAAACAAATTGCGGTCCTTGGGCATTCCAGGCTGGGAAAGGCTGCTTTGTGGGCAGGTGTCAAAGATACGAGGTTTGCCCTGGTCGTCTCCAACGAGTCAGGATGTGGTGGAGCTGCCTTGTCCAAGCGCATTTATGGCGAAACGGTACAACGGATCAACACAAATTTTCCCCACTGGTTTTGTGAAAATTTTAGGAAATACAACCTAAAGGAGGAAGACCTGCCGGTCGACCAGCACGAATTGCTTGCCCTGATCGCGCCTCGTCCGCTGTATGTTTGCAGCGCGGAAGAGGATAAGTGGTCAGATCCAAAAGGGGAGTTTCTATCCTGTGTGGCAGCATCTCCGGTGTACCGGCTTCTTGGCAAAGAGGGATTTCCTGGTAAGGATTTCCCCGAATTGCAAAAACCTGTAATTGGCACAATTGGTTACCACATACGACCGGGAAAGCACGCCATTAACCTGTATGACTGGAGTTGCTTCATGGATTTCGCCGACAGCGCATTCAAGAAAAAATGAAGTATGAAACTTTGAGGATAAATTATATATTTGGGCAAACCAATACTAGATGACGAAACCTATCCTTTTCCTGACCTTAACTTTGATTTCTGTTCTTTCTTTTACTGCTGAAGGTCAGGTGTCGTATGGGGGTTCGCCAGCTTCGTTCAGTCATTTTAAAAGTGCTGCCATGGACATTCCGGTGGTCGCGATGACACCTGTCAATAACTATGACTTGCAGCTAAAAGATTTACAATCCAGGGACCAGAATAAAAATCTGAAGTTTGCCAAAAGCTTTGAGGTGGATTTAAGTCCGGACAACTCGGGCAAATGGGTTGTCGTTAATGGAATGAGAATATGGCGTGTTGCCATACGTTCGACAGGTGCCTATTCCCTGAATATTTTATTTGATCGGGCCATTTTACCGACCGGTGCCTCCATTTTTATCTATTCGTCTGATCGTCAGATTCTCAGGGGTGCCTTCAATGCCAACAACGAACAAACTTCAGGCATGTTGCCAATTTATCCCTTACCAGTCGATGAAATTGTGGTGGAATACAATGAGCCGGAAAGCGTTGCTGTACGAGGTGAGCTTCATATTTCGCAAGTCAACCATGGATATAAAAATGTGATTGGAACCAGGCCACTCGGGGAGGCCGGATTGTGCAACATGGATGTTTATTGCCAGGGAGCACTCCTCATGATAAAGGAGAAACAAGCTGTGGTACAGCTGGTTATTGCAGGCACGGATCTTTGTACCGGAACTCTTTTGAACAACACCAAAAGGGATAAAACACCCTATCTTTTGACGGCAGGTCATTGCATTACGAGTGCCGGTGATGCCCAGAAAACGGTATTTTCATTTAATTATGAAAGTCCGTATTGTGGCAAAAGCGGAAGTATGAACGGGTATGCCGATCAATCCATGACAGGTTCTATTTTACGGGCACGATCCGATTCTCTGGACTTTGCCCTGGTTGAGCTCGAAATGATGCCCCCACCGGAATACCGGCCTTATTATGCAGGATGGGACCGTGGTAAAACCATTCCGGCTTCGACCAGAACTGTTCATCACCCGAAAGGGGATGTAAAAAAGGTGTCTATTGACAATGATCCTCCCGGATCAGCCAACTACAGTCCATCGGATCATGCCGCAAACAGCTTTTGGCTGATCAGGAAATGGGACATTGGAACAACTGAAGCCGGCTCTTCCGGCGGTCCTTTGTTCAGCAATGAAAACCTGGTCGTTGGTACATTGACCGGAGGAACAGCCACATGTGATAATTCTACAGACGATTATTTTTCCATGTTTTCGTTCCAGTGGAACTATACCAACATGACAACAAGACAATTGAAAAAATGGCTCGATTCAGGCAATACAGGAGAAACAAAGGTAGAAGCCATTGATCCCTATATCAATGGTTCCGTCTGCAACCAATTTTCGGATGTGGCACCGGATGAGAAATATGAACTCATCAAACTGTCCAATGGAAAGGGCTATATTGCGGGCCACAATTCAATGAGGACGACCAGTTATGCCCAGGCGTTTAACACAACGGAAAAGACCACCCTGTCAGCTTTTTCGGTAGGAATCGCCAAAGCAATCACAGGTGTAAATAACAGCAATAGTTCAGTCGTATTTCAAATCTATAGCCTCAATGTGAACACCGGGGTCCCGGGTACACTTTTGAAATCTGTTCAATTGCCGATAAAATCCTTGAAAACGGCTGCCATGAATTTTGTCGTTTTGGATCAACCTCTGACAATTACGGGTAAATATTTTATCGGTTACACCATCAATTACAGCAATGCCAGTGATACAGTTGCTGTTTACTGTTCTGTTCCCAGAACGGGCAGTGACCAGAACCGGGCTTTCTCTATGGTAGATGGGTCTTGGGAGCCATTTTACTGGATTCCGGAAATCAATCTGAAGACTTCACTTTTGATCAATTCTTATGGGTGTGGCACAACTTTCGCACAATCCAACCCGGGCCCAACACCTGGCGGAGATAAGCAATTTAAAGTCTATTACCCTATTGATCCGGCACTTAACGTTTTATATCTGATCAATTCCGGGAAGGAAGAGTTTGGTTTGGTGACCATTTATGACTTGTTGGGCCGCAAAATCTCGGAGTCACAACGGATGTTAACGACAGTTCCCATGGAAATTGGGAGTGACCATTTGGGATCGTCCGTTTATTTTGTTGCTGTAGAGACGCTGACGAAACGAGAAGTCATGAAAGTGAAAGTTGTCCGGAACAAATAACCAATTTATCCCCACCTTTGCATCAAAATCAGAAGAATGACCTACAGATTTTTCATTTACCTTCTTTTTTTGGGCTTTTTGATTGGGTGTTTTTCCGGTTCGAGGCGTAAAAGTATCTCCGGCGAAACGGGCGGATTGGTTCAAAATGCTTCTGCGACAGGCTTTTCCATTCAACATCTTGACAATTTTCAGAAGTTGACGGTCATTGACCCATGGCAAAAATCGTCAGATAATCTTTTCGACTATTATCTGGTTGGCAAAAATGATAAAATGCCGGCAGAGCTTGCCGGAAAACAGATTTTTCGCACCCCTTTGCAAAGAGTCATCTGCTTGTCAACCACACATATAGGATATCTGGACGCTTTAAAAGAAACGGGCTCGGTAGTCGGCTTGTCAGGCAGTCTTTATCTTACCAATTCAACGATTAAAAAAGGCATCACGGAGAACCGTATCCGGGAAGTCGGCTATGAGCAAGGCCTCAATTATGAACTAATTATGCAACTAAAGCCGGATGCGGTTTTTGCGTTTGGCGTTGGTTCGGAAATAAATACGCAGATCAACAAGCTGAAAGACCTGGGCATTCCCGTTGTCCTGGTGGGCGAATACCTTGAGCAAAGCCCTTTGGCCAAGGCCGAATGGATTAAGTTTTTTGGTGCATTTTTTGCGAAGGATGCGATGGCAGATTCTGTGTATCAAAATATTGAATCAAGGTATGATTCCGTGAAATCGTCGGTGGCGAAAGTTGCCAATAAGCCGTCAGTCCTCACTGGATTGCCTTTCAAGGATACCTGGTGGATGGCTGGTGGCCAATCCAATCTGGCCGTGTTGATCAACGACGCGGGAGCCAATTTTTTATGGCGGGAGAATGCTTCGAAAGAGGCTTTTCCGGTATCTTTGGAAGAAGTTTTTGTCCGTGCCTCGAAGGCTGATTTCTGGATCAATTGCGGGAGTGTCAACAATATAAATGAGTTGCCGGCTTTCGATCCGCGATTTTCTGCGCTGCCGGCCGTAAAAAATTCCAGGGTATACAACAACAACCTTCATTCTACCGCCAGCGGAGGAAATGATTACTGGGAGAGTGGGGTAGTGCACCCGGATCTGGTTTTGCAGGATCTGGTCAGGATCTTTCATCCGGAAGTTTTTTTGAATAAGGATTTCAGCTACTATAAGAAAATTGAATAGGAGGGTAGAGTTGAGAACTGAGAACTGAGAACTGAGAGTTGAGAGTTTAGAGTTTAGAGTGAAGAACGAAGAACGAACAGTGAAGATGGGAAAATGAGAAAATGGGATGAGGTTGAATAATTATGTAAATAGATTTGGATTTGTGTTGCTGATGGTGCTTCTGGCATTTTTATTTCTGCTGGATCTGCTGTCGGGATCGGTGCGCATTTCTCTGTTTCAATCCATTTCGACCTTGTTCAACCCATCAGAATCTGATCCGCAAATTGCGGCAATCTTATTTCAGTTCAGGATACCAAAGGCCATTACCGCGGTTTTGGCCGGAGCGGCGCTCTCGGTGGCCGGCCTTCAGATGCAGACCATTTTCAGAAATCCCGTGGCCGGCCCGGATATTCTGGGGATCAGCTCAGGTGCCAGTCTCGGTGTTGCGCTATTTGTTCTCTCTGCTGGTTGGATATTCAAGGGAAATCCGCTTTTTACCATCGCTGGTTCCTGGAGCATTGTCGTAGCTGCCTGGCTGGGTGCAGGTTGCATGATGTTTCTGGTCGTATTGCTGGCTTCCAGGTTGCGCGACCTGATGACGGTCCTGATATTGGGAATTCTCATTTCAAGTGCCATTTTCGCCGTTGTAAGTGTCCTTCAGTATTTTAGCAGCGAATCGTCACTTAAATCATTTATCGTCTGGACCATGGGAAGTTTGGGGAGTACTACCCGCGATCAGCTGTGGGTGCTCGTGCCTTCTGTCCTTGCCGGGCTTACGATCGCACTATTCTCAGCCAAATTTCTGGATGCCTTTTTGCTTGGCGAAAATTATGCTAAAAGTATGGGGATGAACCTCAGGTTAGCCTATTTGCTTACTTTTGCCTCTACCTCGATTTTGGCCGGCAGCATAACCGCTTTTTGCGGTCCGATCGGCTTTGTCGGCATCATCGTTCCGCATTTGGCCAGAAAGCTGTTTCGTTCTTCCCTGCACAGTCGGTTGATACCCGCAACAATGCTGATGGGTGCCATCGTCATGCTGACAGGCGATCTGATCTCGCAGCTTCCGGGCTATTCAACTACCTTGCCCATCAATTCGGTGACCTCGCTGCTCGGCATTCCTATTGTGATATGGATTATATTTCAGCATAAAAAAATTGGGGCAATCTGACATGAACGAAGATATTTTCATTGCATGTAAAGGGGTTTCGATAGGCTACCGGGAGAGAGCTTCCGCGACAATTGTGGTTAAAAATGACATTACGGTTCATGCTTTAAAGGGTGAAATGGTCGCAGTGATTGGCGGAAACGGCATTGGCAAAAGTACTTTGCTAAAAACCATCGCCGGATTTCAGCCGGCTCTTGACGGTGAACTCCTGGTGCGCAATCGGCCTGTTGCCGAATTTACTGCAGCCGAACTTGCCCTTGAAATGAGTTTTGTCTCTACCGAGATCGTCAGGGTGGCCAATCTTACTGTCCGGGATATGGTCGGGCTTGGCAGATTCCCCTATACCGACTGGTTCGGTCAGCTGAGTGAAATGGATCAGGCAGTCATTGATAAGGCAATACTTCAGGTAGGACTTTCAGGGTACGAAGACCGGTTTATCAACAGGATTTCGGATGGTGAAAGGCAGAGAGCCATGATTGCCAGGGCATTGGCTCAGGATACGAAGATCATGGTTCTGGATGAGCCTACTGCCTATCTGGATATTTCCAACAAATATGAGATCGTCAGAATCTTGCATCGACTGGCCAATGAAGAGGGTAAATGCATCATTTTTTCTACGCACGATTTGAACACGGCTTTAACCATGGCCGACCGTATCTGGCTGATGCTTAACGATAAAGTAGTGGAAGGAATACCAGAGGAAGTCGCTTGCGATGGTCATCTTGATGCCCTTTTCCCCAACAATCATCATTTGCAATTTGACGCAGAAAAGGGTGATTTTCGGATCAAACGCGAAAGCAGAGGAGAAGTTCAGCTAACCGCTTCCGGACTGGAACAGATTCTGGCCAAAAAAGCCCTCGAACGCCTCGGCTTCGAAGTTCTCCTTTCGTCTTCTCGTCCCCAGGTCTCCCAGTCCTCCAGTCCCCATGTCTCCCAGTCCTCCAGTCCCCATGTCTCCCAGTCTCCAAACGGCTGGAAGATAGCATACAAGGATACCTCCACGGATGTAGAAACCCTGGAGGAACTCTGCCGGGCGATGAAAGAGCTTAAGCTTCGGCCAGAATCTTGAAAACGATTTTTTTTACACTGGAATCCGACAGGGGATCAGTAACGGCAGTGTGCAGATCAGACGGATAGTAAATAACAAACATTCCCGGCAAAACCCGTGAGTAAGAGGCGATGCAGGTATAAAAGGCGCAGTCCGTCTTTTCGTTATACTCTTCAAGGACAGGCTGGTTGTGCAACACATCATGCCCCATCAACTCCGATCCGGATACCCAATATTGAAGGTCGATGTATTTGCGATGGCCCTCCAGCCTGCATTCATTCAGGTTGGTACTGTCGAATTCGAAAACCATCATCACCAACCGCTCATTATCCAGTTCATACCGGCCGGGCTTAACTCCGGCAAGGTTATTGTGCTGAATATATTTAAGTGCCCCGGCAATTCCATCACCCAAGGATAGGTAACGTTCCGCATTTTCAATCCTGTCTAAAACCATGGTAGCGTATTTTGGCTTGGTAGTACTTTTTAATTTTAAATAAAAAGCTCATACAAAGTTAATATATATCTTAAACGATGCTATTTTTGGAGCAAAAACTAACATCATTTTGAGAAAAGAGCTGCTCACAACCTATTTGAAACTTCACCTGATCGTTCTCATTTATGGATTTACTGCCATTCTGGGAAAACTCATTGAGCTTCCTGCCTTGGAACTGGTGTGGTATCGGATGTTTCTGGCGATAATAACGTTGTTTATTTACTTGAAATATAAGGGTGAACCACTTGATGTAACCAGGAAAGAGCTCCTTGCATTTTTTGGCGTCGGTTTGATCATTGCCCTTCATTGGGTTACTTTTTATGGTGCGATCAAATTATCCAATGTATCGGTAACACTTGGCTGCTTTGCCACAACCACTTTGTTTACGAGTTTTCAGGAACCTTTTTTCCAGCGAAAACGCATCAATTTTTTTGAGGTACTGGTTGGTCTGATCATCATTGCGGGTCTCTACCTGATCTTCAAATTCGAGACTCAATACACCTTGGGAATCATGGTTGCCTTGTTGTCAGCTTTCCTGGCCGGGTTGTTTACAGTGCTCAATAAGAAATTGGTTGCAAAACACACTGCCATCAAAATCAGTTTTTATGAGATGATCGGCGGACTGCTTGGTCTCAGCATTTATATAACAGCCTCTGGAAGAGGGATTATTGCACCTTTTGCATTGCCCTCCCCGGCAGACTTTTTCTATCTGGTACTCCTGGCAACAGTATGTACTGCCTTTGCTCACACGGTGCAGGTAGACGTTATGAAGCATCTTTCAGCATTTACTGTGACGCTTACCATCAACCTCGAACCGGTCTATGGCATTGTGATGGCCTTCTTTATTTTTGGAGAGACCGAAAAGATGACCACCGGGTTCTATCTGGGAACCCTGATCATCCTATTATCAGTCATAGGATTTCCACTGTCAAAATATTTTTTTGGCAAAAGAGGCAACAAGGTCAGTCAAACTGATTGATGACACCCTTGTCGAGTAACTCGGTTTCGATGTTCAGATCGGCTTCCAAGAAATCATCCATCTCCTCTTCAGTCGCGAATTCCGCGACCATTCCATTGTAAACGACCGTCCACAAATCAGGTGCATGCAGGATTTTTAATCCGGGTAATTCCGGATTGAAATCCTTCACAGGAAAGCCGGGGGTAACACCTTCTTCCTTTTCCATCATCTGAAGGTATTTGCAAAAGTAGTCAGTGGCCGGGAATAGCTCATCCTGAAGATCTTCCACCTCCGCACGGTCGTAAATATCCATGACGGAAATTCGGTAAATCTCCATGACACCTTCCGAATTGACATACAAAGCATCGGCAAACTGTGCTTCCGGTCTGATTTCGATTTCCGTGAAGGGTATGGGAGTTACCTGTGCCAGAAATCTCGGACGATGGGAGTGAAGAATCATCTCGGCCGACTCTTCATTGAGCGGATCACTGCAGATTAGGAATTTGGATGTTTTCATGTGCTAATGTGCTAATATGCTAATGTGCTAATGTGCTAATGGAAAAATGATATTATCTTTATTTTGTGGATCAAATATAACATTTTACTTTTTTTAAATGAGTCTCTCTATTTTTCATTCCTTCACAATTTCACATTAGCATATTAGCACATTAGCACATTAGCACATTAGCACATTATCCCATGTTTCCTGATATCTATTTCTTCAACCCAACCTGTGAGCCGGCCATTGCCAATGGTTCTCCATACTACATTGCACCAGCCAGGCTGCGAAAGTTCGAGTCAGATCTTGGCTATCTTCCCGCCTGGCTGGCAAGCGAAAATGATCAGGTATTGGTTCAGGGTACGGTAGATTCAGCGTTTAATCTTAGATTGAGGGAATTGGGATTTCATTTACCCGGGATAGTCCGGCTGAACGAGGCATTGAGCGATCCTGCCTGGATTTCAACACCCATGGGACGACTTTTCCCCTGGGGATGGAGTCCGGCGGTTTATCAGCTATTCAGGGAGGTCTTGCCCTTTTGTGGAGATGATTTTATAAATTCGCCTGTAGCGTCATGGAAAGAAAGTCACAAATATCTTTACAGCCGGAGAACAGGAAATGAATTGCTCGAAAAGATTGTGGTAAATGAGGCATTTCCCTGGTTGCCAACACTTTTGGATGTGCCGGTTCTCTGCAATTCAATGGATCAGATTCATATTGAAATCCATCGCTATCCAAAAGCGGTTGTCAAGACACCATGGAGTTCATCAGGTCGCGGACTGCTGGTTTTTCCAAATCCGGATCTACTAAAAAAGAACAACGAGGTACTGAGTGGCATGCTCCGGCAGCAGGGATTTGTTACCGTCGAGCCCTGGCATGAAAAACAATTGGATGTTTCCTATCAGTTTTATTCGCTGGCAGGCCGGATAACTTACAAGGGACGAACTTTTTTTGAAACGGATTCTAAAGGAAGATACCTTCGTAATCTACTGACAGATAATCCAAATACATCCGTGGAAATCGCCCGATTTCTGGATGAACACAACTCTGAAGTGGTAGCGCTCTTGCAGAAATCATTGTCAGAAAGTAAATATGCAGTGGATTATGAAGGCTGGATTGGCGTGGATGCGCTAATTTACAAAACTTCATCCGGCGAATTGAAGTTTCATCCTTTGGTGGAGATAAACGGAAGGTTCACGATGGGTGCCATTGCTTTAAAACTGCGTGAACTGCTTGCCATCGGATCACATGGTTTTTTGCAGATCTACTACTCCCAAACGACCAACTTTCAGGCGTTTTGCCATAAACAGCAAGCCGACAAGCCACTGATCATGGAGAATAGTAAAATAGTCAGTGGCTTCCTTCCCCTCACGCCACCCTTACCGCACCACCAATTTGGCGCCTACATAGAAGTTAAGAGACATGAGATATAGGACATGAGACATGAGAAAAGCTTCATCTCTCATGTCTCATGTCCTATATCTCAAGTCTCTTTTACTCCATCTCCTCACTGCTCTTAATCCTTTTAAACGTATCCTTCCGGGTTACCAGCATAGGAATGGCGACACCTGCCGACAAGGCAATCAATATAAAAATGGCTTTCAGTCCGTTGTTGGTAGTCTCGGCCAGGGTTTTGAGGTAGGTTTCCGAATTGCTGCCTGATCCGGCCAGCTCCATGCATCCCAGCATCATCCGATAGGCAAAAGCGCCCGGGACCATCGGTATGACAGAGGGAATGGAAAATACCAGCGGTGGTGCATGTTTGTTGTGTGCCGCGTAGACACTGAGCACACCGATGAGCGAGGCCCCGGCAAGTGAAGCGAGGACGATATTGACTTCGGCTCCAATAAGAAGGAACTTTGTGAGTCCGCCCAGGGCTCCCATAGCCCAAATGACGAAAAGTGTTCTTTGCGGAACATTGAACAGGATGGCAAATCCGAGAGCAGCCAATCCAGCCCAGAATCCTTTTTCCAATATATTGATAAAATCCATCGGCTTAAATGTTAAGGAGGTATTTGGCACATAGCAATCCCAGTGCAATGGCAAAAGCAATAATCAGTCCATGAATTCCGCGTACGATGCCATTGAGGATGTTGCCGTCGATCATATCTGTAAAAGAATTGATCAAAGGCACACCCGGTACAAGAAAGAGGACAGATGTGGCAAAAGCCAGATCGGGCGAGTTGCCTAATCCGATTTTCACTGATAATCCTGATAAGATAGAGGCGGAAAATGAGGCAAAAAATATCGCCACATAAGGATTAAATCGAATTTTCAAGGCTTCCTGCCGGACAAATAAGCCCAGAAAAGTTGCTATGAAGGCAACCACCAGCTCAATACCCTTACCGCCGAAGAGGGCGCAAAATGAACTTCCGGCAAGTGCCACAGATGACAGGATGATGAATCGTGGATAATGAGGCAAGGCAACCAGGCGATCTAATTCCGCATTGATTTGTGGTATCGACCAGCTCTCTTCAATCACTTTCCAGCTCATTCTGCTGATACCTGAAACCACCCTGAAATTGACACCGTGCGGAGAAGTGCGTTTTAAACTTGCCGTAAAATGATCTGCTTGTTCATCAACGACCTTGAGCATCAATGAACGGTTCGTAATCAGCAATTCAATGTTGTACCCCAGGGCATCAGCAATGCGGTTCACAGTTGTTCTGACCCTGCCTGTACTGGCACCGGAACTCATCAGCAATGTCCCCACATTGAGCAACATCGCTTCTGCCTCCTTGATATTTTTATAAGAATTATCCATAACAATTCTGAAATGTGAAAATGCGGAAATTTCGATATTTCCCATTTTCCACATTTATTTCAATTCGGAACTTTAATCTGTTCTCCCAGAAAATGTGGCTGAGTGCCGGCTAACAGGTCATATGCAAGCAATACCCTGGCACCGATTTCTCTCAAAATTACTTTAATGGAAGGTCTTCCATTTATATCCGCGGCATTGAACGCGATCACTTCCAAACCCCTTTTTCGTCCGAGAAAAACGGCCCTGTGGTTGTGAAAAGGCTGTGAAATGACGGTAAACTGATGCTGGCCAAAAACCATGTAGCAACGAACAACTGAGTCGAGGGTGCGGAATCCGGCATAATCCAGAACGATACGATCTTTCGGAATACCTGCTTCAACCAGATCATTGAACATGGAGACCGGTTCGTTGTAGCTCTTGAATTTGTTGTCTCCGCTGACTATGATATAATCGATTTTTTTACTCTTAAAAAGTAGAACGGCCGATTGAATCCGATACGAATAGTAGAGGTTTATTTTTCCGGTAGAGATATATTTGTTTGTACCAAGAACCATAGCGCAATGGTTGTGCGGGATGGCATTGACAGAATCATAGGTATATTGCTTGCCAATTTTGGTGACTTCCAGATTGATCCACAGTACGAAAATAAAAAATGCCAGCCCTAAAATGGCTAGTAAGATCGAGAAGCGGATGGCCCATTTGCGGATCATAAGGAATGGCATAAAATCCATCTAAAAATAGCATTTTTTTTTGATGCCTTTTTGAATTAATATTACTCTCACATTATTTCAAAAGCCGGATATGAATAATTTTGCCAGGCAAAAAATGCTAATTCCCTATTTGGGAGAACCTTTACTTTCAGATTACCATGCCCAGGCCAGTGAATTAAAGCGGGCAGGGTCTGCTGCACTCATCGACAAAGCGAATTGGCAGGAATATCCTTTCCAACCATTGGTTCGAATTTTTGCCGGATATTCAAAAGTATATTTGTGGCTTCATTATGAGATAAATGGGGACTATTTCAGGGCCGTATCTACGATTGATCAGCAACCGGTTTGGCAAGACTCTTGCGTTGAGTTCTTCTTTTGCCAGGATATCGAAATGAATACCAAAAATCAATCAGATATTGTTTATCGAAATTTCGAGTTCAATGCCTTGGGCGTTTGTCTTTCCGCCTTTGGAACCAAATACGAAAGAGAATTCCTTGACCGGGACCAACTGAAACAAATTTTGCGTTTTCCGGGTATAAAAAAGCGGAAAATGCCGGAAGAAGGGGCGAGTTTTGATTGGGAATTGATGGTGGCAATACCTTTGGAGTTGCTTGGACTAAAGCCGGGCGGCATTTTCAAGGCGAACTTCTATAAATGTGGCGACTTATCAAGGAAGGCTCATTTTCTCTCCTGGAGCAGCATTGAAGCTCCGGAACCCGATTTTCACCTTCCCCAATTTTTCGGGGATATGGAACTTCTGAGATAGAATAATATCATGTTATGGAATCTTCAGGCATTAATACATTTTTAGAAAGTTTTAAGACTCTGATGAAAGATTGCACAGTCCAGATTCCGGAGGCGGATCTTCCCATGGTGCAAAAAGCTATGGATCATGCGATTCTATCGCTGGGAGAGTCCAAATGGGAAAATGGAGAGTATATACTTCAGCATTCAATTTCTGTTGGCAGAATTTCAGTGCTGGAACTGGGGCTTTCGACAGACTCATTGGTAGCTTGCTTGTTGCACAATGTTTTTGACAAGCCGGAAATTTCATTTTCAGCCTCTGATATCAAAAAGGAGTACAGGGCCGGTGTGGCCGAGATTTTGGAAGGGATCATCAAAATCAACTCTCTGAATACTGACAATATTGCTATTCACAGTGAGAATTTCAGGCGGCTGATGATGGCACTCTCAGGCGATGTACGTGTAATCCTGATCAAAATTGCAGATCAGCTTCAGGATATGCGCACGCTTGACAATCTGCCGGTCGAGCTTCAGCAGCGCATATCGATCGATTCCTGGCATCTGTATGCACCACTTGCACACCGACTGGGATTGTACAAAATAAACTCTGAGTTACAGGATCTTTCACTTAAATACCTGCATCCCGAAGAGTACCGGCATATTGTTGAAAAATTGCAGGAGACAACCATCGAAAGGGCCAATTTTGTTTCGGCTTTTGTCAAACCGATTGAGAAAAAACTGAAAAGCCGCGGTTTTGATTTCGAAATGAAAGCCCGTACCAAGTCGATTTTCTCCATCTGGAGCAAGATGAAAAAACAGGAGGTCGATTTTCACGAGGTATACGATCTTTTTGCCATCCGGGTCATCCTGAATTCAAAACCCGAAAATGAGAAAGCCGAGTGCTGGCAGGTGTTCTCTGTGGTCACTGAAGAATATCTTTCGAATCCCGAAAGACTGCGTGACTGGATCACATTCCCAAAATCGAATGGTTATGAGTCGCTGCATACCACTGTGCTTGGCCCTGATAAAAAATGGGTGGAAGTGCAGATTCGTACCCGGAGGATGGATGATGTCGCCGAAAACGGACTGGCCTCGCATTGGCGATACAAGGAGGGGAAAGCCGGCGGAAAGGAGTTGGACGAATGGCTGAAAAACATTCGTGAGGTTCTTGAAAACCCGTTGCTGAGTCCGGCAGATTTTATTGAAGATTTCAAGGTCAATATTTACGACGATGAGATATTTGTCTTCACACCCAAAGGAGACCTGATTAAACTGAGGGCTGGCGCGACTTTGCTCGATTTTGCTTACGAAATACACTCTCACATCGGCGACCATTGCGTTGGAGGGAAAGTCAACGGCAAACTGGTAACATTGAAATACCAGTTGAAAAATGGCGACCAGCCTACCGTTGAAACCTCAAACAATCAGAAGCCAAAGCTCGACTGGCTCGAATTTGTGGTCACCTCAAAAGCCAAGTCGCGAATTAAAGCCAGTCTGAACGAGGAGCAGAAGCGCGAATCTGAAAATGGCAAAGAGATTCTGCACCGAAAATTTAAGAACTGGAAAATAGAACTGAACGATCAGGTGATCCGCGATCTGCTGAAGCACTACAAGCTAAAACTGGCTTCAGAATTATATTTCCAGATCTCTAGTGGCAAGATTGATCCATTGGGGATCAAAGAGGTTATCACGGAACATGAAGAGGAGAGTCCCAAAGAGCGTCTATCTGAAATATTGGCACCATCAGAAATTAAGGAGCTATCATTTGATTCGGGCGATGATTTTCTGGTGATCGACAATGACCTGAAGAATGTCATCTACAAGCTGGCCTCTTGCTGCAATCCTATTTTTGGAGATGACATATTTGGATTTGTCACCATTCGCGAAGGGATCAAAATTCACAGATTGACCTGTCCGAATGCCAAACAGATGACCGACAGGTATCCCTACCGGCT
>JANYJT010000123.1 GCA_025358395.1 Bacteroidia bacterium
GCGTGCACATGGCGAACCTCCGGAAATTTATAAGTATGCCCAGTCGCACAACATCAAATTGATCGATGCGACCTGTCCTGTTGTGTTGAAACTTCAGAAAAGGATTCTCAAAAGCTACGAAAGTGGCATCAATGACAATACCCAACTGGTGATTTATGGCAAGAAGGGCCATGCCGAAGTGAACGGTCTCGTTGGTCAGACCAATGGTGAAGCCATCGTGGTAGAAGGGATTGAAGACCTGGCGCAGCTAGATTTTGCCCGTCCAATTGTACTGTATTCTCAGACAACCAAAGGATTGGAAGGGTTGCATCATCTCACAGTCGTGCTCAAAAATAAGTCTGTAAGAGTGCCCGTTAAAATTCATGACACGATCTGTAGACAAGTAGCAAACAGAATTCCGGGGATAAAAAAATTTGCAGGACGTTTTGATTTGGTACTTTTCGTCAGCGGGAAAAAAAGTTCAAATGGTAAAATGCTGTTCGACATTTGTTTATCTGTCAACCCAAACACAAAATTCATTTCAGACCTGAATGAGATTCAATCAAAATGGTTAGAAAGCATTGATTCTGTGGGGATTTGCGGTGCTACATCTACACCCAAAAAGCTTCTTGAAGAGGTTGCCGATCATTTGATAAAGATGGAGAATAAGAAAAAAGTTTAAAGAAACATAACTTTAAAACCTCTTCCCAACAGTTTTCATTTCTAATTTTGCAAAAAAACAATATGAACAAAGTATACAGATCACCACTTCAAGACGATTATGCGGATAATCCGATTCGGAAAATCGGCGTATTAACTTCCGGTGGTGATGCCCCCGGGATGAATGCCGCCGTGAGAGCTGTGGTCAGAACTGCGATCTTCTACCAACGAGAAGTCGTAGGCATTTTCCAGGGATACAAAGGACTGATTGAGAAAAATTTCAAAAATATGGCCTCCGGTGATGTCAGCAACATCATTCAGCTGGGTGGAACAATTCTTAAATCTGCACGCTGCAAGGAGTTTCATTTAAGAGAGGGACGCGAAATAGCTTACAACCATCTCAGGGAAGAGGGTATCGATGCCCTGGTCGTAATCGGTGGTGATGGTACTTTTACCGGCGCCCGCATATTTGCCCAGGAATTTGGAATTCCCATTGTGGGCGTACCCGGAACGATCGACAACGACCTTTTTGGCACCGATTTCACGATTGGTTATGATACGGCCCTGAACACAATTATTGAAGCTGTCGATAAAATCAGGGATACGGCAACCGCCCATGAGCGTCTTTTCTTCATCGAAGTGATGGGCCGTGATGCAGGTTTTCTTGCTCTTAATGGAGGGATCGCCTCAGGTGCCGAAGCGGTGATGATACCCGAAACGGATACGGATATCACAACTTTAGAAAATTACATCAAATCGGGCTACCGGAAAAGCAAAAACTCCTCTATCGTTTTGGTTGCTGAAGGGGAAAAGGCTGGTGGCGCCTTCAATATTGCCAAGCTGGTGGAAGAGAATTTTCCACAATATGATGTCAGGGTAACTGTGCTTGGCCACATTCAACGCGGCGGTTCTCCTACTGCTTACGACAGGATTCTGGCAAGCCGGCTCGGCGTAGCATCTGTTGAGGCACTCCTGGACGACCAAAAAAGTGTGATGGTCGGCATCGCCAACGATTCGATCGAATTAACCCCTTTCAACAGGGCAATCAAGTACGATAAAGCCGTGAACACCAAGCTGCTGGATACCATTCACATTCTTTCTTCTTAGCTTATTACACCTGACAGGTTTTGAAAACCTGTCAGGTGTAATAAGCTAATAGAAATTGATCACCACCTCTTTGAAGAACTTTTCTTCGAGCAATTTCACAATACGTTTGACTACAAACTTCCGTATCTCCATCTCGATTGGCTGATCTGGATCGTGGTGTGCCCAGTTGATGCGGGTTCCAACCAGGACCACGATGCGGTCGTGCTGCATCAATTGCTTCACGATCTCCTCTGCAGGCGAGTTGCCGTATCTTATTTCACTGTCGTAATTTTCCAGCAACTCCTCCACTTTCCCGATGGTCAGTATTCCTTCTGTAACAAGGTGAAAGCCGGCTATGGCGTATTTTGGTAAGGCATACGGATTGCTGAGTGATATCTCTGTTTCTATCTCCTCGTTCAACTCGCGGGCTATGATTTCGGCTGTTGTTCCGCCGCATACAATTTTGATTCCCTTGTAATCCTGAATTCTTTGGGCGAAATCGTGGTCTTTGGCTTTGAAGAATGGGGGGCCGGTTATCAATAACATCTCTCTCGGATCCCTGAAATAGATCACTCCGCAACTGGCATCATCCACCAGGTGAAATCCATCGTTTTGGATGGCTTTGTTCAATACTTTCTTGCTTAGGCGCTTTGCAGAAATATCACCGGCCCTTGCCAGCTGCTGAACCACATACGCCTCCACACTTTCCTGCTCCCAGCCCATCTTTACCTTTTCGTTCTCCATCCCCGATTGCGTGATCCCATCGGTCATAAAGACGATCCGGTCTTCCTTCATGGCACGGAACTCCCTGCATCTCAATACTTTGCCAATATTCTCTATCCCTTTGATATTGAGAAGATACTCCTTGGTCGGGGTGAATGGAACACCATTCCTGGTAATAACACTTTTGGGATTGTCGTAGTTGACGATACGCACCATCCCATCACTCTCAAGTTCGATGATGGTAAAAGTCGCATACGTTTTAACTCCGTCACTATCCCTTGGCAATGCCTCCATGATGATGCGGGCAGCCGCCTCGGGTCGTTTGTATAAAACGGTATAGTTCAAAGCCATGGTGGCTGTCATGGTGGCGAGCACATTGGCTTTCACGCCATGGCCGACTCCATCGGACAGTACGAGGATGGTGCGGCCATCCTCTTTGATCTTCTTGGAAATGAAAACATCCCCGCATACTATTTGTCCGGAAGGATGCTTCTGGTTAAAATCTATTTCGATGTGAAACTCACTCATCCTTTCTGTCTTCCCCGTATTTGTAGGCAGCTACTATAGAATTGAGCATATCTTCAGTCTGGGCGGCATTTTCAGCCAACAAGGTAGCTACCTGCTGCACCATTTCAATGTTTTGCCTGGTTACCTTCATCGCACGGCTGATGATCTCCTCCCTTACCAGTTTCGGTGAAGAAAGGTTTCGGATGATTGCTCCTACTACTCTGTTCTTATAAATGGTAACGATCGAAATATGAAGCAGCTTATTCTTATAGGTCAGGTCCCGCTCCAACATTTCCTCTCCGGTATGAAGGAGTCCGGCGAACATCTTGCCAACAATTTCCGGCACCAGCTCCTTGATATCGGCTCCTTGCAAACCGGGAATTGCCTCATACAATTCTTCGGCCTCCTCCCCCATCAGATGGGCAAAAGATTCGTTGCAATCAATCACTTTCAGATGATGGTCCACAATGACAATACCTGCCCTGATCTTCTGAAGCATGGCTGAAGCAATCACGGAAGCTTCTTTGGCCTTTTCGGACTTCAATTCGGCTTTTCTGCGATCTGACACATCATACAAAGAAGAGACGATGCCCTCAAAAGCCCCGGAATCGTTACGAATGGCAGATTTATAGACAAGCATCTCGTGCGTTTTGCCATCAGCAGTCTTGAACTGATGCTCGTAAACGATATCGGTGGCAGACTCGAACAACTCCTTGTCCCTCATCTCCATCATCTCATCCACATCCGTGGGTTGGGATTCCAGGTAGGATTTCCCGATCAATTCTTCCCTGCCAACGCCAACTAACCTTTCAAATGCCTTGTTACAAGTGATATAAAAACCCTCTGAATCGCGGTAATTGATGGGGAAAGGTAAAATGTCAATAATTTTATATGACAAAACCGGATCCTTGATTAAGCCCGATAGAAAAGCATTTTGTTCGTAAATCATAAATTGTCTGGCTTTGAAACTCCTAAATTACAAATTTCTATCCATTATTCCGTTTTACAGTTTTTCAATTACAGTTTTCAGAAACTGTATAAATTTTCAACAATTGATATGACCGGAACTATTTGTTTTGAAAGATTTTAAATAATAAAAAACAGACCAAACGATTTTTTTCATTGGATGCTTTTTCGGACATTTGAACAAAGTTTTTCAATAATTTAATTACTATTTTATTATTGATTAAAATACTGATTATAATGATAATAGATAGAATTACTCAGCTTCTGGAGGCTAAAATAATATGTGGACATCAAAGAATTTCTGACGACATTTCACATGCCTTTAGTTCCGATTTGATGAGTGATGTTTTGACCCTGGATGCGGAGAATATTCTGCTTATCACCGGTCTTGCCAATGTTCAAATCATTAGAACCGCCGAAGTTGCTGAAATTCATTATCTGGTTGTCGTTCGTAACAAAAAGGTCTCTGCAAATATTGTGGATCTTGCCAACGCTCTTAACATGGTCATCATCGAATCACCCTATTCTATGTTCAAGGCATCAGGAATCCTTTATGCCAACGGATTAAAGCCGCTTTATTAAATCATGATAGAGCTAAAGTTTAACATCAGGGGTGGAGATTTCGACAGTGCCGGCACTGCTTCAAGTGAAACAAAAAAGAGACTCCAGCAATTGAACATAGATCCAAAGGTAATCAAGCGCACCGTCGTAGCATTGTATGAAGGAGAGGTGAACATTGCCGCTCATGCTTATCGCGGAGTCGTAAATGTTAAGGTAAGCGACCATCTGATATTGGCAACTTTGAAGGACGAAGGTCCGGGAATTGCCGATATTAGCCGTGCCATGACAGCCGGCTTTTCCACTGCCTCACCAAAAGTTCGTGAAATGGGATTTGGCGCGGGAATGGGACTTCCCAACATGAAGAAAAATGCGGATGAACTGCAGATAGAAAGCACACCGGGTGTTGGTACTACCGTGACAATGAATTTTGAGTTTTGAAAACAAATAGTTTGGAGTACTTAAAGTTTGGAGTACTTAAAGTTGAGAAAAAAGAGATAGAATGGGAAAGGGCGTAATACATCATGCAATTCAGATTGACGAGGCCAAGTGCATCGGATGTATCCATTGTATGCGGGTATGTCCGACTGAGGCAGTCCGCATCAGGGAAGGGAAAGCCATGATCATTCAGGAGCGTTGCATCGATTGTGGCCAGTGCATGAGAGCCTGCCCTGCCAAAGCCTTCTACATCAAACAGAACGACCTGAAAATGCTTCAGGATTACAAATACCGGATTGCTCTTTTTCCTGCTGTCATGATTGGACAGTTTCCCGATAAAATATCAGAGGAGCAAATTTACCGGGCTATGATGGATTTGGGATTTACCCATTTGATGGAAGTTGAGCAGCCAATACGAATCCTCATTGACCTGATCAAAGAATTTCTTCAGGAAAATCAAACTTCGAAACCGTGCATTTCGGCTTTTTGTCCGGCAGTGGTCAGGTTGATCCAAATAAAATATCCATCTCTGATCGACAGTATTATCCCGATAAAAGCCCCGCACGATCTGGCGGCCCACTTCATACTCCAGTCGCTGATGGACGAAGGTGCAAAAAAAGAGGAGATTGGCATATTCTATATCACGCCCTGTGCCGCCAAAATCGCAGCTGTTAAAAGTCCTGTCGGGGATGAGCCATCGGTGGTCAGTGGGATCATCAGCATGAGCGACTTTTACAACAGGGTAAGGCAAGCAATTAAATGGGAGGATACTGGCGATACAAAGCAGCAACGAGAAAATCTTACCAGGGAAGGTATTCTTTGGAGCACTTCAAGAGGTGAATCCTCCGGTTTTGGCAACAGAGCGATCGCCATCGATGGGATCCACAGCGTGGTGAAATTTCTCGACCGGCTCGAAAAAGATGAAGTCAAAGGATTCGACTTCCTGGAAATGCGTGCCTGCGACCAAAGTTGTGCCGGGGGAATCCTGATGACAGGAAACAGATTCACTACTACAGAAAGACTCGAGCAAAGATCAAAAAAATACTTAACTTACAAGGAAAAAAAATTACCTGAGAATCTGGACAAGAGCGCATTGGCTCAAAGTTTGGTCATCGATGAAATAGAACCCCACAATGCCTTCCGACTGGACGTTGACATCGGTAAAGCCATGGAGAAAATGAGCAAAGCCCAACGAATCATCTGTTTTCTGCCCGGCATCGATTGTGGCGCTTGTGGCGCACCAAATTGCCAGGCACTTGCAGAAGACATGGTCCAGGGACAGGCCAAAATGTCGGATTGTATTTTCCTTCAGCAAAGATGGCAGAACGAAGGAAAAATCAGGGTAGAAAAAGCTTTCCTCAACCTGGAAAAAAGATGGGGAGAAGGACGATTTAACGCGGATTGTAATAAAAGAGGACGACGAAATGAAGGTTTCTGAATTGGTCAAAGAGTTAAACCTAGTGGTTTTCTCTGACGAAAAACACCTTAACCGTGAAATAACGGGAGGTTATGTGTCAGATTTATTGAGTGATGTGATGGGGAATGCCAGGGAAGGAAATGTTTGGATAACCTTACAAACACACCGAAATGTTGTTGCCATAGCATCTTTGAAGGAATTATCCTGCATCTTGTTGGTGAGTTCTTTGGTCCCTGAACAAAGTGCACTGGATCATAGCAACCAGGAGGGCATTCCTGTTCTTGGAACATCCTTGTCGACATTTGAAATTGCCGGATTGTTGTATCAGAAGATAAAAACTGCGCGATGAGGGAGTTCAAGGCTGATCTCCATATCCATACAGTCCTCTCGGCCTGTGCAAATCTGGAAATGAGTCCTTCGAGAATTGTCGGTATGGCAAAAGAAAGAAGCATTGATTTGATCGGTATCACTGACCATAATTCGACCTTGCAATGCAAACTGGTCAAAGAGTTGGCTGAAGAGCAAGGTTTATCTGTGTTGTTGGGTGCGGAAGTAACCACCCGGGAGGAGGTTCACTGCCTGGCCTATTTTGAAGATCTTAAAACGCTCGGACAGTTTCAGGGTTACCTGGATAGCCACCTGCCATGGATTCCTTTTCAACCTGAAAATTTCGGATATCAGGTTTTGGTCGACAACGATGAAAAAATCATCAGAATGATAGAAGGGTACCTAAATGTGGCGCTGGACCAAAGCATAGACCAGGTAGAACAGGAGGTTCATCGGTTGGGCGGACTATTTGTGCCTGCCCATATTGAAAGGCCGATGTTCGGATTATTCAATCAGCTTGGATTCCTTCCCTGGGGTCTTGAATGCGATGCCATGGGGATTATGAGGCATAGTACAGAGATGGATATAAGGGAAAAATTCAATATTTCTGCGGATATACCTGTATTAAAATCCTCTGATGCGCATTCACTTGCATCCATTGGTTCTGGATATACCTTGTTCGAGGTCAATGATTTATCCTTTGCAGAAATTATAAAGGCCTTGAGAGGCATCGAAGGAAGGAATACAAGAACGGTATGAAAAACATTGCTTTACACATACTTGATCTTGTAGAAAATTCTGCTCGTGCAGAGGCGAAGTCCGTCGAGATAGCCATCTTCGAGGATGCCAAAAATGATCGTTATCAGCTTTTCATCAAAGACAATGGATCTGGGATGAATGAAGAGATTCTTCAAAAGGCCATCGACCCGTTTTTCACCTCCCGGACATCCCGAAAAGTAGGACTGGGATTACCGCTGATTAAAATGAATGCTGAA
The DNA here is from genome assembly GCA_025358395.1 of Bacteroidia bacterium. The sequence goes on from JANYJT010000123.1 coordinate 7,657, forward strand.
CGCGCAGGTGGTAGCTTTTCGCTCGATTCCGTGCCCGGAAGAGGAACCAGGCTGGAGGCCTCATTTAAGTTGAGCCACGCCGACCGTTTGCCTCTGGGCGAAATTGGCGATGTTCTGGTACTGTTGACAACGGGTCTTCCTGAACTGCACCTGGTGTATGAACATAAAACGCCATTCGGCTCTTACCAATTCGACACGAAGGAGATCCGGGACATCATAGGATACTCTCAAGATAACAACCAGGAAATAAGAAGATTTCTAAGGGACATGGTTGCAGAAAACTTAAGGGAAATACAAGCGGAAGAGTAAAACAAGTAAAAAGGATAAAGGATAAAGTAAAGAACGTACTTATTGAAGTTAAATACATCATTCATAATTCATTGCATATGAACAAAATCAAATCCCTCGACGACCTTCGGCAATTAAGAGAAGGCATGCAAGCGAAAATTAAGCTTCGCGAAAATGGCAACAATGCTGAAAATATTGTCCGGATCAAAGTTGCCATGTCGACGTGTGGCATCGCTTCCGGAGCCAAAGAGATCATGAATTTCCTGATGGATGAGCTTGAACAGCAGTCCATTGAAGCAGTTGTTACCCAAACCGGCTGCATGGGTTATTGTTATGCGGAACCTACTATAGAGGTAAAAGTACCCGGGAAAGAACCCATCGTCTTTGGCGATGTGGATAAATTCAGGGCTACCGAAATTATTGAGAAATACATTATTCACAATGAATTGGTAGATGGCATTTTGCCAGTAAACTACCGGACAATAGACAATTAAACAATTTCATCAACTGTTATGGCTGATTATAAAATGCACCTCCTGGTATGTGGAGGAACCGGTTGCAAAGCATCAGAAAGTGAACAGATCAGGGACAATTTGTTGGCTGAGGTCGAAAAGCACGATTTGAACGATGAGGTTCAGGTTGTCATGACCGGATGTTTTGGATTCTGTGAAAAGGGACCCATCGTCAAAGTCCTTCCGGATAATACCTTCTACGTTCAGGTAAAGCCGGAAGATGCCGTCGAAATTGTAGCGGAACATCTTGTCAAAGGGCGTCAGGTTACTCACCTGCTCTACCTGGATCCTGAAACCGACAAGCCGGTCAGCGAATCCGGTCAGATGGAATTCTACAAAAAACAGGTGCGCATAGCCCTGCGGAATTGCGGCGTCATCAATCCTGAAAATATAGATGAATACATTGCCCGTGACGGATATGCCGCTTTGGCTGACTGTCTGAGCAGGAAGACTCCGCAGGAGGTGATCGATGAGATTAAACTTTCCGGTCAACGCGGCAGAGGCGGCGGCGGCTTTCCAACAGGCTTCAAGTGGGAGATCACTTCCAAATCTGTTGCCGACCAGAAATATGTTGTTTGCAATGCAGATGAAGGAGACCCCGGAGCCTTCATGGATCGCTCCATTCTCGAGGGTGATCCTCATTCAGTCATCGAGGCGATGGCTATCTGCGGGTATTGTACCGGATCATCAAAAGGTTTGGTATATATCCGCGCCGAATATCCGCTTGCTATTCAACGACTTAAAACAGCAATCAACCAGGCACGCGAATACGGATTGCTAGGAGAAGAGATCTTTGGAACCCCATTTTCCTTTGATATCACGCTTCGGTATGGCGCCGGGGCATTTGTCTGCGGCGAGGAGACAGCATTGATTCACTCCATGGAAGGATTACGTGGCGAACCAACTTTTAAACCACCTTTCCCCTCCGAATCAGGGTATCTGGGCAAACCTACTACCGTGAATAATGTAGAGACACTTGCCAGTATTCCGGTGATCATCAACAAAGGAGCATCCTTTTACAACAGCATTGGAACCGAAAAATCAAAAGGAACCAAAGTTTTTGCCCTGGCAGGGAAAATCAACAACGTCGGACTGATTGAAGTGCCGATGGGTACTACCCTTCGCGAAGTTATTTTCGACATTGGCGGAGGCATCAAGGGAGGCAAAAAATTTAAGGCTGTTCAGACCGGCGGACCTTCAGGAGGTTGTCTGACCAACTCTTTCCTGGATACACCGATCGATTATGACAACCTGATATCGGCTGGTTCCATGATGGGATCCGGAGGTATGATTGTCATGGACGAAGACGATTGCATGGTCTCGATTGCGAAGTTCTACCTCGAATTCACCCTCGATGAGTCGTGCGGAAAATGCACGCCCTGCCGAATCGGCAACAAACGTCTATTCGAGATTCTGGAAAAAATCACCAAAGGACTTGGAACTGAAGAGGATCTCACCAGACTTCGCTCGCTTTGCAAAGTGATCAAAGACACCTCCCTCTGCGGACTAGGCCAAACCTCTCCAAATCCGATTCTCTCGACACTCGACAATTTCTACGATGAATATCTTGCACACGTCAGGGATCATAAATGTCCGGCAGGACAGTGCAAGTCGCTGGTTAAATACAGCATCGAAAACGAAAAATGCACAGGGTGTACCCTCTGCTTCAGAAATTGTCCGGTTGGGGCCATCACGGGAGAAAAAAGGTCTCCTCATTTCATCGACAATGCAATTTGTATCAAATGTGGGGTATGTTATGACAAATGCAAATTTGATGCAGTAAGCGTCTCTTAAAAATTTCAATTATGGATATGATCAATCTTACAATAGACAATAGAACCGTCACAGTCGAGAAGGGGACATCAGTTCTCCAGGCTGCAGCCAGGATAGGGATAAAAATCCCCTCCCTCTGCTACATGAAGCTGGAGGACCTCAATATAGAAAACAAACCCGGAGGATGCAGGGTATGCGTGGTCGAAGTAGAAGGACGTAGAAACCTCGCACCTGCCTGTTGCACAGACGTTGCCGAAGGAATGGTGGTGAAAACCCACTCCATGAGAGCCATCCATGCACGACGCACCGTCGTTGAACTCATTCTTTCAGACCACCCGACAGACTGCCTGAAGTGTGCCAAAGCCGGAAACTGCGACCTGCAGAGTATGGCGCAGCATCTGGGCATCAGAGAGATACATTTCGAAGGAGAAAAATCTACTTTCCGCGAAGATACTTCTCCTGCCATTATCCGGGAACTGGACAAATGCATCAGGTGCCGCAGATGCGAAATGATGTGCAATGACATACAGTCTGTCGGAGCGCTTTCAGCCATCAACAGGGGTTTCAACGCGGTGATTTCTCCTGCTTTTGAGATGAACCTCGACCACTCCGTCTGCACCTATTGCGGACAGTGCGTGGCTGTTTGTCCTACCGGTGCTCTCACGGAGAAAGACAATACTGGCGCCGTCATCAGGGCGTTGTCAAATCCGGAGAAAACGGTGATCGTTCAGACTGCACCAGCCGTTCGTGCTGCCCTTGGCGAAGAGTTCGGCGATGAGCCTGGCACCCTGGTCACCGGCAAAATGGCCGCCGCCCTGCGCCGCCTTGGGTTCAATTACGTCTTCGATACTGACTTTGCTGCCGACCTGACCATTATGGAAGAAGGAACAGAATTGCTCAACAGGCTGACTGCTTTCCTTGGCGGAGATAAAGAGGTAAAACTTCCGATGCTTACCTCGTGCTGTCCTGCCTGGGTGAAATTTTTCGAGCATCAGTTTCCGGATCTGAAAGATATTCCTTCTAGCGCGAGGTCTCCGCAACAGATGTTCGGCTCTATTGCCAAAACTTATTTTGCCGACAAAATCGGCATCAACCGAAAAGATCTGGTGGTGGTTTCCATCATGCCTTGTGTCGCCAAAAAATACGAATGCAGCCGCGAAGAGTTCTCCGTCAACGGCAATCCGGATGTAGACTTTGCACTCACCACCCGTGAGCTGGCACAACTGATCAATCTGGCCAATATTGATTTTAAATCACTTCCGGATGAGGAATTCGACCATCCGATGGGTGAATCTACAGGCGCCGGAGTTATTTTCGGTACTACCGGAGGAGTGATCGAAGCAGCTGTTCGTACGGCCTATGAAGTATTTACCGGCAAAAAATTAGCTCGTCTGGATTTCACCGAACTTAGGGGAATGGAGGGTCTTAGACACGCGACGATCGACTTCGACGGCTTACCCATCAACATTGGAATCGCCCATGGACTGGGCAATGCAAGGAAGTTGCTGGAGGATATTCAGCAGGGCAAGAGCCAGTTTCATGCCATCGAAATCATGTCATGCCCGGGCGGATGCATCGGTGGCGGCGGACAACCTTACCACCATGGGGATGCAGAGATCCTGAAAAAACGCCAGATGGCTCTTTACCGTGAAGATGCAGGAAAACCGGTCCGAAAATCGCATGAAAATCCTTACATCACAAAATTGTACGAAGAGTTTTTGGATGCTCCGATGAGTGAAAAGGCGCACCATCTGTTGCACACCGAATATTTCGACCGCAGTAGAGACGCATAATTATGCGTCTTTACAAGCACATCAGCAGATATAGGCGTATCATCAGGTAGAGACGCACAATTATGCGTCTTTACAAGCACATCAGCAGATATAGGCGTATCATCAGGTAGAGACGCATAATTATGCGTCTTTACAAGCACATCAGCAGATATAGGCGTATCATCAGGTAGAGACGCATAATTATGCGTCTTTACGAACCCATCACAACATGACCAATAATTTGATACAAAATATATAATTAAAGATTTTTACCATGCCAAAAATAAAGTTATCCCAAAGAACCATTGAAATAGTCAAGGAGATCTGTTCCTCTTTCGACAACAATGAAGGAGAACTGATCAATGTCCTTCACGAAGCCCAGCACAAACTAGGCTATCTCCCTGCCGAAGTGCAGGAACACATTGCCCATGAGCTCAATATGTCTGTTGCAAAAGTATATGGAGTCGTAACTTTTTACTCCTTTTTCAACATGCTGCCACAGGGCGAGTTTCCGATCTCCGTTTGCATGGGCACCGCCTGTTATGTTCGTGGGGCCGAACAGATCCTTCTCGAAATAAAAAGGCAGCTCAATATTGAGGTCGGTCAGTCGACCCCTGATGGGAAATTCTCCCTCAATTGCCTGCGGTGTGTCGGAGCCTGCGGGCTTGCACCGGTAGTGATGGTTGGCGAAAAGGTGTATGGACGGGTTGCGCCGCAGCAAGTCAGAAAGATCATCGCCGAATACCAGGAGGGGTGCGCGAAGCCAGAGAAGCATGAGATGTGAAGAAGTACTTAAAGTACTTAAAGTTTGGAGTAATTAAAGTGTGGACTCCCATGATTGGAGTCGAAAATCTCCCTCACTTTAAGTACTCCAAGTACTCTAAGTATTCTAAGTACTCCAAGTACTCCAAGTACTCTTTTGGGGGTATGACGAACTTCATATTTTAATTTACCTCAAATGCCTAACTTTAGGCACTCTAGTTCACTTTAGTCACTTTAGTCACTTTCCTATGAACCTCCTCGCCGCTGAACCCTATAAAATCAAAATGGTAGAACCAATTTACCGCAGCACGCGCGCAGAACGGGAAAAGTGGATCAGGGAAGCAAAATACAACCTATTTAATCTCAGGAGTGAACAGGTATATATTGACCTTTTGACCGATAGCGGTACCGGAGCCATGAGCGATTCTCAATGGGCTGCCATCATGACCGGCGATGAGAGTTATGCCGGATCCTCTTCCTTTTACCACTTGAAAGAGACGATAAAAAATATGTTCGGATTCGACTATTTACTTCCAACGCACCAGGGCCGGGCCGCAGAAAATGTGCTTTTTTCAGTGTTGGTCAAGGATGGAGACTTCATTCCGGGCAATTCCCATTTCGACACCACCAAGGGACACATAGAATTTCGGCATGCTACAGCGGTTGATTGCACCATCATGGAATCTCTTGACCCCGAAAACCTTCATCCATTTAAAGGGAATGTGGATCTGGAACAACTCAAAAATGTGCTGGATACTCATCCAAAGGATCATATTCCTTTTATCATCCTCACGTTGACATGCAACTCCTCGGGTGGTCAGCCGGTGTCTATGGAGAATATCCGGGAAGTTAAAGCCCTGGCCGACCAGTACGACATCCCACTCGTTTTTGATTCGGCCAGGTTTGCCGAAAATGCCTGGTTTATTTCTCGCCGTGAAGCCGGATATGAAAGAAAAACCATCTCTGAAATTGTATTGGAAATGTTTTCCTATGCTGATGCCATGACCATGAGCAGCAAGAAAGATGGAATCGTCAACATTGGCGGCTTCATAGCCACCAGGAACAAAGAATGGTACGATCAGGCATGTACTTTTAACATCATGTTCGAAGGTTTTGTCACCTACGGCGGAATGGCAGGCCGCGACATGAATGCCCTTGCCGTCGGACTCAGGGAGGTCGTCGAAGATGATTACCTCACCAGCAGGATCGGACAGGTACAATACCTTGGAGAACAGCTTTCCGGGTACGGAATTTCAGTACAAAAACCCTATGGTGGTCATGCCATTTTTGTTGACGCGAAAGCATTCCTGCCAAATGTTTGCCAGGAGGAGTTTATCGCACAAACGTTATCCATCGAACTATACCTTGAAGCTGGCATTCGCGCGGTTGAGGTTGGAACTTTAATGGCAGACCGTGATCCTCAAACCCGCGAAAACCGATATCCAAAACTTGAATTTATGCGCCTGGCCATTCCCCGGAGGGTTTACACAAATCTCCATCTCGAAGTGGTGGCCGCCGCCTTGAAAAATGTATTCGACCGACGCCTTACGATCACTTCCGGATATGAAATTGTTAAGGAAGCGTCCATACTCAGGCACTTTACCATCGAACTGGAACCGGTAAGAATGTGCTAATGTGCTAATGTGCTAATGTGCTAATATGCTAATGTGCTAATTAAAAAGCAGTGGAACAATTACCTTGATTTTATGAAGATGATTAGTCATATTGCAGGTAAACTTCCCATTTCTCTCATGAGTACATAAACATATTAGCACATTAGCACATTAGCACATTAGCACATTCTTTTTGTTATATTTGTAAATAAAAATGAATATTTGCTAATTATTATTCTGTTTTATGGGCAGAATTTTTTGCATTTCAGCACTCCTTTTTCTGTGCACCGTACCTATACCTGGCCTGAGTTTTCTGATTAAATCTTCCTTTGCCCTTGAAAAATTCCCGCTTATCAAAGGAAAGGTTATTGACGCTGAAACCAGGTCAACCATCGAATTTGCCACCATTTCGCTTTTCCAGAATCCGGACAGTTTGCCGGTTCAGATGACTGCAACGAATTCGAAAGGGGAATTTAATCTAACCAATCTCAAAGCTGGAAGATATACGATCACTGTTCATTTTATGGGATTCAAAAAATTCAAATCCCAGCCATTTAATCTGGCAGACAAAGTCAATGAATTGCTCCTGGAGAACATCCCACTTGAAATTGAATCACAGGCCATTAAAGAAGTCTCAATTATATCAAACGCAGGAAAGCCCACTTATCAGCTCGACAAGAAAACCATTTATGTTGAAAACCAGTTGTCTGGTGCCGGTGGATCAGCTTCCGACCTTTTGTTCAAACTACCGTCGGTCACTCAAAGTCCGGATGGAAATATTGCAATACACGGCAACTCCAATCTCCTGGTATACATCAACGGGAAACCGACATCCTTGAAGGGATCCCAGTTACTGGAAAGCACATCTGCCACTGAAGTTAAGAAAATTGAACTGATCACCAGTCCATCAGCCAAATACGATGCCTCCGGCTCAGGGGGTATTATCAACCTGATCACGAAAAAAAGCACTTTGGACGGATTGAATGGAATTATTCAAGCGTCAACGGATCATTTGGGAGGATATGCTTCGGATCTGTTGCTGAATTACAAATACGACAAATTCAGCTTTTTCTCCGGCATTGACAACAATCGCAGAAGGAATAAAGGAGATCTGGACTATGTGACCAATTATCTGAAGGATAATATTCGCTTTACACAATCCGGTATCCAAAAATCGCAACGAACCAACACCGGATTCAGGAGTGGAATGGACTATCAGCCTTCTAGTGATGACAAAATTTCGGTGAGCGGCAATGCCGGAATTTTTGAAACAAAAAACAATGGAGATTGGCAAACAGAGAAATGGTTGCTTCTGCAAAGTATTGAAAGCAGAAATAGCGCAACGAATGGAAATATCCGTCAAGGTCACTATGGTGGAGCAGATATTACCTACGAACACCAATTCGGCTCCCTGAATAAATCCTTCTCTGTATCGGCGCTCTGGAATACACTCAACTACAACGACAATTACCTCAACCTGATCACTGAGTTAACAGGGGAAGAACTGATGCTGCAGTCTACTCAATTGAATAAGAAATTCAACAATAGCCAAATCAATGCGGACTTTATCACACCATCCGGAAAATCGAGCAGCCTGGAATTTGGTTTCCAGCTATCTGCCAATGAGGAGAATGAGACCTATGAATCTAATCTAAGTAGCCCATCATCACCAACAATTACAAAACAGTCCAACCATTTCAATGAGGTAATTGGCGCAGGATATGGAACCTGGCAGTACAA
>JANYJT010000163.1 GCA_025358395.1 Bacteroidia bacterium
CCTGAACCTCAAAAGCGAAATCGTTCAGTTGTAAAATACTTGCTGATTGGATTGCCGCTTCTAGCTATTCTTTATTTTTTACCTCTTAATAAAAAACTCAAACAAGGAGAGACCCGCGATCAACCGATTTCCAATACAGCTTCGTTATCAACAATCGATACTCCTACTCCACTAAGTTCCAGCGTTGCAGTTGAACCATCATTTGCTCCTTCTGAACCTAAAGTAGAAGCAAATCTTGCTACAAAGGATATCAAGGATGCGACAATATCGGCTGAAAAAGAACAATTTACAGTTCCTTCTCTTGCCAATCACAAGGTAAATGAACCGGAAATTTCAAAGCCTGAAAAATCTACTGTCTTGACTACCAATTTTCAGCATTCAAATGGCAAATTTCATGTTGTAGGCGGTTGCTTTAAAATAAGGGAGAATGCAGTTAAACAGGCAGATCGGCTTATAAATAAGGGATATCCTGCTGAGGTTTCAGTGATGCGTGGAGGGTTTTACCGGGTTTCAGTTGAAAGCTACCAAACCAGAAAAGAGGCTGAACAAGGATTGGGAAAAATCTTGGAAGTTGATCCTGAAACCAATTACTGGTTAATGGCAGACAGATAATAGTCAGAGACTTGCTGATTTTTGTACTTCCCGAAAGACCCTCATAAAATTCCCACCCCATATCTTTCTAATATCCTTTTCGGAATATCCTCTGCGAACAAGTTCAAGTGTGACATTACCCATTTGGCTCACATCCCGGCATCCGGATAAATCCCCACCACCGTCAAAATCAGTGCCAATTCCTACATAATCAATCCCGATTACTTTTACGATGTGATCAATATGGTCGACCATATCCTGAACAGTAGCAAGCTTGTTCGGAAATTTTTTGCCTGCTTCACGATATTCTTTGTAAGCTGCTTTCGTTTGTTCATCATCTAAACCTTGAAAGTCGTTGTATTTTTTGCTTACAATAGCCATTATTGAGTCTCTTCCGGGGTTCGGATCCGGCTTCTTGACATAATCCGATAAAAAGCACATCTGAATGACACCCCCGTTTTTAGCCAATGCATGCAAGTCCTCATCCGTCAGATTTCTTGGATGATCACACACTGCGCGTGAACAGGAATGGCTTGCAATAATTGGGGCTTTGCTCATTTTGATCACGTCCATAAATGTTTCATCTGAGCTATGAGAAACATCAATGATCATTCCAATCCTATTCATTTCTGCTACCACCTCCTTGCCAAAAGGTGAAAGACCGTGGTATTCAGCCCCCTTTTTCTTATCGGTTGATGAGTCACAAATATCGTTGTTATAGGAGTGGCAAAGGGTGATGTATCTGATTCCCATTTTATAATATTTACGAACCATGGTAATATCATTCGCTAGTGCGTACCCATTCTCCAGTCCTATATATATGGCTCTCTTCCCTTCGTTCTTAAGCCTGTAAGCATCATCCGGAGTAAGGGCTATTTCTGCCAGCGAGCTGTTTTCATCTACACTTTTACGAATTGCGGAGAGTATGTCCAATGCCTTCTTTTGTACAATGGCATTCCCCTCAGGTGTTCTAGGGCCCTGGCCCACAAAAACTGCAAAAAATTGGGCATCAAGACCACCTTCTTTCATTCGGGGAAAATCAACTTTCGTCCCGGAGGAGGCTTGATCCTGTCTCTTTCCCAAATAAAATCCCTCCCGTAAAAGATTAAGCGGAGTATCTGAGTGTGTGTCTATTGTTAGAACTGATTTGTGAATTCGTGCCGCTTTTGCTTCAGTTGTTTCTTTACTAATAGCTGATGCTGACAAAAGCATTAATACAGCTAGTGTTGAACCCTGTAGAATCATTTTTCTCATTCTGCTCATTTTTTGTAATTGGCGAAAAGGATAGATTTGTGCCTAAGTTCTATCTGTCTGTCAATCAATTTATTATACTCATATAAATAGACTATTTACTGAATTCAGCTAACCTGCTCAGGTACTTCCCGATGATGTCGAACTCGAGATTGATCACACTCCCTATTTGAAAAGTATGAAAATTGGTGTGTTCGTATGTATAGGGAATAATTGCTACCTGAAAGGAGTCCTTTTTAGAATTCACAACAGTCAGGCTTACGCCATTTACTGTGACAGATCCCTTTTCAACTGTCAGGTAACCCTGCCTTGCTTTTCCGGGATCAAAAACATAGGAAAAAGTGTAATACCAGCTTCCGTCTGACTCAACCACATCATGACATTTCGCTGTTTGATCGACATGTCCTTGAACGATATGCCCATCCAACCTGCCATCCATCTTCATGCTTCTTTCAAGGTTGACCTTATCTCCAATCTTTAAGAGTCCCAGATTTGTTTTGAGCAGCGTCTCTTTGATGGCAGTAACAGTATAATTACTTCCATCTTTACTTACGACCGTCAGACATACACCGTTGTGCGACAAACTCTGATCCACTTTCAGCTCTTGGGTAAAATCGCAGCTAAGTGTAAAATGAACATTTTCCTGATCTTTAATAATGGATACAACAGTTCCCATCCCTTCAATTATTCCTGAAAACATCTTTTTTGATATAAAAAATTTTACGAAGATAACAGTAATTCCAAATTCTAGAAGTTATGTTCTTCCATATGGTTGGAAATAGTTATATTCATCCATAAATAATGCTTACAAATCGGTACTGCTTTGAACAATCTTGCTCCTTCCGTTGTTTGTATTTTCGTAAATGTAACATGTTAAATTATAAATACTTATAAAATAATATTTTTGAATGCATTTGGTGGACTTGCATCTCAAAATAGATAACATTTAGCTATTATTCTTTCATTTTACTATTAAAAAGGACTCCCTTAACCTTTTGAATATGAAAATACTTCGCCTTTGTCGGCCGGTCCTACTACCGGCAGTGATTCTGATTCTGCTTTCAGGTTACTCAAAAACTGTAAAAGCACAACAAGATCCCATCTATACTCAGTATCTGACCAATTTATTGTCGATTCAACCAGCCTACGCCGGCATCTCAGGTGTTCTTACGATTTCAGCATTGTCACGCGCTCAATGGGTGGGTTGGGAAGGAGCACCAAATTCGAATACTTTTACGATGCACCTTCCAATGAAGTCGTTCAACGTCGGACTAGGCCTTTCAATTGTTAACGACAAATGGGGTCCAATCCTGCAAAACGGAGTCTATGCTGACTACGCATACAGGATTCTCCTAAAGCCCCGACAATACCTGGCTTTGGGCATCAAAGCCGGCTTTAATACCTATCATGCCCGTTTTACAGATCTTGAATTGAATGATCCACTGGATCCCTCTTTTGCCCAGAATGTAAATTTTAAAATGCTGCCTAACGTCGGATTCGGGGCACTTTGGCACAGCGATATTTTTTTCGTCGGAGTTTCTATGCCGAAGTTATTTAAAAATAATATCGTTGACGACTCTGACAAAAAAGTGTACCGCGAGGTTCTGCACCTTTACGCCATGGGTGGCTATGTCTTTTTCATCTCTGATAATGTTAAACTTAAACCGACATTTCTTTTCAGATGGAGCGAACAAACTCCTTCATACATCGACCTTGCAGGGAACATTCTACTTTACGAGAAGGTATGGTTTGGAGCGACTTACAGGTTTAAAAATTCATATGCCCTCTCCTTCCAGTTCAATGTGAATTCTCAGCTACGATTTGGATACTCATTTGATTTGACTTCATTTCACCAGAACATGATCAATTCGGGGACACACGAATTCACGATCAATTATGAATTCCAGAGCACCAGGAGAAACAAGAGATATGCGGCAAGGTATTTTTAGACGAATCTCAGGAAAATAGTCAATAGATAGATCTGAGTTTTGTACTATTCCTGGCTGCATCCGCCTGATATGCAGCCCCAAAGTTATAATTGACGATTCCCCTTCCGGAATTCCGAAAGTGAAAAGTATCTGCACTCATTTTCTCATTTTGCCAAAGAACTATTTATCTGTAAATTTGGCTAAACTTGTGGTCGAAAAGTCGCATAATATGAACGAAGCGGAAATAAAATATAGTCACGACACAATTTGTAAGCTTCTTGCTGACAGAAAATTGAAACCAGCCTTCGATCTTCTCGAAAAAATGATAAGTGCCAACGGGTTGGGAGAATTCAGTGATCAACAGCTTGATTTGGAGCAGAATTACCGTTACATGCTTAAATATACCGTCGAAGGGATTTCAGACCCGGAAAGACAGAAAATATATCAGCACATTTTACTCTCCACTTTTGAATTGGCAGATAGTTGCGCTGATAGTTTGAAAATGAAATTCTCGACCTCTCTGGAGTATCAGAAAAAGCGTGGATTTGTTCGGATTTCCATTGAAAATATCTCTGATTATTTTGCTCAGATTGAATCTTTCCATGCAGAGAAAGAACTTCTTTCCTTAATTGAAAATCCGTCACTTTACAAAAAGGCAGAACCTGAAGAGGAGAAACATCATCAAAAACTGATCAACCTTTTCTATCACTATTGGTTTAGAAATAAACTTTCAGCGGATGAGGTTATTGCTTTTAAAAGATTTCTTAGTAATGAGCACATTCCTCCTCTAGAAAAAGCTTTTCTTATCACCGCTCTAACCCTTGGCCAGCTTCATTTCTTTGATGAACAAAAGATTATGTTGCTCTTTGATGGCTATGATATTGATGAAGAAGAGGTTAATCAGCGAGCCCTGACCGGATTGATACTTTCATTGTTTTACTATGATCAAAGGCTATTCCTTTTCCCTGCCATCTCTGGTCGTCTGACTTTGCTTAATGAAAGAATTATATTTCGACCACATCTTGAAAAAATTATTTTGCAACTAATCGGTTCAAAAGAGACCGAAAAAATTCAACGAAAACTTCAGGATGAAATACTTCCTGAAATGATGAAATTGAGTCCAAATTTGAGAAATAAACTTAGTCTTGAGGCAATGCTTGGCGATTTGCTAAATGAGGATAAAAATCCGGAGTGGCAAGATATTTTAAAAGATTCGCCCGGATTTATGGATAAAATGGAAGAGCTGAGTGATATGCAAATGAAGGGGGCAGACATTTTTATGACTTCTTTTGCAAATCTTAAAAATTTCCCATTTTTCAGCGAACTAACAAATTGGTTCATACCATTTTACCCCAATCATCCCCAACTAATTAGAAGTTCATCTGTGGATGATATGCCGGATAATCAAAAATTGTTCGACCTGCTACTGAAAACACCTGTTTTGTGCAACTCGGACAAATATTCCTTCTGTTTCAGCATGCAAACTATACCATTAGATTATAAAAAAATGATGTTCGATTCGTTATCTGCAGAATTTGATCAATTGAATGAAGCAGAAGATGAAGAGGACAGTTTTTCAAGGAATAAAAAAGCTGCTGCTGTATCAGGTCAATATATTAGGGATTTATACCGTTTTTGCAAACTTCATCCTCAACGACAAGGAATGGAGGATATATTCTCCTGGTCATTTGATTTTCACAATAAAAAAGTATTTCAGGGATTGTTATATGAAGACAATCAGTTGCTGAGAAATATTGCTGAATTTTATTTTGCAAAAGATTATTACAAAGAGGCAGCAGAAATATATTCCATGCTGCTGGCGAAGGCTGAAGAAGCTGAGGTAATACAGAAACTTGCCTTCTGCCACCAAAAAATGGAAAATTTCGAACTTGCCCTCTCCTATTATCTGAAAGCTGACCTTTTCGATCAAAACCGTATCTGGAACCACAAGAAGATTGCGCTTTGCTACAGACACTTAAAGAATCCGGAACAAGCACTGAAATATTATTTGCAGGTGGTTGCCCTGGAACCTGATAATCTTAGCCTCCATATTTCTATAGGACACTGCAGAATGGAGCTCAAACAGTATGATGAGGCATTGAAATCTTACTTTAAGGTTGAATACCTTTCGCCTGGCAATAAAAGGATTTGGAGACCTATCGGCTGGTGTTCACTTTTAGTTGGAAAGAAGCAGCAGTCTGAACAATATTTTAAAAAGTTAGTGGAAGATTCACCAAATAAATTCGATTTGATGAACATGGGACACGTACAATGGTGCCTGGGAAAGAGAAAAATGGCTCTCAATTTCTACAAGCAAAGTATTAATGATGCTGAAATGTCTGAAAAGGAATTTATGGAATCATTTAATGAAGATCTGGAACATCTTATTCGGCAAGGGGTTGAATCAGATGATGTTCCAATTATGCTTGATCAATTGAGATATGCCCTCGAAAAAGACCAAATCTCTTAACCTTCATGATGACCACTACGCATCGAAGCAAAGAAATCAGTTGGCTCTCATTCAATGAAAGGCTGCTGCAGGAAGCATCTAAAAAAGAGGTGCCTTTAATTGAGCGGCTTAAATTCCTTGGAATATACTCCAACAACCTTGATGAATTTTTCCGGATACGCGTCGCTATTTTGCGCCGGTTAGCAACAATCGACAATCTTATCCTTACCGAAGGAGATACTCCTGCTGAAGTGCTGAATCAAATCGAACAAACAGTGGTTGCACAAAGCAAATGGTTTGAGCGAATTTATTCCCAGTTATTGAAAGAACTTGCCGAAGAGGATATTTATATTATTAATGAAACACAACTATCAGCAGAACAAGGTCAATATGTTACCGCCTTTTTTAAGGAGGAAGTTCGTCCCCGCATCATGCCTGTTATCATAAAAAAGAGTCAGCCACTTCCCTCTCTTAATGATGATGCAATTTATCTTGCTGTCGTG
>JANYJT010000191.1 GCA_025358395.1 Bacteroidia bacterium
GATCAGCGTTGAGAATTTTTGGCATCGAACGACAAGGTGGCATGAGGCACTGCACGAAGTCGCTCCTTGGATATCAAAGCTCCGGTCTCGCGGCAGATGCCGTATGTCTTGTTCTCAATTCGGATCAGGGCAGCCTCGAGATGCTGAATAAATTTCTGCTGACGTTGTGCAAGTTTTCCTGCCTCCTCCTTGGATAAGGTGGCTGCACCCTCTTCCAATACCTTGAAAGTCGGTGAAGTATCTTGCGTGTCATTGCCATCACCCTGGGTAATTGCATTTTTGTATAGTTCGTAATCCTGACGTGCTTTGTCCAATTTTCCCAGAATCAAGGCTTTGAACTCCTGGAGTTCTTCGTCCGAATACCTATTCTTCTCTGCCATAATGTTGCGCTTTTTGTAAATATAATCTAAATCAGTGCTATTTATACCTGCTGATCTAAAAATTTATCAACAGCATCGGTAAATCACTAAATTTTCCTCACGATTAAAACTGTTTCCAACCCTGGTTCTATTTCAACAAGCTGATCAACAGCCGATTCTGAAATATCGACCAATTTAAGCTTTTGAGCGAGTGTCTGTGCACAAATGTAATCTCCAAATTTTGTCAACGCTTCTGCAAGTTCCGGATGGTTTCCAACAGTAAGCTCTATCTTGTCTGTCACCTCGAATCCGCTCTCTTTTCTGAGATTCTGAATCCTGTTGATCAGTTCACGGGCGATCCCTTCCAGCTTCAACTCAGGCGAAACATGGATGTCGAGCGCGACAGTGAGGTTGCCCTCGCTGGCTACCTGCCATCCCGGGATATCTTCCGTAAGTATTTCCACATCTTCAGAAACCAGTCTGACCGGTTCCCCTTCGATGATCGTATCAACTGATCCCTCTCTTTCGAAAGCTGCTATCTGAGCCTGATCCATCGCGGTTACCATGGCGGCAATCTGCTTCATCAGCTTGCTGTATTTGGGCCCAAGAGTCTTAAAGTTGGGTTTGATCTTCTTCCTGATAATGCCGGAAGAGTCTGTCAGGTACTCAACCGCTTTAACGTTGACTTCTGTCAGGACGATGCTTTCTATCGCTTCAAACTGGTTTCGGAAACGCTCGCTTAACACCGGAACGATGATTCTGGCCAACGGCTGACGAACCTTGATTTTCTCCTTCCGGCGAAGGCCGAGTACCATGGAGGATGCTTTCTGCGCCAGTTCCATTCGCTCTTCCAAGGCCTTGTCGACCAAACTATCGTCGGATACCGGAAATTTGGTGAGGTGAACGGATTGATCCACTTCCCTCCGGGTTACCTTGTTCAGGTCGCGGTAGAGCTGATCACTGTAAAATGGCGCGATGGGGGCAATCAGTTTGGCCACCGTTTCGAGTGTTATGTACAAGGTTTGGTATGCCGAAATCTTATCCGCATCATATTCGCCACCCCAGAATCTTTTGCGACTCAGCCGCACGTACCAGTTTGAAAGATTTTCAGAGACAAATTCTGAAATGGTCCTGCCTGCCTTGGTGGGCTCATAAGTTTCGTAGGCTTCTGTCACATCTTTTACCAGGGTGTTCAGCAGTGAAAGGATCCAGCGGTCCGGTTCGGGCCGTTCGGAATTCCGGAGTTCAGCTTCCCGGTAGGTAAAGCCGTCCACATTGGCATACAGGGAGAAGAAACTGTAGGTATTGTAAAGCGTTCCGAAGAATTTGCGCCTAACTTCATCCACCCCTGCCAGGTCAAATTTCAGGTTGTCCCACGGCTGGGAATTGGTGATCATATACCAGCGAACAGGATCGGAACCATACTTTTCGATGGTGGTGAAAGGATCCACGGCATTGCCCAGGCGCTTCGACATTTTGTTGCCGGCAGCATCCAGAACGAGTCCGTTGGAGATGATATTTTTAAAGGCCACAGTGCCTTTGGCCATGGTCGCGATGGCATGAAGGGTAAAGAACCAGCCTCTGGTCTGGTCGACACCTTCCGCGATAAAATCGGCGGGAAAGAGCGTGTCAAACTCCTCTTCGCGCTCAAATGGATAGTGAACCTGCGCGAAAGGCATGGCACCGGAGTCGAACCAGACGTCGATCAGGTCGAGCTCGCGAACCATTTTTACCCCTTTCGGGGAAACCAGTACAAGATCATCCACAAACGGTCGGTGAAGGTCTACCTTTTCGTAATTTTCTTTGGAGTTGTCGCCGGCAACGAAATCTTTGTAGGGATTTGCCGGCATAAAACCCGCAGCTACAGATTTCTCAATTTCTGCTACCAACTCTTCAACCGAGCCGATGCACAACTCTTCTGCACCATCTTCGGTGCGCCAGATGGGCAGTGGAGTTCCCCAATATCTGGAGCGGGAGAGGTTCCAGTCGACCAGATTCTCGAGCCAGTTGCCAAAGCGCCCGGTCCCGGTAGATTGTGGTTTCCAGTTGATGGTTTTGTTGAGGTCGATCATCTGATCGCGGACGGCAGTCGATTTGATAAACCACGAATCAAGTGGATAGTACAGTACCGGTTTATCTGTCCTCCAGCAATGCGGATAGCTGTGTTCGTATTTTTCTACCCGGAAGGCTTTCCCGGCCAATTTCAGTGAAACGGATAAATCCACATCGAGGGTGGCATCGTTTTCGGTAAGCTTTTCGTCGTAACTGTTTTTGACAAAGCGACCCGCGAATTCTTTGTAGAGTTTCGCACTGACATGGTTTTTCACGAAATCCGCATCCAGATCCTCCACTCGGAAGAAGCGGCCCTGACGGTCGACCATCGGCTGGCGTTTTCCTTCGTTGTCGATCAGCAGCAGCGGTACAATGCCCGTCTGTTTGGCAACCCTGTCGTCGTCCGAACCGAAAGTCGGCGCGATGTGCACGATACCGGTACCATCTTCCGTGGTAACGAAATCGCCAGGGATGACCCTGAAAGCATCACCCATCGGTTTCACCCAGGGGAAAAGCTGTTCGTAATTAACGCCCACCAGCTGACTCCCTGAGAATTCGCCGAGCAATTGATATGGAATGTTCTTCCCTTCGCCGGTAAAGCTATCCAGCGTTAGCGTCTCATTCTTCTCGGGGAAATAGTGTCGGAAAAGATTCCTGGCCAGAACGACCGTGATCGGCTGACCGGTATAAGGATTGAAAGTTTGAACTTTGACATATCTGATGGTTGCACCCACAGCCAGGGCAGTATTGGAAGGCAGCGTCCATGGAGTGGTCGTCCAGGCCAGGATGTAAAGATCGGTAGAAACCTGATCGAACAAAGGTGCCGATTTTTCATTTCTGATCACCTTGAATTGGGCGATGCAGGTGGTGTCTTTCACATTGCGGTAGCATCCTGGTTGATTTAGCTCGTGCGAACTTAGTCCGGTGCCGGCAGCAGGCGAATAGGGCTGAATCGTATAACCTTTGTAGAGCAGATTTTTGTTGTAAAAGGATTTCAACAGCCACCACAAAGTCTCTATGTAGCGGTTGTCGTAGGTTATGTATGGATCGTCCATATTGACCCAGTAGCCCATTTTCCGGGTAAGATCCTCCCAGAGGTCGGTGTATTTCATCACCTCCCGGCGACAGGCAGCATTGTAATCGGCTACCGAGATATGTTTGCCGATATCCTCCTTCGTGATGCCGAGTGACTTCTCCACACTAAGTTCGACAGGCAGTCCGTGGGTATCCCAGCCTGCCTTGCGCTTGACCAGAAATCCCTGCTGCGTCTTGTAACGACAAAATATATCCTTGATGGCGCGGGATACAACATGGTGAATTCCGGGTTGGCCATTGGCCGACGGCGGACCTTCATAAAAAATAAAAGGCTTTCCTTCGGCTCTGGTGGTGATGGACTTGTTAAATGTATCATCCTCATCCCAGAATTTTAAGATATCCTTGTTAATTTGCGAAAGATTAAACTCCTTGTATTCCCTGAATTTCTTACTCATAGCCTTGTGCAACTCCCTTTTTTTAAAGAGCACAAAGATAATAAAAAAGTACTTGGAGTACTTAGAATACTTAAAGTACTTAAAGTTGGGAACTCCGAACATATCAGCCAAATGGCACAAGTAAAATAAAGATCGGGTGTGTTTTAGTTACTTAACCAGGAAATGGTTAAATGGAATAGTTCTGGCTTCGTTACAATGGATAGTAATCTTTTGGAATTTCTGACTGTAGGTTGATTCCATGAAAGTTAGCAATGTTTCTAAGTGTACCAATGCTCTCTTAAAGTGCTTGTCGTAAGTGATATTGGCATCAATACTTCGATTTGACATGTTTTCACTTATTAAATACCTGGATCTTCTGGATAGATTTTGAAGTTGGGTATATGCTAAGTATACTTTTTCAGGAACTTTTGTGAGTGAAAGAATAAGATAAGGATTCAAGGCATTTGAAACCTCTTCGTGTTTGCGGTAATGTAAGTTCGAGACAGAAGCGATGTGTGAATTGACAAGGTGAACAGCCACATAGTAACATACCGTTACATCCCAATCCCTATAATGCACTGATAAACTGCTAATTTCCTGCAAGAAGCTTAAGTTTTTCCTGGATTGGGAGATATGATCTGCAAAATTTGCCATTAAATGACCGTATTGAATTGAGAAGGAACTGAGCAATTGTCCGACTCTTCAAGGATGGTAGTTGAAACATGGAATCCGTATTCACCATACTTTGCATTCAGGGTGGCTTCGAGTAAAAAAAGCTGATCCATGGTGGCTTCATCATCGTCCTTAACAACGGACCAAACCAGAATTTTCGAGTCTGAAAGCTGAAATG
This sequence comes from Bacteroidia bacterium, assembly GCA_025358395.1. The sequence continues at coordinate 4,731 of JANYJT010000191.1, forward strand.
ATAACGATTTAAGTTCGATGTTACGTATTTTAAGGCCAGCAAAATAATTCGCCAAAAGATCAGGAATAATTAACATACTGGAGCTTTCGCGGTTTTTACGTGCAATTTCAAGCATGTTGTTTTCCAAAAAAGGTTTCCAGAAATCCTGTTTTTCTTTTGGAGCAATTCCGGTAACTATTTGCATCTCTTCAACCCTAATTGAAGAAACAAGTTCATCGAACCATTTGGAAATATCAGCACTCTTTTCAGACAGCGTTGAGACCGGTGTTGCTGGAGTCATTTTGAAGGGTTGATTTCAGATTTAAAACAATAATCTATTCAAATTTAACGTATTATACGGCGTATTGTTCTAATGAATGCAAAATAAAGAAATAATAATAAGATTTAAAAGTTTTGGATCAGTAATTATATAGAAAGGCTGAATTCTCAAAAGTAGAATCTTAACTTTTAGCAAGTTTAGCCTTGCTTTTATTCAAGGAACATCATTACATTTACAGTACTAGCCAATTAGACAAAAATGATGAGATTAATTACCTGGAACTGTCAAGGGGCATTTAGAAAGAAAGCTGACTTCATTTTACCTCTTCAACCTGACATTTTAGTTGTCCAAGAATGTGAACATCCAGATAAATTAAATTTCAGTCAGACAAATAGGGAACCCCAAGATTATTATTGGCATGGTGACAATGTAAATAAAGGAATAGGGATTTTTTCATATTCAGACTTTAAGTTTGAATTACTCACAGAATATAATCCGCAATTTAAATACATACTCCCTTTAAAAGTTACTGGAAATGATTATTCATTTACTTTACTTGCAGTTTGGGCAATGAACTTATGATAACTGGACAGCCCATAGTGACCATTCCCCTCTTTATATTCAATTTGACATTTGATAATTGAAGTAAACGATTTGATAAGAACAATCTTTTACAGGACTTTGAAAATACGGAAAAATTGTAATGAATCAACAAAACCGAGAAAAATGGAACCAAAAGAATTGCCAAAATTTCATGAAACATTTCAACCGATCCTTGACATTTTAAAATCAGGAGATATTGTACACCACCGTGAGTTACTTAAAAAAGTTGTTGATAAATATTATTCGGATCTTCCGTTAGAATTGCTGGATCAAAAGACTAAAACCGGTGAAATCCTGATTTTAAACAGGATTGCTTGGGGAAAATCATATCTAAAAAAGGGCGGATACATAATTTATCCTGAAAGGGGAGTGGTTCAAATAACTGATAAGGGTAATGAACGAAACATTCGCTGACATTGAATGTGAAAAAGATGGGATTAGGCATCTTATCAGTGTCAAGGCAAGAAACAAATACCAAAAAAACGGCAAATTAAACACAAGATACAATCTGGGTTCTGAAGTTTATAAAAAAGCATTGTCTGCTGAGATAAAATATAATGGATCAGCCTATTGGATGGCATTACAATTTGATCGAAGGACATTTTCAATATATTTTGGACGATTGACTGAATTAAATGGTAGTAGAGCAATTCCTGTTGACAAATGCGAGAAGGGAATGATCGGAGAGATTTGGGAACATAATAAGCGACATTACTTTGATTTTGGGTTCTATACAAATCAAGAGAGTGAAATATAAACCAGCATTCTAAATTTCATTAATGCGCAATTTTTCCCTCTCCCACAAAAGCTTCTTCCCAAACCCCAGCCTGTTGTCCGTCATCTTTAGATAATCTATGGTCAGGATCCAGAGGGTGGTATCCATCAGGGCTGCAAAAGGGAATCGTTTAAGATAGGTCGAACTCGCATGATCCAGCGCGGCACCTTCCGCTTTTATGATTGTACCGGAAAACTGTATTCCTTGGATTTTGCCGATGATGCTCGTTTCAAGTACAACATTGCCCGCCACCTTTGGATTCAGAGCAGCCTCCTGGATGTGCCTCGTTTCGTAGCCGGAGGTAAAAACAAAAGCCATCTGCTCTTCCTGAAATGCATAAAAGCAGTTGGCAACCCAGGGCTGATCACCCGAGACCGTGGCCAGGGTAAGGACGTGGTGCTTCCTGAGGAAGGAGGTGATCTTGGGGTCGGCTTGTTGCATGAAGCAAAGTTAGGAAAAAGTGAACTAAAGTGAACTAAAGTGACTAGAGTGAACTAAAGTGACTAGAGTGAGCTAAAGTGACTAAAGTACTTGCGCCACCATCTTGATTTGTTCGGAGTTCACAACTTTAAGTACTTTAAGTATTCTAAGTACTCCAAGTACTTCCTATTTCTTCACCAGGATGGAGCTAATCTGCTTAATATTCTTCACATCCGAATAATCGTACTGATAAAACCCGTCACTTCCAATCATCAGCAAGGATTTGCCCAATGGGATCACATCGTAAGCCTGGATGCCTGGAAATCTGGCGAGCTGGTGTTCAATAATCATAAGTGGATCGGAAGCATCGAAGACTTTCAAACCTGAGGTTCCGTCGCAGACAAATAGTATATCTCCACTGATACCCAGTCCGTAAGGGTTGTCCATGTTGTACGACCGGAGCAGGGCAGGTTTAAGAATATTTGTGATATCCAAAACATCCAGGCGGTTGATAAGGCTATTACACCTGTTTCCACCCCGGATCGTCACATATGCCCTGTTCCCCTGAACAACCACAGGATCGCATCCGGTAGCATGCCAGAAGTTTGAGACAAATGTAGGTTTGTTGATATCAGTAAGGTCGAAAATCAGCATCCCGGTAGTAGTTCCCAAAAACATGTACTTTCCATAAAGAAACATCGTTTCGATTCCCCAACCCTGGTTTGATTGAGAGGAGAGTCTGGGATCAGTTGGCACGCTAATGTCGAAATTGTAATATTTATAGGTATCAACAGCCAACAGTGAATTACCTGTCAGACCGAATCTGGCCATCGAACCGCCAACACCCGTACCGGAAGTACCCGAATTTGGCGAAGAGAAACCAGATGACGCTGCAAGATCGAGGGTGGTTTTGGCACCAAAATACATTGGGAAAATAGGATAACTAATCGTATTAATTTCTCTTCTAACTTTTTTGACTTCCCAGCTAATTACTACTCCTTTGGTATTGTCGACCTGACCGACACGGTATTTCGTTTCATTGTAGGGAGGCACGGAATAGGGGAATACATCTTTAATGCGGCCGACTTCCCTGGCCTTGGTTGGATCAGTGATATCGAGGGCAACCAGATCGAGGTAGCTATCGGCATACATGATGTTGTTTTTGACTGCGATATCAACGTTTCCAGGAATGTTAATGAATCCGGTATATTGAGGAGAAGCGGGATTGGCATTGTTATAAATGTGGACTCCCTTCATATTTTCGTTGATGAAAATATAGTCGCCAATGGTGTAAATTTTTCCCGGACTGACCAGATCCTGCCGATTGACCATTTTCACGGATGCCCTCAAATCCGCTATGCTCATGTAAACCGGCTCTAACGAATAATACTGCTCAGTATAAATATCTTTGCATCCTGCTAGCACAACACCAGTAAAAAAAAGTGTGATAAAAATATTTTTCATGATTCTTTTCATGGTTATTTCATTTAAATAGCAATCCAATCTTGAGTGACAATCGTCTGTAATCTATATCAATCCGGTAATCATCAGTTCTGCCGTAACTGTGTCTCATCCAACGATATCCTGCACTAAATGTCAGGGCACAATTCTCACTGATTGGTGTTTGAATGCCTATTGCCGGATTGATGAGGAATCCGCCACGTGCGGAAACAGGATTATTATTATAGGTGGGCGCCGGTCCGGGCCAGATCATCGGGCTTACGCGAATATCATCAATGGCATATATCGTCTGCGAATAAGATCCGCCCAATGCGATGGAATACCCCGCCTGCAGGGAAATAAATGGCAACGGACGCTTGTTCTGGAAATAGTATCTGAAGTCGGCCACGACAGGGAGATAGGTTTCATTTGAAAGTTCAAGACCCACGCCGATCCCGGTGGAGAATCCTTTGGCAAAATACCAGCTGTTGGTATTGGTTAGGGTAAATGGTGCCTTGGTTGCATTGGAAGAGTTCCCGGCGAGGACCCCTATTTCAGTGAGGTTAAAATATCCCTTTCTGAAAGGAATGACTACCGGGGAAGGTCTGGTAATGCTATCGATCTCTTCATTTTTGAAGACCCAGATGTTGTTGTCTTTGGTCTTTAGTTTGATCTGCTTACCAGGATCCTGAAGCACAATAATCCCTTTAATAACGCTGCCATTTTTCAGGTAGACCACATCTTTTTTTCCCCTTTGAGCGGATAGTGTCTGGCTGAACAATACAGCCAAAAGCAAAAAGAATATTTTCATAATTAATTAGTTACAAGTGGATTTTCGACTTTCCCGGCAAAAAGAATGGCGCCGGTATCCTCTTCTGTGATAAAAAACAGGAAGGGTCGTATGGCGTAAAAAGCAGGAGGATCAACCGGCATGCTGGTAGCCCCAACACCAACCGACGTAACGGCCGCCGCTTCAGTACCAGATTCAGAGACATCGATGAATGTTTTGTGAATGACCTTTGTAATATAAAGCTGGTTTTGCGCATTGATGCCTGAAAAATCGGCTTTATTGGGATCAAAAGCAATGCTCATTCCCAGTGAGGAGAGAATGCCGTTGAGGGTGATATCCCACGAAAATTTCCATTTGGGGATCCAAACCGGAAGCTTTGTTTTGTTCTGAAGGGCCGCGTTCAATGTTGCCCATTTTTCTGAATTCAGGTTTGCCGCTAATTTATCAGGAGTAGTTCCCTCATCCGGAAGCAGCAGAATCATTTGAAATTTATCAGCGCCATAAGGCATCTTCAACGCTTTGAATCCAGGCTGTACAGAATAGCCAAAACTATTTTCCATTTTCATCATGGGTACCAAAACGATATTTTGGTCAGTACAGATAAATTTCTCAGTTGCAGTTTTAGAAGTTTCAAATTGATATTTCCACTTGCCGTTGAAATAAATCGCATTGATCAGAAACATGATCTCGTTGCTGGAAATGCTTGACAAAATGGTTGGGATCTTCCCGTTTGTCTTGTCGCTCACCCAATTATTGATGGTGGTTACCGCTGCCGGATTGAAATCCAGTTTCGAAACCTGGGCGCTGTAATAGGTCTGATTGGACGTGATAAACGGATCGAGTACCGCAAAACCATTTTTGATCCAGATGGAATTGGCGATGTTCATCACCACATTGGGATCGGATTTTTGTAAGGCTGTAGCCAAATCAAGATTGATTTTATTGATCTCGTCTTTTGTTAATCCATCCAGACCAAGGGTTTTCTGAATGGCAGTCAGGGTCGTTCCTGAGGCACCGTTGAGGGTCATCGAAAGAGCAGTAGAGACACTTAGCGGGGAAATCATCCGGTTTTGAAGAGTTCCGTCAAGGCTCTTGCTGAGCAATGAAAAGCTAAAAGAATTGCTGGCACTGACCAATCGAAGGGACTTGTCGTTCATCACGATTTTTTCCCCTTCGGGCGAAGGTATTGTATCCTTTGTACAACCTACCGTAAAAAAGGCAATCAAAAGAACCAACACAGAGATTTTTTTATACATATTGCGTACTTGTTTGGTACTTATTAAAGATGTAAGAACAGATTCGTGAGTTGCAGAGAATAATGTGCTAATGTGCTAATATGCTAATGTGCTAATGAATGAACGAGATAATTTTCAAATTTGTTGCATTGATTCAATTATTGACAAATATTCGTTAGTTGTTCAATTATTAAATCGGTCACTTTTCATAATTAGCACATTAGCATATTAGCACATTAGCACATTATTTTATTTTCATCATCCAATCAACAATCCCCGCACCATTCGGCGCCAGGTTCTCCTGAGACCAGTCGCCCGTCATTTTCAGAATCACGCGTTTATAGCGGTTGCCACTGGAGTCGTAGATATAGAATGCATAAATATGTTCTCCGGCATCGGCCATTGTATTTGTGGCCTTGGACATTGAACCGTTGGTACAACTGATGGCTTTTTCGCTATAAGACGCAAACTCATTGGAATTAATTTGAGTGATGACAGAGTCGCAGGCAGCCATATTTTTCTGCATGTCAGAAGCTTGGACATACCCCAGTGAATCCGGAAATACCCATTTCGCGCTCTTCTGAAATCTTTTGACCTGACCGGATTTGTCAAGCATCCATCCGTTGTGGTTGTAGCTCCAGGCATAATTGATATACTCAGACTGGAAAATCAGGGTATCCTTATCCTCCGACCAGAAATCATTCGGCAGGAGACATCCTGATAAGATAGTCAGCAATATTAACCCGAGCAGAAGATTTTTCATTGAACAGTTTTTTTGTTTTAATCAATACGAAGTGATAGAAGTGAAACGCTACAAATTACAGATACAATTTTTATACCAATTTTTTTGATTTCAAGAAATAGTTTGCCCCAATTTTCCTGTCAGAAGGAAATTTTGAAGTTAATCCCGGAGGTAGTGTGGTTCAAGCTTCCAGGGGCCTGAACGGAAGTTGGAATTTTTGTATATGGTTCGAAATGGATAAACAATTTGTCCGTCAACTTTCTTTCAAACCCAACCATGAGATTGATTCGACCTCCGGGATCGAATGTTTGGTTTGGAGTAACTGTATTTTGGGTTACAGATACCTGACTGACAACATCATATGTTTTTACGTCACTACCTCCGACTTTTAAAGTGATGGGGACAAGCAGGTTGGAATATTTCTTATCTTCATTCGCCTGGCTTAGATAGATCAGTGAAGACACTCCTGCTGAGAGGTACCATGAACTTGATTTGACTGAAAAAAACTTCCAGATAATATTCAGGGGTATATCGAGATTAACCAGCGTTGACTTTGTTTCATCCTGAGGTGCTGATGTAGAAGAAACTATTCCCGCTATTTTTTGATCCATATGCTGATTTTGAACCTGCAGTCCCGTTGACAACTGGAATTTGGATGACAAAGTGATATCGGCGCTGACACCTCCTGTATAATCCATTGAACCTGCTGACTGTGCAGAGTTTACTCCGGGAGAGAAATTGATTCCAAAACGAACCTTACGCCCCGGAACTGAGGCAATATGCTGATTCTCTTTATTTACCGTCAGTGTACGGAAAGTATCAGATTGTTTTCTTTTGATCGTATCTGAACTGTTTTTTACACTATCAGCATTATTTTTATTCTGCCGGAGCGAATTGCCGGCAGCAAAGAGGGAGATATTTTTAGCGGAGTCAGCCGCAACATCCGAATTCTTCTGATAACCGGTTGCTTTATTACCTACTTCCGCAATTGAATATTCCTTCTTACCAGGATTGGTTTTCGACACAGTTCCTTTTGAATCTTCGGTATTGACAGAAGATTTAAGGGACGAAACCAATGGGACCGGCTTTTCTATGGATTTATTTTCGACGCCCGGAGTTTCCGTGACAATTGGGACTGGTTGATGTGCCACTGAATTTTGAATCTCTCTCTTTTCATAATGGATATAATGAATACCCAAAAATCCTATCATAAGACATGCAGCGACACCGGAAGCTATCCGCAGGAAAAGCCTTCTTTTGCCTGCCGCTCTTTTGTGCACAAAACCCTCCCAGGAGCCCGGGATATATGCCTCTTCGTGATTTTCCAGAGACTGCTTTATCTGAGCAAATATTTCGCTTTCAGTAGTTTCTTTGTTCTTCATTCCTGTAAATATTTAACCGGAAACAGCTCTCGCAGTTGTTTCTTGGCTCGTGTTAAATAGACTCTCGATGAACTGACCGGAATTCCAAGTTGTTCAGCGATCTCTTCATGACTGTATCCTTCAATTTCGAAAAGGCAGAATACAGTTTTATGGTAATGCGGCAACAGATTCAGAATTTTAAGGATATCCTGAGTTGCCAGGAGGCTTATCGCATTGGGTGTTTCGTCCTGAACCGGATAATGTTCAGGTTCAACAAAAAGGTGATTCTTCTTATTTTTTCTTAAATGATCGATGGAGGTATTGATCACAATCCGACGCAACCATCCCTGGAATGGTTTTGATGCATCATATTTCCCGATTTTGGAAAATACTTTGACAAAACTATCATCCACAACCTCAAGCGCATCGCGGCGCTGACGGTTATAAATCAATGCAACACTTAAGGCATATCCAAAGAATTTCTTGTAAAGGAGTTCCTGAAATTTTTCTTTCTTTTTGATACATCCCTGCACAATGAATTCTAAGTTCTCCTCATTTTTTCTTTCCAAATTGCAATTTAACTGATAAATGCGCTACGTAATAAATTTGTCAATTGACTGAAGCAATAATATCTGAATTGTCCGTATTTGTTTTTTTCGAGGCATTACACAATAAAACGATCACATTCTGTCCGGATGTGACATCTCCCAACCATTCGGTCAGGTTAATGGAAAATGTCTGGGAAATGCTATTCGTCGGTAACGACTGAGAAGAGGTAAGTGCCAGTGCAGCGCAAACTGACGTTCTTCGAAGATAGATAATGACGGTTTTTGGGGGGAGTGTTGTCAGACCGTTCCATATCAGTTCAAATTTACTATCCCCACAACCGACAGGATAAGTCGCTGTAATTTGAAGTGATTCCTTGTTCCTGGCAACTTTTGAGATTTCGAATAATGCGGAATAATCAGATGAACGAAATTGATTTGCATCATTGGATGCCTGAATACTTTTGATGACTGTAAAATTTGCACTTGTGGCATTGGCAAAAGAATTTGTTGCATCCAATTTTGTGTTCAATTGTACCGTCTCTTTTGAACAGGACGAGCTGACCAGAAACAGTGTCAGAATTGCCATTAAATTGAAGATATTTCTCATTCTTCTTTAATAATATATGTTTTTGCAGACCATACGTATTCAGATATGTGAAACGCTACAATCCGGGAAATATTTTATTGTCACGAGGGAAATTTACAATCTTTGAGGAATATCTTTCCGGTATCCTGAATCGTTTTAGCAATCGGCGTGTAGCTAAAATCTATCCTTCCGGTGATTTTTGATCCATCATAATTGGAATGCTTTCCGGCGCTGCGGGCAGTTTCTTTGGTCAGGGCGGGATCTTTGCCAGATAAAAATGTTGCCAATCGTGAAATTCTCCAGCCTAGCTGCAGGAGAAACCGGTTTGCCCGGATGGTTGGTTTTTGTTGGTTCAATGCTACCGCGATGCGGTCAAAGACTTCCCGGTAGGTGAGGTTCTCCGCGGAAATCACATAGCGCTGATTTTTGATGGAGTCCCAATTCTCCGATTGCAACAGTCCGGTGATGGCTCGTGACACATCCCTGACATCCACAAATCCGGTGCTGCCGTCGGTGAAAAATTTCATCCCATTCGCAACTGTCTGAAACAGACGCGGTGATCCATTGTTCCATTTCCCGGGGCCCAAAATCACCGATGGATTGACAATGACCGCCTGCAATCCCTCTTCAATCCCTCTCCAAACTTCCATTTCGGATTGAAATTTACTTTCTGAATAGGCTGATCGCTGGCAGTCATTTTTCCACGACAGATCTTCGTTGACGGCTATCCCGAAGTCCTGGTTGCCCAATGCTGCGACAGAACTTACCTGGCAAAAGCGTTGAATATTAAGCTCCAGAGCCAGATCAACCAGGTTGGCTGTCCCTTCAACGTTTTCGTTCAGCATGGTCTCCCTGTCGCGGGGATCAAAGGAGACCTTGGCGGCGGCATGAATGATGATTTCCGCTCCTTTCAAAGCTTCGCGCAAGGAGTTTTTATCCATCATATCACCTTCCACCCATTCAATACTCCCGAAGAGCCGGTCGGCATCCCCGGTGTACCACGAGAAAATTTTCCGGATCACTTGCAAATCTGAATTTTTCCGTTTCAGGGCACGAACATTTTTTCCGCTTTTCGTCAGATCAAAAAGCAGATGTGCTCCAAGCATGCCGGTGCCTCCGGTGATAAATATCATCTGTGGGGATTATTTTTTGGGGTTGACAGTCCGGTCGAGCTGTTTACTAAGAATTTTATCAATATTTTTCAACTTTTGGTGCGCGGCCTGCAACTCCATCGAAAGGTCGTAGTCCTTGGCCGAATCGGCGATTTTCATCCTGTTCTCAATCTGGTTCATCATGCCGGAAACGACCCGAAGCTTGTATTCGCGGACCAATTTTGGCACCACCACCTGCAACAGATCCTCCTCCTTTTCGATGTGGCTGCCTCCACGCTCCCAGAAAGGACTCAGTGGATGCCTTTCGGAGATGATATCGGAAGCAAACTGACTTACCAGAGGATCGGAATGTACGGTAAAATAACGCATGGGATCAAATTCCGCCTCACCAAGATGCAATCTGTACTCCTCCAAAATGGCGTGAATAATTGGATTAACCGATACCATGCTATCGATATCCAGCTCAGAGATAATATATGCCGCCACAGTTTCCGAAATCCATTCGCCACTCTCTTCGTGCTCATAATCAAATATTTTGAGCGATCCGCATTTGAGCAATACCCTCAAAATCTCTTTCTCTTCAAGTTCGAAAGGGTTCACAGATGCGGCTACTACTGCAGGTATTGGCTGCTCAGGCAGATTCCGCTGGTCTGCCGGAGGCGGAAGGTCACGGTTCCCCTGTGCCTCGTTCTTCTTCAGTTTCAGCTTCCTGATTTCGTTGTAAAGCACATCTTCACGAACCTCGAGCAACCGGCTGCACTCTTTCAGGTATTCTGTCCGGACAATCTCGTCAGGGATAACTGAAATGGAGTTGACAATATCGGTAATCAGTTTTGCCCTCGACAAAGGATCGTTTTCGATTCCTGTAAGCAGTATTTTGGTCTTGAACTTGATAAAATCGGTCTCATTCTCCTTGATATAATGCATCAGTTCGGTCGAACTCATCGCCTTGGAGAATGAGTCAGGATCCTCTTTTTCAGGTAAAGGCAGAACTTTCACATTCATCCCCTCCTCCAGAACCAGATCGATTCCGCGGAGGGAGGCTTTGATCCCGGCCTGATCTCCGTCGTAAATGATGGTGATATTCCTGGTAAATCGCCTGATCAGCCTGATCTGGTCGACTGTCAGGGAAGTACCCGAAGAGGCTACCACATTTTCGATGCCTGCCTGGTGCATGGCAATCACATCGGTGTAACCTTCTACCAGATAGCACTTGTCTTCCTGGATGATCATCCGCTTGGCCAGGTAAATGCCGTAAACAACGCGGCTCTTGTGGTAAATGTCCGACTCCGGGGAGTTCAGGTATTTGGCCACGCTCTTCTCAAGCGAAAGGGTCCTTCCGCCGAAGGCTATTACCCTACCTGAGATGCTATGGACGGGAAACATCATCCGTCCGGCAAAGCGGTCGCGCACCCAATCGTCGCGCCTGATGGTCAATCCGGTCTTTTCGAGGAACTCCATTTTATATCCCTCCTTCAAGGCCGCATTGGTGAAGGGTTCCTTCCCATCAGGACAGTAGCCCAGGCCGAATTTTTTGATCACTTCATCCCTAAAACCACGTTCGTGGAAATAGCTGAGGCCAACGGCCCTGCCATATTCATTCTCCCACAGCTGGGCAGCGAAATATTTCCGGGCAAATTCGGAGACAATGATCTGACTTTCGTGGTCGTTGCGCTCCTGGATATCTTCGGGGCGCTCCTCCTTCTCCTGCACTTCGATGTGGTATTTTTTTGCCAGCCAGCGCAACGACTCCACAAAAGAGAGGTGCTCATGCTCCATGATAAAGTTAACAGCCGACCCGCCTTTGCCGCATCCAAAGCATTTATAGATCCCCTTGGCGGGTGATACGTTGAACGAAGGCGTCTTCTCATTGTGGAACGGACAAAGCCCCAACAGGTTCGTTCCCCGCCTTTTTAGGGTAACGAACTCACCGACAACCTCTGTTATTTCAGCGGTGTCGAGTATTCTCTGGACAGTTGCCTGGTCGATCATGCTTACAAATGTAGTAAGGAATGTGCTAATGTGCTAATTTGCCAATATGCTAATGTGCCAATATGCTAATGTGCTGATAGAAGAATGTTGGAATGGGGTAATATTTGGAATTTGTGAAGAAAACGCTACATTTGGATAGTAACCCCGAACACCGACAACCGAAAAATGACAATCGAACAGTACCTGCAAACCCTGAATGCCCGTTATAAATTAGGCAACGCAACAGAACATACATTCAGGGGTGATCTTGCCCAGCTCATTCAGTTTCTCGCTCCAAACATCACGGTTACCAACGAACCGAAGCGCCAAAAGTGCGGGGCTCCGGATTACATCCTTACCAGGAAGGATATACCGGTTGGTTTTATCGAGGCTAAGGATATCGGCGACAGCGATCTGGAAGGCACCAGGAAAGCGGGTGGAAACAAGGAACAGTTCGACCGTTACAAGGCTTCGCTGGATAACCTGATCTTTACAGATTACCTCAATTTCCTGCTCTACCGGGATGGCACCCTGGTTTCAAGACACACCATCGGAGAAGTGAAAAACGGGAAAATTATTCCGCTGACTCAAAATTTTGCCGCTTTCACTGATTTCATCCGCGACTTCTGTCTGCACATTGGGCAGACAATCAAGAGTCCGAAGAAACTGGCCGGGATGATGGCTGCCAAGGCAAGATTGCTTTCCGAGGTTATCGAGAAGGCCTTGACCCGCGATGAAGACAAGCAGGAAAACAGTACGCTCCGGGATCAGATGACCGCCTTCAAGGAAATTCTGATCCACGACATCACCCCGAAAGGGTTCGCCGATGTCTATGCCCAAACCATCTCTTATGGCATGTTTGCCGCAAGGTTGCACGATCCCTGCCTCGACAATTTCAGCAGACAGGAGGCAGCCGAGCTGATCCCCAAGTCAAATCCGTTTCTGCGGAAGCTGTTTG
>JANYJT010000213.1 GCA_025358395.1 Bacteroidia bacterium
AATCTATGCGCTAGGAGCTAGCTAATTATAAATGTTAATTGAATCAAAAACTATGGAAAAGAACCCCTTATTAAAAAGAAGGCTTAGCTTTCGAAGAGTTTGCACTTTCCTACTCATTTTGATGAGTTTGCAGGTTTCTGCAAATTTTTCAATAAATGGAACAGCAAGCCCGTCTGAGTCGTCCCAACAGAGTAAAATTACAGGTACGGTAAATGACAATGCCGGCAAATCTGTTCCGGGTGCGACAGTATTACTGAAAGGAACAACAAACGGAACCATTACAGATGCGGATGGTCGTTACACTTTAGGCAATGTACCGCCAAATTCCGTGATTGTATTTTCATTTGTGGGCATGAAAACAATAGAGATCAAGGTTGGAAAGCAGACAGTCCTCAACGCAGTTCTGGAAGACGAATCAATCGGTCTGGAAGAAGTAGTGGCAGTAGGTTATGCGACCCAGAAAAAATCGACATTGACCGGGGCTGTTGTTAGTGTAAAAAGTGAAAATCTTGCAGTCACAAAGAATGAAAATGTGGTCAATATGTTAACCGGTAAATTGCCGGGTGTACGGGTCGTTCAAAAGAGCAGCGCACCGGGTGCATACGATACGACCATCGATATACGCGGCATGGGTGTTCCTCTGTTTGTAATTGACGGAATCACCCGCGACCAGGCCTATTTTGCCAGGATGGATCCTCAGGAGATCGAGAGTGTTTCCGTGTTGAAAGACGGATCAGCAGCTATCTATGGATTGCGTGCAGCGAATGGTGTAATATTGGTAACTACAAAGAGTGGTACTTCGCAAGCCGGGAAAGTGGATATCGTCTATTCAGGTAACTATACCATGCAACAGTACTTGTATGTACCGCAAGGCGTAAGCGCCCTGGATTACATGACCTTGCGCAACGAGTCGACTTTTCAGAACTTCAACAATAACTATTTGGTACGCCAAAACCCGTATTTTTCTCAGACTCAAATGCAGCCATATATCGACGGAAAACCTTCCTACAACTGGATGGACGCTATCTTTAATAAAACTACACCTGAGCAACAGCATAACTTCAGCATCAATGGAGGAAGTGAAAAGTTACGTTATTTCATGAGTCTTGGTTACGCAAAACAGGAAGGTTCATACAAGGGCGGTGGTTTTAACAACAATCGTTGGAACTTCCGTTCGACTGTTGACGCACAGATTACCAGAGATCTGAAAGCAAAGGTAACGATTGGCGCCATCATGGACGAAACCCGACTACCTACCGGAACCGGTTGGTCGACTTATAAGTTATCATGGCTGGAGCGCCCTGATGCACCAATCTATGCAAACGACAACCCACAATATCTTAACGGCGATCCCACTGTATTGACCGACAACATGGTTGCACAAATCAATCCCAATATAGTTGGTAATACCACAAACAAATCGCGCCGGCTGAACGGCTCATTGCAGTTAACCTACGACATACCGGGAATAAAAGGACTTTCAGCAAAAGGGTCCTACGATTATGCGCTCAACTTGCCCGAAACTTCAACATATAAAAGCAGTTATAATCTTTATGTATATAGCGCAGCTACGGATATTTACACGACTGCCCCCAAAAACGCGCCTTCGAGTATTCAGAGAAATGCCAATTTCAACATCGATACCGACATGCAGTTGGGCTTAAATTATAACCGCAAGATTGGCAAACATGACTTCAAAAGCTTTCTTATTTATGAAGAAGCCTACAGTACATGGGACAGTTTTCAGGCATACCGCGAGTTATTGATTGCTTCACAGTACCTGTTTGCAGGTGAAGCATTAAACCAGCAAGCTACTGGTGGTACCCCTGGAGATCGCCTGAGCAAGTCTTTTATTGGTTCGGCGAACTACGATTTCAGCGGGAAATACCTGTTAGATTTCAAATTCCGTTACGATGGTTCTTCCCGGTTCCCGAAAGGCAGCCAATGGGGATTCTTCCCCTCGATTTCGGCAGGGTGGCGTTTAAGTGAGGAAAATTTCATGAAAAATCTTCCTGTAATCAGTAATTTGAAATTGAGGGCCTCTTACGGAGAGATGGGAGATGACAGTTCGGCATCCAACTATCCTCCAACTTTGGGCTACGGCTTAACCAACAATATTGGATGGCAATTCAGCGATGTATTGAATGGCGGTCTTCAGGCACAGGCAATTCCAAACCCGAACCTGACCTGGTACCATATCAAGATGTACAACTTAGGCTTGGATTTTGGCATCTTGAAAAATACGCTGAACGGTACTTTTGAAGTTTTCAGACGCGACCGGACAGGGTTGCTTGCGACCAGTGCCGAAGTAATTCCCGGGACTGTGGGAGCTAACCTTCCTCAGGAAAATATGAACGCCGACCGTAATTTCGGATGGGAATTTTCTTTGGATTACCGTAATCACATCGATAAGCTCAATTACTTTATATCTCCCCAAATCTCCGCTACAAGGAGCATGCGTACCAAATGGCTTGAAACGACTGCCAACAACCAGTTCGACTATTGGCGCAACCGTACCAACGGCCGTTACAACAATATATGGTGGGGCAACGAATCAGCACACATGTTTACAAGTATGGATGAAATCCGTAACAATAACCTGCCAATGGGACAGGGCGCAACACCTGGCGACTGGATCCTCAATGACTGGAACGGAGATGGTGTAATCGACGGTAATGATAACCACCCGATCGCTAATAAGGGTCTGCCCGTTTTTAACTATGCGATTAATTTGGGGGCCTCTTGGAAGAACTTTGATTTGGCAATGAATTTACAGGGAGCTTACGGTGTTTACGTCCAGTATTCAGAGGTACTTACCGAGGCATTATCTTTTGGCGGACAGCAAACCCTGTCATGGTTTATGGACAGGTGGCGCCCGACAGACGCCAATGCAGACTATTTTAGCCCTGCAACTCAATGGATACCTGGTTTTTATCCTGTTACTGGTCATGACGGCCGTCGTACGGGTACAAACCTCGTTCAAAATTCTTCCTACATGCGTTTGAAGACATTGGAACTGGGTTACACCTTACCAAAGAATATATTGGCCAAAGCGGGAATAAAGAGCCTTAGAGTCTATTTGAGTGGTTATAACCTCCTGACCTTTACTCCATTGAAGAATGTTGACCCTGAACGTCCCGGTTCTGACGGTGGTGCTTCAACCAATTCTATCGACATCTACAACTACCCGGTCAATAAAACCTTTACGCTTGGTGCAAGCATTAAATTCTAAAAAATGAGAATCATGAAATTAAAACTTATATTATTTGCAGCAATTTTTGGGTTTGCCGTCTCTTCATGCCATGACTTGCAGCTGGAACCCAAAGGTATTCTGGATGAACCCGCACTATTTGGAACATCTTATGGCGTCCAGAAATACTTTATCCAGGCCTATATGCGACTTCCGATTGAAGATTTCATCTTTTATGCCAATAGCGCCGGTGGTTATATGCCGGGTAACAACAACTCCTGGCAGGCATATAAAAACAGCCTGGCACAAATGGACGGTGAACTTTATGGGTGGAGCGTAGGGATGAACGAGGCTGGTTTTGGTTACTGGCCATATGCCGACATTCGCTATTTGAACGTCTTCATTAATAATTTCCCAAATTATAAGGACAAGTACGATGCAGCTACCTATAACTCATTGTTGGCTGAAGCCCGTTTTCTACGTGCATTCATTTACGAGGGGATGGCCAAACGTTACGGGGGTGTTCCGATCGTAACGACAGTACAAGATCCGGTAAACGGGGACCCTGTAGAGCTGGCAGTGCCACGAAATACAGAGTACGATACCTGGAAATTTATCTATGCTGATCTGAAATTCGCCATGGATAACATGAGTGCCACCAGTATAGCCGGTCGCGCCAACAAATACGTGGCTGGAGCTTTGATGTCACGTGCCATGCTTTATGCAGGAAGAGTTGCCAAATACACCCAGTACCTGGGTCTTAGCACGGATGCAGCAGTACAAAAGGGTTTTGCAGGAATGGATCCTTCCAAGGCGAATGAATTCTTCCAGTATGCATACGATGCAGGCCTGCTAATCAAAACGGGGCCTTACTCCCTATATACGAAGAATTACCCGGATAAAGCGACCAATTTTGCCAATTTGTTTTTGGATAAATCATCTTCCGAGACGATGTTTAGCAAAGGTTATGACGGGCAGACTTTTGGCCATTGTTATGATGCCCTGATGTTGCCTAACCCGGATATGTCGTCATTTGTTGGATCCGAAGGTTATCCTGTTCTGGAAATTATGCAGATGTATGACTTCCCCGCCCTTACAGACGCACAAGGGAAACCAGTCCGTTTCAACAAGCGCGGTGACATTAAGATTGGGATGGAACCACGTTTGCAAGGTACTTGCTTTTTCGATGGCGATGTGCTCAAGGGAATTCCATTCGAAATCCAACGGGGCATTTACCTTCGTTATACCGGGCCGGCATCTGATGCACAAAATGGCAGTAACAACGCTCCGGTAAACGCTACATCTAATCGTCTCTTAGGTACAAGCAAAGGTGCTACCTATCAAAATGTTCTTCTGAGCGGCAGACATGGGATGAGCACAGCCGGCTCTGAAAACAATTGCTTTACCGGTGCTTTTGTGCGCAAATACATTGATCCAACCAGGACTACAGCCTTAACAAACGTGAACAAGTCAAATCAGTCATGGATAGTGTTCCGGTTAGCGGAAATCTACTTGAATACTGCTGAAGCAGCTTACGAACTGGGCAAAAGGAGTGAAGCATTTGATTACATCGAACCTATCCGAGTACGTGCCGGTAGCCAGGTAACACGCCCGGCTCTGGATCAGTCCACGACCTCCACCTACGGTTATCCAATTGAGAAGAGTTTGCAATTTATCCGCGATGAACGTCTCCGCGAACTATATTGTGAAAACCATTATTGGTGGGATCTCAAGACCTGGAGAATAGCTGACCAGGTTTTAAACCAGCGTTATCCGAGGGCGCTGTCCTGTTATTACGTTTTCGATGAAGGCAAGTATATTTTCATTGATGAAGTGAACAGGGATAACCGTAACATTTCGGCTCCAAAGCGTGCAGCGTATGAAAAGATTCCACAGGGAGAAATTAACAAGAACACAAATTTGTTACCTCAGAATCCGCTTTATTAATTTATTAACCCTTGATATAAAATAAATATGAAAAATTTATTATACTTATTGTTTGGAGCAGCACTGTTCTCTTTAGCTTCATGCCAGAAAATAGATAACTGGTCCGAACCGGGAGCGCGCTTATATGGAAATATAGTCGATTCATATACAGGGACGAATTTGGCGATGGACAATAACGACTGGCAAATTCGTATCATAGACAGGAGCTGGGAAAAAATGAACCCCGGAACTGTAGCCCAATATCAAACCCTGGCAGTCATGAAAGATGGGGTTTATAATAATGCGAAGCTGTTTTCAGGAACTTATGACATGCTTCCCTATGATGGACCTTTTTGGCCTGTGGATACTGTAAAGGGAGTTATTCTGGATAAAGAGACCCAACAAGATTTCAAAGTAACGCCTTACCTGCAGCTTTCGAATTTCACTGCGACATTGGTTGGTACGGGTTTGACTCTTACCTGCACAGTGAAAGCTCCGTTAATTACCGGGCTTCCTAATCTTTATGAGGTGAAACCTTTCTTAAGTCTTACTACCTTTTGCGGAAACTCAAATTATATTAACATCGCTGAATATAACAATTTGAGAAAACAAATCAATAGAACCTGGGCCGCAGAATTGACAAATCTAAAACTGCCAGCTGCCACCGATGCGATAACATATACGATGGGGCCACTTCCTGTCAAATCTGGTTATACCTATTATGTACGTGTAGGGGCAAATGTAAACGCCTTAAGTCGCAGATATAACTATTCGCCTATTGTAAAGGTTGTCGTGCCATAATTAATGATGGGTTTGATATCATATTTGATATGTTATCAAACCCATATGAAACTTCCCAACTCGTCTCCCGATCATGTTTCAAACTAAATACCAGTGGAGCATAGAGTTATAAATTAAGCTTTGTTAAATTATCCTGCTGAACCTGTGAGTCAGCGGGATAATTTATTATCTCGGATTTTCCTTCTATTAATTATCACCGTCGCCTGGTTCGAACCGACGTTAGATAATTATGCGCTTAATTATTGTTCAATTTCCAAATATGAATACTATGAGATTAAAGATAGCTATTGTAGTATCAATCATGCTCATTGGAATTTGTGCCGGTGCCCGGACAAAACATTCCACAGAAACAAAATACCCTTCCTACAAGGGGTTGGTGATGGCCGGTTACCAGGGATGGTTTCGTGTGCCACAAACCGGAGTCATGTATCCCAGCGAAGAAAAAATAAGTCTTGACATGTGGCCGGATATCAGCGAATATGAGATAACATACCCTACCGGGATGAAGTTGGCGGATGGCAGTGCGGCGCGTTTCTTCAACTCGGCCGATAAAAGTACGACAGATCTCCATTTTAAATGGATGAAACAGTACGGACTTGACGGGGTCTTTATGCAACGATTC
>JANYJT010000219.1 GCA_025358395.1 Bacteroidia bacterium
GGAGGATTTAGCCACGAAGCACTGGCCGACCGTATCAACGACGCGAACAGCCGGGTGGTTATAACCGCGGATGGCGGTTACCGCAGAGGAAAAGTGGTAGAGATGAAAAGCGTCGTCAACAAAGCCATGGAACTTTCTCCTACCATGGAGATTTGTATTACCGTCAAAAGGACAGGCATCGATGTTTACATGGAAAATGACCGCGATTACTGGTACCACGACCTTAAATCTCTGCCAATAGCTTCGAACAAGTGCGAAACGGAGGTGATGGATTCGTCCGATATGCTCTTCCTACTCTACACCTCCGGCTCAACGGGCCGTCCCAAAGCCCTCGTTCACACCCATGGAGGATATAGCGTCTATACCGCTACCACCCACCGGATGGTTTTTGACATTAAGCCGGAAGACAGGTACTGGTGTGCCGCCGATCCAGGCTGGATAACCGGTCACAGTTACATCGTCTACGGTCCGCTGATCAATGGATCGACCATCATGTTGTACGAAGGCGCCCCCAACCATCCTTATCCCGACAGATGGTGGAAAATGGTTGAAAAATATGGAATCAACATCCTTTATACCTCTCCGACCGCCATCCGCGGATTGATGCGCTTTGGCGATTCGTGGCCAAACAGGAACGATATCAGCTCGCTGAGATTGCTTGGATCCGTAGGCGAACCGATCAATGCCGAAGCCTGGAACTGGTTTCATAAAGTTGTTGGACGAGGAAATTGTCCGATCATGGATACCTGGTGGCAAACCGAAACCGGAGGTTTCGTGATCACTCCGTTGCCAATCACCCCATTGAAACCGGGTTCTGCCACCAAACCATTCTTTGGCAATGAACTGGCAATAGTGGATGATGCCGGCAATGAGGTGGCTGCAAACGAGGAGGGTACCCTGGTCATCAAGACCCCCTGGCCCGGGATGGCCAAATCGGTCTTCAACGATCCCCGGCGTTTCATCGATACCTATTGGGAAAAATACAAGAAGCAGGGTTGGTACCATACCGGCGACTCTGCCAAAAAGGATGAAGATGGCTATTACTGGATCATTGGAAGAAACGACGATGTCATCAAAGTGAGCGGTTACCGTTTGGGTTCGGCCGAGATTGAAGGGGTGATGGCCACCCATCCGGCTATCGTGGAGTCGGCGGCAATAGCCCTGCCGCATAACCTGAAAGGGAATGCCATCCATATTACTGCCGTGCTTAGGAGTAATTACAAACCCAGTAAAGAGCTGGAACATGAGCTGATGATTCACATGGAAGAACATCTTGGAAAAATTGCTCGGCCTGAAGCCATCATATTTGCGGATGTACTGCCCAAAACCCGAAGCGGAAAAATCATGCGACGCCTGCTGAAATCCAGGGCTCTTGGACTTCCGGATGGGGATTTAAGCACGATGGAGGAATAGGCATATGAAGAGACGAATCATCGGAATTCACGAAAGGCTGCCGTTATGGGTGAGCTTGCCGCTTAGTTTTCAGCACCTGACGGCCATGTTTGGTGCGACCATCCTCGTTCCTGTACTGCTCGGCATCAATCCGTCCATCGCCTTGCTGATGAATGGGATCGGTACCCTGATCTACTCCTGGGTTACCAAAGGAGGGATCCCTGCCTACCTCGGATCAAGTTTCGCATTTATTGCCCCTACACTTTTGGTTATAAGTACCTTTGGCGGTTTCGAAAGTGCCCAGGGAGGATTTATCTTTTTTGGCTTCTTTTTTATCGCGATCTCATTCGTGGTGAAAAGGTGGGGCATCAAATGGATAGACGTAATCATGCCGCCTGCTGTGATGGGTGCGGTGGTCGCCATCATCGGGTTAGAGCTGGCGCCGGTGGCGGCACAGCAGGCCGGTCTTGCTCCGTGGCCAACACCGGTCGGACAGGTTGTTCCCGCTTTTACCGTGGCTCCCAATGTCTTGCTGGTTTCACTTTTCACCTTGTTCACCGGAATTGCCGGAAGCGTCCTTTTCAAGGGTTTTATGCAGGTTATCCCGATACTTTTCGGAGTCATTGCCGTTCAGGGTTTCAGGATGTTTGTGGAGCAGAAAGTAGATTTTAGCAAGAATCGAAACATGGTGCTCGGTGCGGTCACATTTGTCGTTGGAGTGAGCGGTGCAGCCATCAACATCGGTTCAGTGCAGCTCAAAGGGATGGCTTTCGCCGCCATCATTGGGATTGTATTATCTTTGTTATTTTGGGGTTTGGATAAACTTGGTGTAATGAACAAAGATTCGTGATGATGAAATTGGAAGAGCAGAAGGTAGTTGATGCCTGTGTTCTGTTTGTTAAGGAAGCGTTGCAGGATGGCGAAAAAGGGCACGATTGGTGGCATATCGAAAGAGTTTGGCGAACCTCCGGGTTGATTGCCGAAACTGAACCTGCCAATGAATTTGTGATTGAACTAGCTGCATTGCTTCACGATATTGCCGATTCAAAGTTTCACAACGGAGACGAAGAGATCGGTCCACAGAAAGCCAGGGACTTTCTGCAATCTCTGGGAGTTCAGTCATCCGTCGTTGATCATGTGGTAGAAATTATCCGCCATATCTCTTTCAAAGGCGGAAACAACCTGCCGGGTTTTACCTCGCCCGAATTACAGATTGTTCAGGACGCCGACCGGTTGGACGCCTTAGGTGCAATCGGTATCGCAAGAGCTTTTCATTACGGAGGCTTCAAAAACAGGCTGTTGTACCATCCGGATATCCGGCCAAATCTGACCATGACAAAAGAGGAGTATAAAAAGAGTGATGCCCCCACCATAAATCATTTCTACGAGAAATTGCTGTTACTGAAGGATCGGATGAACACCCCTACCGGGAAAGCCCTTGCCATGAAACGACACGCGTTTATGATACAGTTTTTAGATGAGTTCATGGAGGAATGGGGGGGAGTTGAGAGTTGAGAAATGAGAGTGGGGATTGGTTTCGCCAATATCGGATTCTATCTGACCTTATGAAAAACAAATGATATACACATGAATAAATTCAAAAAGTCTGTTCGGTCTTTTTTCCAATGGATCGTAAAATTTTTCGGTGACAGAAGTCTCTCCTTGTCCTTCATCGGGGAAAATGGCAAATTGATTTTACAATCCTTGTTCACGTTATTATCAATTGGTATCGGAATATGGTTCTTCAATCACCAAAAAACAGAACTTGTACAAATTAACCATCTTCTTGCTTCTGCCGGATGGGAGTTGGTTTTGCTCGGACTGGCTCTTACGGTTGCCTATATTGTAATCCAGGGATACATGTACGTAGCCTCTTTCGCGACATTCTGCCATCGATTGCCGCTTCAGCTTGGAATCAAACTTTTCTTGAAAAGGAATTTTATAAGTGTCTTTCTACCTGCCGGAGGTGTCTCATCCCTCGCATTCTTTACAGGGGACATCGAAAAAAGAGGCATTACCAAGTCACACATCCATTTTGCCTCCACGATTTATGGATTTGTGGGAATACTGTCGGTTATTCTGGTAGCAATACCTGCATTCGCCTATGCGATTGCGGATGGAACAGTGGGTCAGGGAGAATGGATCGGACTTATTTCCCTAATTCTTTTACTGGGATTGGTCTACCTCGTCTTTTACTCATTTTCAAAAAAGGGTCCTGTGTACCGCATACTGATCCGGCTTTTCCCATCCTTCGAGGAATTGGTCGTCGAACTGGAAGATGCCAAACTAAGCAAGAAGCAGCTTTTTAAGACTGTTGCCATATCCGTACTTATTGAAATGATTGGCATTGCTCATCTTTATGTCGCGATGATGGCGCTGCATGTTCAACCTTCCTTATTTGTTGCCTTACTTGGGTACATCATCTCCGTTATTTTCCTGATTGTATCGCCCTTTCTTCGCGGATTGGGGCCTATCGAAGTCTCCATGGCTTACGTCCTGGTTCGTTATGGCTTTACGAATGTCGAAGCCATTGCCATCACCTTTTTGTACCGGTTCTTTGAATTCTGGATGCCGTTGTTTGCGGGCGCAGTCACTTTTCTGCTTAAAATCAACAAGCTGATCATGAGAATCGTTCCGGCGCTGCTGCTTTTTGCCCTCGGAATTATCAACATCGTTTCTGTCCTGACGCCAGCCATAGGAGAACGCGTTGTTTGGCTAAGGGATTTCATTCCGCTGGATGCCATGGAGGTGTCGAACTATTTTGTTCTTGTCCTTGGGCTTATTCTTTTGGTCACTGCCTCCTTTATGCTCAAAGGATTGAGATCAGCCTGGTGGTTTGCCGTCTTCCTAACTGTCGTCTCGAGTTTCTTTAACCTGACCAAAGCCGCCGACTATGAAGAGGCTCTGTCCGCGCTTTTTGTTTTGGGCGTGCTCATTTATACCCGGAAAGATTACTACATCAAAAACAATCCAAGGCTGAGAACGGTCGGCATCCAGACAGCCGCCCTGAGCATCATCGCCGTCATGTTGTACAGTGTGATCGGATTTTATTTCCTGGATAAGAAACATTTTAATATCGATTTCAGCCTTTGGCAATCAGTTGAATATGCCCTTCAAAACTATTTTCTGGTAGGAAGCAACGATTTGATACCCGCTGATAATTTTGCCGCTAAATTTATTCTCACCATCAACGTTAGCGGCTTTCTCTCGCTTGCCTTCCTGTTTTATACGCTGATACGTCCCTATTTTTTAAAAAATCAGATAACCAGGGAGGAGCTGGAACGGCCCAATCAATTGTTAAAGGAGTATGGTTGCTCAAGTCTGGATTATTTTAAAACATACCAGGATAAAATGATTTTTGAGCCGGAAGGATTGGAGGCCTTCATATCCTACCGGATTGCCGGCAATTTCGCGGTAGTTCTCGAAAACCCCGTAGCCGCGGATACTTCTGCTATGAGGGAATGTATCCGCCTGTTCGACCGCTTTTGCTATGAAAACGGACTGAAGAGTTTTTATTACAGAGTACCCGAAGAATCATTGCCGGTTTATAAAAGTCTGAAAAAGAAATCCATGTTCCTGGGTCAGGAAGGAGTGGTCGATCTGGGTAAATTTTCGCTGGAGGGAGGTTCCCGCAAATCCATCCGCAACGCGATCTCCAAGGTAAAGGAACGGGGGTATAAAATCTATTTTCATCAGCCGCCAATCAAAGATGGTCAGCTGCAAAAAGTGAAATCGGTCTCTGACGATTGGCTATCAGATACCTGCAGGAATGAAATCATCTTTTCACAAGGGATGTTCGATTGGGAAGAGCTTAAACAGCAAACGCTCCTAACGGTAGAAAATTCCGAAGAAAAAGTCGTTGCATTTTTGAACATCATTCCGGATTATGCGAAAAATGAATCTACCTACGATTTGTTGCGTAAAACCAGTGACGCGCCCAATGGCGTGATGGATTATATCCTGGTCGAAATGTTCAATTATATGAAAGCTGAAGGATTCGAAACAGTAAATTTAGGCTTTGCACCCATGTCGGGACTCGTAGACCCGACGAAATTTTCTGAAAAATCCATGAAGTTTGCCTACGAGAAGATCAGGAGTTTTTCTCATTACAAAGGGATGCGCGAATACAAGGAGAAATTTGCCACCATCTGGTACAATAAATATCTGATTTACGACCACGATTATGACCTGACGCAGATTCCAACAGCCTTGTCAAAAGTTATCAAGACATGAAGTTATCATCTCTGCTACTGCTATCTGTCATACTTTTTGGATATGTATCATTTGGATCCGCTAACTTTCCGCAGAAAAGAGTCATCGGTGACCTGCCATTAAAAGTGATGGAAAGTTCAGCTCAACCAACACTTCCAATGGTTGTCTATATTTCCGGCGATGGAGGATTTAATACCTTCACCGATTCTTTGTGCAGCAATTTGTCACACGATGGATTTCCTGTTGTTATCCTTGACTCGAAAAAATATTTTTGGAACAGTAAGACGCCTGAAGAGACGACATCAGATTTGTTGACTATCGTTGAAACCTATAAAAAGCGATGGCAACGCGACCGTTTTGTGCTTATTGGATTCTCTTTCGGAGCATCGCTGGTGCCTTTTTTGGTAAACCAATTACCGGAAGATACAGGCAAGACACTATTATTAAATATTCTCATCGATCCTGATAAGCGATGTGATTTTGAAATACATTTGTCGGACATGCTAAATTTGGGAGCTTCGAAGGGTCAATATGATGTTATCAGTGAGCTTAAGAAGGTCAATCCAGGGAAAACCTCCATCTATTTTGGAAGCGATGAAACCGATGAAATCAGGCAGGCTTTCCAAAATACAGGTTTGAAAGTCCAGGTGGTTCAGGGCAACCATCATTTTGATAGCAGTTACGAGGTTCTGGCAGAATTGCTGGCGGAGGAGATGAGGTAATGTGCTAATGAGGTAATATGCTAATGTGCTAATGAGGGATTTGGCTTCGGATGCCAGGTGTGGACGGGTAGGAGAGTGAGATTTCAGGAAAAGAGAAACGGGAAACGGGAAACGGAGAAGAGGGAAACGGAGAGTCTGTTGGGGCGGCTTGAAGCTGCCAAAACTGGTGATCCATTCTGAATGTCGTAAATATTTAGTATAAAAAAATTTAAATTCGATTATGAGTAAAATTGGATTGTTGCAGGTTGTCAGGAGGGTAGCTGCCATGACATCATTTGCCCTATTGGCCGGTGTGGCATTAGGTCAGAATGTTGAGAAGCTAGATAGCATTTCATCCATATTGGAAGAAGTAAAAAAGGGGAATATGCCACCGAAACATTTTTTGGAATCACATCCCGAAGCTGTATTGACAGAGGCTCAGATCGGTCAAATTTCACAATGGGTCGAATCTTTTAAGGTCAAACCATAGTTTATCGGCACCAACACTTTATGGCAAAACCTTCCTACCGGGAGATTAGGGAAATCTCCGGACCTATCATGCTTAGTTTGCTGGCGCAGAATATTGTCGGGGTAACAGATACCGCTTTTTTGGGAAGGGTAGGTGAGGTTGAGTTGGGGGCTTCCGCCATTGGCGGGGTATTTTACCTGATTCTCTACATGGTCTGTTTCGGTTTTGCCACCGGAGTGCAAATTTTGATCGCAAGGCGTTATGGAGAGAAGAGTTATGCTTCCATAGGTCGGGTTTTTGACAATAGTTTCTATTTTCTCGGGGTATTTTCCCTCCTGATGACCGGAGTGGTGTACTTTTTTGGCTCCTCTTTTCTACGGATCGTTCTATCATCTGATCCCATCTTCCAGGCTAGTTCCATCTTTTTAAAATACAGGGTCCTTGGGCTCTTTTTTGCAACCGCGGCTTTACTTTTTCGCTCATTCTATACCGGAATTTCCTTTACCAAATATCTGAGCATCAGTGCTGCCATCATGGCAGTGCTCAATATATTATTGGATTACCTGTTGATTTTCGGTCACTGGGGATTTCCAAAACTAGGCATAGAAGGTGCGGCCATAGCCTCTTCTATTTCCGAAGGTGCTGCCTTGCTTTTCTTTATCTGGATTACTTTTGGAAACCGGCACCTGAAACGGTATCACCTTTTTCGTCTTGTGAAGCCGGATTTGCAAATCATCCTTAAAACATTGAGCATCTCGGTTTTTACCATGATGCAGTTTGTGCTTTCCTTCGGTAGTTGGTTTGTTTTTTTCATGCTGGTCGAAAAAATGGGTGAAAGGCCTTTGGCAGTTTCCAACATCATCCGGTCGGTCTATATTTTCTTTATGATACCCGGATGGGCTTTGTGCTCTGTTACCAGTACGCTGGTGAGCAGCGCCATGGGAGAAGGGAAACCTGAAAGTGTTATGCCAATCATTCTGAGGTTTTTGAAAGTGAGTTTTTTTGCTATTACGATCATTGTCTTAATTGCGTTGCTGTTTCCCCGAACCATCATCGCTGTTTATACCAATAATGCTGCCCTGATTGAAGCAACTGTCCCTTCATTCTACATCATCATGGGGGCGCTTATCGTATTTTCGGTCATGAGCGTTCTGTTTAACGGCGTGCTTGGTACCGCAAATACCAAAATCGCCTTAGGCATTGAGGCGATAACATTATTCGCGTACCTTGGATTTACCTGGCTGATTGCCGTACACCTGAAGTGGGAAATCGAGTGGGTTTGGATAGCTGAATATGTCTATTTTGCGTTGATAGGACTTTTGTCTCTTTGGTACTTAAAAAAGGGCAACTGGCGGGCCAAGAGGATATAATTGTTTGAGAAACAAAAGTTCTCATGGACGGATGTATCTCCTGATGGAATCGGGAATCAGCTGATTTCCTTTTGTGGCAAAGTTATTTTTGGCCTTGTAGTTGGCAAACTCCTTTTGGAGTTGATCGTTCAGTCTCTGATTGTCTTCCGGTTCAATGTTAAGATCATGATAAACCTGATACAGCGTTGATCCTGAAATAAAGTGATCGCCGCTGATATAATCCATCAGCTCTCCGGTATTACGTTTTAAAGGGTAGGCATTCAGGTTACGAAAGCCTGCATTCGTGTCCAGCCCATGTCCGATCCAGGAAGTTACAGAAGGAAGCGAAAGTTTCAACCGGTTCTTAAGTAAAGCCAGCAAGGAAGGTGTTACATCATAATGAGTTACAATGGATGAGAAAGTCTCACCTTGTTTTAATAGCGGAGAATAAATGACCAGCGGCACATGAAACCTGTCAAGCTGCGTGCTGATTGGAATCTCAGGCATCCGGTGGTCGCCGGTCAAGACAAAAATGGTGTTTTCGAAGCTCTTCAATTTGCTGAATTCCTGAAACAGGTACCTCAATGCATCGTCAAAATACAACATCGTCGCAAATTGCGGAATGTACTGCCGGTTGTATTTCTTTTCCGTCTCAGAAAGATTGATATCGCTCATTCTTTTTTCAACCTCATCATTGTAATGTTGTTGATCGGGCACCATAAACGGACTGTGCATGGACAATGTCAGCATAACATCCACCCGCCTTTCAGTCTCGTTTGCTTTGAGATCGGTCAGATATTTCCTAAAAATGTCGCGGTCACCATATCCCCAGGAATATCCGTTCTTATCGGATGGCAGCTGCTTGTAGCCCGAACCAAAATCCTTGATTCCCACAATTTTGGTAGCTCCCTGTTTTCGCATAAAAGGTTCCATGGCATCGAATTTCGGATCACCTCCATAATAGAAGGAGGAGGTGTATCCGGCCCTGTTAATCAATAAATTAACCAGACTCAGATGATCAGGCATCTTATCACCCAGATCGGCAAACCCTTTCTCTCCAAATGGAAGCGACGCCAACAAGGATGGTATGACGCTGAAAGTACGGCCCGATGTACTCAGACAGTTCTCCCAATAGAGGCTCTTGCTCATCAGGGAGTCAAGAAATGGCGTAAAACTTCCCAGATATGCCCCTTCGCCTGTGTATGCGCGCCCAAGACTTTCGACCAGAATAAAAACTACTGACGGGGCCTGCGTGCCGGGTTTAAAGAAAGGTCCGAGAAGGTCCGGAGTGCTTTCCTGGTGAAGGAATGGATAGTCCTGGCTAATGTAAGTAAAGGGATTCCCCGCAGAAATGGATTTTTTTGAAGCAAGGACCGACAAAGTGTCTTTGGTCGACATGGATCTACTTTTCTTGTCGCCCGATGGCTCAATCAATGATTTGTTCAAGTTGGACAACTTTACTGCATCCTGTGAAAGATCATTCTTTGGTGAGGAATTGATATCCAGAACAAAATTTGTTGGTCCCTGTTTTTGTTGGTAAAATCGCAATAAACTTCCGCTGAAAAGATTGAATTTGTTGGCGGCGATGTTCATGCTGAATTCGTTCTTATAGTCAAAAGGGTCTGGATTGTAATTGTTCAAAGGAAGCATTGCATACAACAAAAGGAGCGTATACAACTTGATTACCAACGAAGAAACTTTAAAATAGTGCCATTTGTAATAAACATAACAAGAAAGCAACAAAAAGATAAGAATGGGAGAGAATGTTGTAAAGTTCATTTCTCCGGATGCCCCCACCGTCTGACTTATTTCGGCTGCCGAATAGCCTAATATATCTGCTCCCAGAGGTATCCTGGTCGTAGAGAAATAGCGAAGCAGCATCACCTCCCCAACCACGACAATGATTGAAACAGTGGCCATAAAAATCATGGCCACTTTCATATGGTAATAATCGATGACAAGGAAAGGAATCAGGAGGATGGCCGATAACTTCATGGCAAGCATCAGGTCGAACCGGATGCCATAAAACAATTCAGATGTGCTGCCGGTTGGGTATCCGGCTTTACCTGAAATAAAAAGTATTTCATAAAATCTAACCAAAATGACCAGTCCGATAAGAAGCAAACTCAAAGAGATAAATCGTTTGAAGGATTGGCGAAGAAGGTATTGAAAAGGAGGCGTGTATTCCATATGGCCCGGTTTAAAAGGATCTTCCGATCCCGAAGTCAAACGAATAATTTAAAATATAACCCACAGCAGGAAATTCTTCATGCGACAAAGCGGCGCCGATATTCAAGGTCCAGATTTTGTTGAAAAGATGGTTGAACTCACCCCTTACCGATTGCGATTTTAGTTTAAGATAGGAGGAGCTCCCATCGCCATAACTTCTGTCATCGGGGGATACTCCATACCCCAGGCGCAATCCAAGGTAATTCTCGGGATCCGAAAAATACCTGCGCACCTGAATGGAACCGGATACAGAAGTTCCGTTGGAGGAGGGAGTCACAAACGAACGGAGGGAAATCCAATAATTTCCTGTGTATTTGCCAACCGTACCGGTTAACATGTAAGTGTTGGAATTGGTAAAAAAGAGGGCACGCATTCCCAGAGATCCTTCGAAAGCTTTGGGAAAGCTGTGGTACCACTCAGCCCCTGACCTGATTTTTGGAAAAATAGTCAGATCGGAATACCCAAGGTTGAGGTAGAGGTAATTGTTTTCGCTTAGGTGCGGATAGGCATCCATCTCATACTGGAAGCCTTTTGAACCGAACCTTTCGGCCCAGTTAAGCCTTCCGATAATGGTGCCGAAAGAGGCCTTCCTCGCATAGGATAAAGCGGCCAGGTGCCATGGATCCCTGTTGGCATTTTTTTCAAAAAAGTCATAAGTATATGTTAACCGGATCCTGTTTTTCTGTTGGTCGAGCCGGAAGTCGGAGAGTTTCTTTCTGGCTTCGGCATTCGCCGGATTAATCTTCATGAGGGACTCCAAAAGACCGACAGACCGGTCATACTCCCCTTTCGCATTGAGCAGAACGGCTTTTTTGAACATGAAATGCTGGTCTTTGGGATCCTTGGACAAAGCAATGTCACAAAAAATAATGGCTTCGGCATATTTTTTGTCCCAGTATTGCACATCTGAAATTGCGTCCAGAGCATCCCAGTGAGTCGGATAAAGCTTCAGAACCTCCGCGATCACTACGCGGGACGAATCGTATTGTCCGTCCCAGGCAAAGGTCCTGGCCATTAAAACGGCCACGTCTGAGTCATATTCCTTTGCCAGGATTTTGCGGCAAACTTCTCTCGCTCGTGCCCGCTGACCATTGTATGCAAGATCTTTGGCTTCCCGGAGCGTTTGGGATTTGCCTTGGTAGCCTGCCAGTAACAGGGCAATCAATAGTGAGACAGAATAAAAACTCCTTAGCACGGGCACCGATTTTTTTACAACTCTCGCATTAATTTTTGCCATAAAACAGATATTGAGATAATCCTCCTCAGGATATAACTCAAAATTATCAAATATGTTCAATTAACTGTGAGGCAAACGTAGAAAAAAATAGTGTGGCTATAGAGACGCGATTTTTCGCGTCTCTATAGCTAATTCACGGCATTTTTCACTTTAAACACCCATGCATACAGACTAGGACTGTTTCCAGGCGTCAAGGCAGGAGGAGTAATCGTTAATTTACTACCGGAAGCCGAATATTTTACTTTGCCTTCAAAACCCAGCATCGCTACTGATTGTACATTTCCAATTCCTTCTACCACAATTGGTTTGTCCTGCCATTTGGTGACAATCACAAACAAATCGCTTCCCTTTTTAGTAAAATAGACTTTGGTTTCTTTGTTTACTGCCGGGGCTTTTTCCCATTTTCTTGTACCATAAATGGCTTCACCGTTGACTTTCAGCCAACTTCCCATATCTGAAAGCCTTTGCTGCATAATTTCAGGGATGCGGCCGTCGGCAGTTGGACCAATGTTGAGGAGTAGGTTTCCGCCGCGTGCGACCTTGTTGATCAGGATGTGCACCAACTCTTCGGAAGTAGAGTAATCTTCCAGTACCTCGTTGCGGTTGTAGCCGAACGAACCAGCGATGCCGCGGCACTCTTCCCAGGGATGTTCAAATTTGGTATCGTTGGCATTCCCCTCATGAACCAGATCATATTCGGTGGTGTAGATGCCGCCATGCTTGCTGCGGGTCTCCTTGCCCCAGCGGTCGTTGACGACCACCGTATTTTTTACCGGCGACTCGTTGTACAGCCATGCCAGAAACTGCGTGCTTTTCCATACCTCACTCGGATGGTCCCACTCCCCATCAGTCCAGACGATATCGGGCGAATAGCGTGTGACAAGATCCTTCATTTGGGGAATCATGTGCGCATCAACATATTGTGTCAGATTGGATTTGTACAACGGATTGAACCACTCGTAAAGAGAATAGTAAAATCCCATGCGCAGTCCTTTGCCCTTCACCGATTTTGATAAGTCGCCGCACAAATCGCGGTGAGGTCCCACATCCACGGCATTCCAGTTCCAGCTCTGCTCACTGGGCCAAAGGGTAAATCCTTCGTGGTGTTTGGAGGTCAGCACCACATATTTGGCGCCGGCTTCTTTGAATCGATCGGCCCATGCATCAGGGTCAAACATCTCTGCTTTGAAAAGGTTGGCAAAATCCTGGTATTTGAAATCCTTGCCATAGACGCGATTGTGGTAGTCGATGAAAAACTGCCGGGTCTTGGACGGATTTACCCAGCGACTCCAGTACCATTCTGCATATTGTTCGTAAATGCCCACTTTATCGCGTTTGGTTGGGCTGTAGGCCGGTACGGAATACAATCCCCAATGGATAAAGATGCCAAACTTCGCATCTTCGAACCATGCCGGAACCGGCCTGCTATCGATGGATTCCCAGGTAGGTTGGTAGGTTTTCTGGGCAAAGCCCTGGAAACAAAAATGTGCAAGAATTGCGACCAGAAAAATAGATAGCTTTCTCATATTTAATTTGACTTTAATATTACATCGTAATAGATGGTTACAATTTAACATTAAAATATTACACTTTTTCAGATTTTTATATGGAAAGGTTTAACTTTGCATTCTGATTTTGGTAATTAGTTAGTGTGCTATGAATGAGAAAGATATAAAAATACTCTCCGAATTTCCGCCCATATCGACTGCCACCTGGGAAGAACAAATCAACCTTGACCTGAAGGGAAAAGAATATGAGAAGAGCCTTATTTGGAAAACAAATGAGGGCTTTAACGTTCGTCCTTACTACCGTGCAGAGAATATTGAAGGATTGGATTTCCCGGAAAGTAAACCCGGACAATTTCCTTATGTCCGTGGCAAAAAGAGATCAGGGAATGAATGGCTGGTGAGGCAGGATATCCTTGTAACTGACTTTGAATCTGCCAATAGAAAAGCGCTGGATATTCTTAACAAAGGAATAACTTCCCTTGGATTCGTATTCAAGGGATGTCAGTTAGTTACTGCTGGCGAATTGAAATTCTTGCTCAAAGACATCCGGTTGGAAGCGGTCGGGATCAATTTTAATTGTTCCTGCAGAGACAAGGAGTTTTTCGAAGTTTTGCTGGCAGTCCTGATCGAACTCCGCGCAGATCCTGCATTGTTGAACCTTTCACTTAACCACGACCCTATCGGGAGATTCACGCTGAGCGGAAAGTTTTGTAACAACGAGCCGGAAGTTTTTCAGGAAGTAAAAATGATGGTTGAAAGGAGCGGGAAATATCCAAATATGCATTTGGTGGCCGTAAATGGCGTCCATTTCAACAATGCCGGTGCATCTATCGTTCAGGAACTTGGGTTTTCGCTGGCTATTGGTGCAGAATATATGACCAGACTGACCGATTTGGGTGTCGATTCTGCCCTTGTTGCTCAAAAGATCAGATTTAATTTTGGTGTTGGCGGAAACTACTTTATGGAGCTTGCCAAGCTTAGGGCAGCCCGTATGCTCTGGGCCAATATCGTAAAAGCTTACAACCCTGTTTGTACATGTGAAGAATCTACCGGAAAGGGCGAATTTTGTCCCTGCGCCGCCAAAATGTACGCGCATTGTGAGACTTCTGCCTGGAATAAGACCATTTACGATCCTTATGTTAACATGCTTAGGACACAAACAGAAGCGATGTCCGCCGTCTTGGGAGGCGCTGATTCACTGACTGTACTGCCTTTCGACGCCATCTACGAACAGCCTACCGCATTTGCCGAACGCATCGCCCGCAATCAGCAGGCGCTGCTGAAGGAGGAGGTTCATCTGGATAAAATTGCTGACCCGGCAGCGGGTTCTTATTACATTGAAACCTTAACTGCCTCCATCGCTGAGCAAGCATGGAAGCTTTTTCTGAAAGTGCAGAACCAAGGTGGGTTTTTAGCCTCTTTTCGAACCGGATTTGTTCAGTCGGAGGTGAAAGAGATGGCCGCAAAACGAAGAAATGCCATCGGTTCCCGTCGTGAAAATGTACTGGGAGTCAATCAGTTTCCCAATATCAAGGAAGTGTTGGAGCCCGGATTGGATCCCTCCCTTTTTGGGCCGGAAGATCGTACTGCCGAAGGAGCGGAGGTAGAGACTCTGAAACTTTTCAGAGGTGCCCAGCAATTGGAAGCGGTTCGTTATGCAACAGACCTGCATGCTGCCAAATCTGGCAGACCCAGAGTTTGCATGCTGCCCATCGGCAACCTTGCCATGCGCAAAGCCCGTTCCCAGTTTGCCTGCAATTTCTTCGCCGCGGCGGGTTATGAGGTTATAGACCACAATGGGTTTGATACCACGGATGAAGCCATCCAATCAGCCCTGGATGCCAAAGCAAATCTGGTGGTGCTTTGCAGTTCTGACGAAGAATATGCCACTTTGGCTCCTGAGCTTTTTAGCAAGCTTCGTAAACGCGCCATCATGGTAGTTGCCGGTGCTCCTGCCTGCATGGCTGAGCTAAAGGAAATTGGTATTCAGAATTTTATAAGCGTAAAAACCAACTTGCTGGAAGCTTTGTCTGAGTACAATAGGATGTTGGGAATAATTTGAAAATGTGTGAATTTGAAAATTTGAAAATGGGACAGTGTGCAAATGAGAATATCATGCATTGTCGCAATCGAAAATCGAAGATCCAAAATCGAAAATTTATTTATGACGCCAAATTTTAAAGAGATAGAGATCAAGGGCTGTATTGAAAGCACCCAAAGCCTGCTGACAGATTCCGGTAGTGAAGCAATCTGGATGACACCCGAGCTGATACCGGTTAAGGGTTCTTACTCCAAATCTGACCTCGAAGGAATGGAGCACCTCGGATATGCGGCCGGGAAAGCGCCATTTTTGCGGGGACCATACTCCACCATGTATGTCATGCAGCCCTGGACAATCAGGCAATATGCCGGATTCTCCACAGCCGAGGAGTCCAATGCTTTCTACCGCAGGAATCTTGCTGCCGGACAAAAAGGACTTTCAGTTGCATTCGATCTGGCTACCCACCGGGGATACGACTCTGACCATTCGCGGGTGACTGGCGATGTGGGCAAAGCAGGAGTAGCCATCGATTCCATTCTGGACATGAAAATTCTCTTCGACCAGATTCCACTCAGCAAGATGTCTGTTTCAATGACCATGAACGGCGCCGTTTTGCCCATCATGGCATTTTACATTGTGACGGCACTAGAGCAGGGAGCGAAGCTGGAAGAACTTGCCGGCACCATTCAAAATGACATTCTCAAGGAATTCATGGTAAGGAATACCTACATCTATCCGCCCGAATTCTCGATGAAGATCATTGCTGATATTTTCGAGTTCACATCTCAGAAAATGCCGAAGTTTAACTCGATCTCGATCTCCGGATACCATATTCAGGAAGCCGGAGGTACAGCAGATATTGAGATGGCTTATACCCTGGCAGATGGATTGGATTATATCAGGACCGGTATCAAAGCCGGTCTGGATATCGACGCGTTTGCACCCAGGCTATCCTTTTTCTGGGGAGTCGGCATGAACCATTTCATGGAGATCGCCAAGATGCGCGCTGCCAGGATGATCTGGGCCAGGATGGTCAAACAGTTCAATCCGAAGAGCGCTAAATCCATGGCTCTGCGCACCCACTCCCAGACATCCGGCTGGTCACTGACAGAGCAGGATCCATACAACAATGTGGGTCGTACCTGTATCGAAGCCCTTGCCGCTGCCTTGGGTCACACCCAGTCACTTCACACCAATGCACTCGACGAGGCCATTGCCCTGCCAACCGATTTCTCCGCCAGGATTGCCCGAAATACACAGATCTACCTGCAACAGGAGACTGAAATCTGCAGATCACTGGATCCCTGGGCCGGATCGTATTATGTCGAGTCACTTACCAACGAAATTCTCAAAAAAGCCTGGGCCCTGATCGAAGAGGTAGAAGAGCTGGGCGGTATGTCTAAGGCCATTGAAACGGGAGTCCCCAAAATGCGCATTGAGGAAGCCGCTGCGCGTACCCAGGGTCGTATCGACTCTGCTTCCCAAGCCATCATCGGCGTGAACAAATACAGGTTGGAAAAGGAAGATCCGATCGATATTCTGGAGATCGACAACAGTGCCGTTCGTTTGTCCCAGATCGAAAGGCTGAATCTGCTTAGAGCCAACCGCAATGAGGCAGATGTTCTTGCCTCGCTCGAAGCCATCACCGCATGCGTGAAATCAGGCAAAGGCAACTTGCTGGAACTGGCTGTCGATGCAGCTCAAAAACGTGCAACTCTCGGAGAAATTTCTTATGCTTGTGAGAAAATTGCCGGAAGATACAAAGCAACCATCAGAACCATATCAGGCGTGTATTCATCAGAAGCTAAAAATGACGGCGACTTTACCAGTGCAAAGGCGCTCGTCCAAAAATTTGCGGAAAAGGAGGGCAGGCAGCCGCGTATCATGGTAGCCAAAATGGGACAGGACGGCCACGACCGCGGTGCCAAGGTAGTCGCAACCGGTTATGCCGACCTCGGTTTTGATGTCGACATGGGACCGCTGTTCCAAACCCCCGAAGAGGCAGCCAA
The DNA here is from genome assembly GCA_025358395.1 of Bacteroidia bacterium. Next base: position 17,148 of record JANYJT010000219.1, read on the forward strand.
ACAAGCCGTCGAAAACGACGTGCACATCATGGGGATCTCCTCACTGGCAGCAGGGCATAAGACTTTGATCCCAGCTGTAATTGAGGAAATGAAAAAGCTTGGCCGGGAGGATATCATGGTCATTGCAGGCGGAGTGATTCCTTCCCAGGATTACCAGTTCCTGTATGATGCAGGTGTTGTAGCGATCTTTGGTCCGGGTACTTCAGTCGCAGCTGCCGGAAAGAAAATCATGGAAATATTGATTGCAGCGCAGGAATAGAAAGGCCGGTGAATATTCGTGTGCCAACAAACTTGTTTCGAAAGGCATTGGCTTAATAGATGCTTGCCTGAACTGCGCAACGATCGAAACGGATCACGCGTTTCCACGAAATTTTTCATACCGCCTATTGTCATTTTGAAATAAAAATCTTTCCTTTGCATCGCGAAAAAAAGAGGGTTTTAGAGTTCAAGATGGTCTGTTCATCTAAGGGTTAGGATTCAAGATTTTCATTCTTGCCATAGGGGTTCGAATCCCCTACAGACTACTTTCTCATTTAAGCTTAGTTTTTTAAGGCAAAATTGTGTCTTAATAAAAAAAGTATTACTTTTACGACCCCAAACAGGGAGGTTTCAGATGGTCTGTTCATCTAAGGGTTAGGATTCAAGATTTTCATTCTTGCCATAGGGGTTCGAATCCCCTACAGACTACATTTATTATTTGATATAGAAATTTTCATACAATGGCAAACCATAAGTCGTCCATCAAAAGAGCAAAACAGAGTGAAGTTCACCGCCTTCACAACAAGTATTATTCAAAAACCACCCGTAACGCCGTTCGCGAACTGCGTTCTACGACAGAGAAGGAGAAGGCTGCTGAGCTTCTTCCAAAAGTTGTGGGCATGTTGGATAAATTGGCTAAGACCAATGTGATCCACAAAAATAAAGCTTCGAACCTGAAATCAAGTTTGACGCTGCTCGTCAACGGATTATAATCTGTTCAAACATTATATTTAAAAAGGGTGCCCAAATTGGGTGCCCTTTTTGTGCTTTAATTTTCTCTTTTCTCCTGTAATTGTGGTAACTTGAGGATGAAGGATTATCCGGCAAATCTCGCGGTAATCTTCAGCATTTATGGGAAATTATAAAAGAGTAGGTATCAAATCCTGGGCTGTCGAAGATCGGCCGAGGGAAAAACTGATCAGCAGGGGAATCTCCGCCCTTACCGATGGCGAATTAATCGCTATCCTCATCTCAAGTGGCAATAGCAAAGAATCTGCAGTCGAGCTATCGGGACGAATCATGGACTCCATTCAACACAACCTCCACGAGCTGGGCAAAATGAACTGCGATGAGCTGAAGCGTTTCAGGGGTATCGGTGAGGCAAAAGCCATTACACTCATCGCAGCCATGGAACTGGGCAGAAGAAGAAATCAATCTGAAGCACTTGAAAATGGACAAATCAAAGGGAGCAAGGACGCTGCCAATTATCTCAGACCCGAAATCGGAGATCTTTCCCATGAGGAATTTTGGGTATTATTTCTCAACCGGCAGAACAAAGTGATTGGCAAACAAAAGCTTAGTCAGGGTGGAATGACCGGCACAGTCATAGATGTACGACTCGTGTTAAAATTAGCCTTGGAGAAACACGCCACCTCCCTGATCTTTTGTCACAACCATCCTTCCGGCAATCTGGAACCCAGTGATGCAGACAAGAAAATTACCCGACAGTTAAAAGAGTCGGCAGCTTTGATGGAAATTCCGGTGATTGACCATCTGATTGTCACTCAGGCAGGGTATTTTAGTTTTGCCGATGAAGGATTGTTGTAGCCATCAGAGATTTTTTTTATTTTTACCAAAAATCTCAAATGATACACATCCTTGGCGAAAGCAACTCCCTATTTAACCAGTATCTTGCAGAAATTCGTGATGAAGTAATACAAAAAGATCCCTTTCGGTTCCGGAAAAATCTGGAACGGGTTGGCGAAATCTTTGCCTACGAAATCAGCAAGGAGCTTCCCTACAAAAACAAAGAGGTAACCACCTCACTTGGAGTGGCCAAAATGAGGATACTGGAGCATCAACCTGTTTTGGCAACAATTCTGAGGGCTGGATTGCCGCTTCATCAGGGTCTGCTGAACTGCTTCGACCAGGCCGAGAACTGTTTCATTTCTGCCTATCGTAAATACGACCCCAACGGTGATTTTCACATCGATTTTCAATACATTGCCTCTCCATTGCTTGATAATAAAGTGGTTATACTTTCTGATCCAATGCTGGCAACCGGCTCTTCCATGGAAGTTGGCTACCATGCTTTGCTGGAAAAGGGTGAACCAAGTCATATTCACCTGGTATCGCTCATTGCCAGCAGGCAGGGATTGGATTATATCCTTGATAAATTGCCCAATGATAAAGTGACCCTATGGATTGGAGCCATCGATCCGGAAATGACGCCTAAGTCATATATCGTTCCCGGACTTGGCGATGCAGGTGATCTGGCTTACGGACCAAAAATCGATTCCAAGGAGATTGTGGCTCATACCCACTTTTGAATTGCACTTAATTATTTTTGGACCAACTCCCAAACCTTTGTTGTGTCTGAACATTGCCCCAGCATTTCGAGAACCGTTATGCCCGTTACCGGATCCCTGTGTTCAGGGGCTATCTCAGCTAACGGAATCAGGACAAACCGACGCTCAGCAATTTTTGGGTGTGGAATTTGCAGATTCCTTTCATTAATCACCAAAGAATCAAAATAGAGCAAATCGATATCTATGGTTCGGGCTTCATATCCATCCCTGTTTCTGACGCGCCCCAGAAGGTCTTCAATTTGTCGTGTAATCGATAACACCTCAAATGGTGAAAGTATCGTTTCTATTATAACAATCTGATTTATAAATAATTCAGATTTGAATCCCCATGATTCACTTTCATAGAAGGAAGAAGTGGCCAATTTTAGTCCAATCTTGCTGGTTACCAAATCAATCGCCTTCGAAATTATTTCGACTCTATTTCCTTGATTTCCCCCTAAAATGAGATAAGCTAACGACATAGTACGTATCTTTGTAATGATTGCAGTCGTACGGAGACTACTTTGATAAAATTATAATTTAAATCAATCCGGATATGAGATTTTTTTGGAAAGCATTTTTTGCCTCTCTTGCAGCCATTATCGTGGCTGGTCTTTTGTTTATTTTTCTGATTGCCGGATTAGTCTCCATTTTGGCGACCATCGGTGAGCAATCGATTACTGTTAAAGAAAATTCGTTGCTGATGTTAAAGCTCGATAACCGTATTGTCGAGCGAAAATCCAATAATCCGTTTGAGGATCTCGAGTTGCCGGGAATGGAAAGAACTTCAACTACCGGATTGAATCAAATTTTTCATGCCATCCAACAGGCGAAAACTGATGACAAAATAAAAGGTATTTATCTTGAGTTATCTGAGATTGGCGCCGGATATGCGACCACAGAGGAGATCCGGAATGCCCTGATCGATTTTAAAACCAGTGGAAAATTTATTTATGCCTATTCGGATGCTATTTCACAGAAAGCCTATTACCTTGCTTCCGTCGCTGATAGTGTGATTTTGAATCCGGTTGGCATGTTTGATTTTAGGGGTCTCAATGCGGAGCACACCTTTTTCAAAAAGGCACTGGACAAATTCGGAATCGAAATGCAAATCGTGCGTGGGAAAGACAATAAATTCAAATCGGCCGTCGAGCCCTACATGTACGATAAAATGAGTCCTGCCAACAAAGAGCAGACAACATTATATCTGGCAACCATCTGGAACCATCTGTTAAAAGGGATTTCGGAAACCAGAAAAATTTCCATCGATAGTTTGAATGAATACGCCAATTCTGTCATGACTTTCCGCACCGCTGAGACAGCTCAGAAAAGCCATTTCTTTGACAGACTAAAATACCGCGATCAGGTATTAGCCGACCTCAGGGTCCTGGCAGGTTTGAAGGTCAACGCAGAAATTCCAATTCTCACCGTTGCAGAGTATGATAAAATTCCTTCCGATGTAAAAGCCAAAGCACTGATCAAAAACAGAATAGCAGTGGTCTATGCGGAAGGTGAAATTGATACCGGATCAGGGAACAGTGCGCACGACATCAATTCAAAAGATGTATCGCAGGGAATTCGTGAAGCCAGAATTGACTCCACTGTGAAGGCCATTGTTCTTCGGGTTAATTCTCCTGGCGGTTCTGCCTTTGGTTCAGAAGTGATCTGGAGAGAGGTGAAATTGGCTTCCGAGGTAAAACCGGTGATTGTTTCGATGGGTGACTATGCAGCCTCGGGAGGATATTACATTTCTGCACCAGCAGCGGTTATAGTGGCTAATGCCACAACTATTACCGGTTCGATTGGGGTATTTGGAACTATTCCCAATTTCGGAGAGTTACTTAACAATAAAATCGGAGTAACGTTTGATAATGTAATGACTAACGATCATTCTGATATGCCTTCGGTGACGAGAAAAATGACTCCGTTTGAAACCAACCTGATGCAGAGTTACGTTGAAACTACCTATGGCATCTTCCTCTCTCATGTAGCCGACGGACGCAAAATGTCTACAACAGGCGTTGATTCAATTGGTCAGGGTCGGGTATGGAGCGGTGTGAATGCCAAGAGCAACCATTTGATTGATGACCTCGGAGGACTGAAGGAAGCTTTGAAAATAGCTGCCGATAAAGCCGGAATAAGCGAATATCGCATCAAAGAATTGCCAAAACAAAAAGATCCATTTGCAGAATTGCTGAAGAATTTCTCTGTCAGAATGCAAAATAAAATGATGGAGTCTGTCCTGGGAACCTCTTTTGATTATTGGAAAAATCTTTCGAGAGAGGCCAATTCAAAAGGGATCTATGCACGCATGCCATTTAATCTTGAAATTGACTAATTATTTTGAAGAAATTCTTTCTCTATATTTTTTCCCTGTTTTATGGAATGGTCGTGAACATCCGTAACACGATGTTTAACCTGAATATTCTCCGTGGACGTGAGTTTGAAGTGCCGGTTATATCTGTTGGCAATATCACGGCAGGAGGGACTGGTAAAACACCTCATACAGAACATCTGATTCAGCTGCTTAGCAAGAAATTTAATATTGCTGTTCTGAGCCGTGGATACAAACGAAAAAGCAAAGGATTTCTGGTTGTTGAGACCACTTCTACCAGCCGACAAGCAGGGGATGAACCGTTGCAGATCAAAAGAAAATTCCCGGCCGTGATGGTCGCGGTAGATGAAAAGAGAGTTCGGGGAATTGAGAAAATTTTGGAGATCAGCGAGAAACGTCCCGATGTGATCATTCTGGACGACGCCTTCCAGCACAGGTATGTTACCCCTTCTATAAATATTCTGCTGATAGATTATTCTCGCATGATTACTGAAGATGATATGCTTCCCCTGGGTCGTTTAAGGGAACCTGCCTCCAACAGAGACCGGGCCAACATTATCATCGTGACCAAATGCCCTCGTGAGATCAAACCCATTGATGAACGAATCATTACCATGGATCTTCACATCTGGCCTTACCAGGATCTGTTTTTCTCATACATAAAATATGGGGAGTTATTGCCGCTTTTTCCTGAAAAAGCATCCACGAAGAAAGTGTGCATGGATAGCAATACCGGGATTCTTCTTTTAACCGGAATCGCTAATCCACAATCGCTGAAAGATAAATTACTTCAGGTAACCAAATCGGTTGTGTCAGCAGAGTTTCCTGATCATTACCAGTTTACGCCAAAGGACATGGATCAGTTGGCGTCAAAGTTCACTGCGATGGTGGCAGAAAACAAGATCATTGTTACCACAGAAAAGGATACTTTCCGAATTATGGAACTAGATAATCTGCCTGAGACGATTGCCGCTAACCTTTATTATATTCCGATTGAGATTAATTTCATCAATCAAACAGACAATGATTTTGACAAAAAAATAATGAAATATGTTGGAGAAAATAAAAGCAACTTCGAACTACATTCTCGAAAGAACAAAATTTAAATCAGAAATTGCCATCATTCTCGGAACCGGATTGGGTGGTCTGGTCAAGGAGATTGAAATTGAACATGCCATCCCTTATTCAGAAATTCCAAATTTCCCAATCTCAACAGTCGAGGGACACAAAGGCCAACTTATTTTTGGAATGCTGGGAGGGAAAAGGGTTATTGCCATGCAGGGCCGTTTCCATTATTATGAAGGATACAACATGAAAGAGGTAACCTTCCCTGTCAGGGTCATGAAGGCTTTGGGGATCAAGACGCTTTTCGTTTCCAATGCAAGCGGCGGACTGAACCCTAAATTTAAAGTTGGCGATGTTATGATGATCACTGACCATATCAATATGTTTGGCGATAACCCACTGATGGGGTCTAATGTAAAAGAGCTTGGTCCGCGGTTCCCCGACATGAGTCAGCCCTACAATCTTCAACTGCGTAATCAGGCCTTGAAAATAGCATTGCATAAAGGGATTGATCTCAAAGAAGGAAGCTATGTTGGTGTTACCGGACCTACTTTTGAGACCCCTGCCGAATACAAAATGTTTAGGATTTTGGGTGGTGATGCCATCGGAATGTCTACTATTCCTGAAGTAATTGTTGCCCGACACATGGATATGGCCGTATTTGGAATTTCGATCATTACAGACAGTGGTGTTCCGGGTGAAATTGTTGAAATTTCCCATGAAGAAGTGCAAGCAGTTGCCATGCAGGCGGAACCTAAAATGAGTTTGATAATCAAAGAGTTGATTGCTTCACTTTGACCCTGGGAGTATACAAACGAAAAGAGGCTGCCGGGGTGGCAACCTCTTACGAATCCAAATCAACTAACTACTACTAATAACTATTAACACCGCAAATATAGTGAATATTTTATTATAAAATGTAAATATTCTATTATTTGATCGTGTTTAATAATTCATATATAGTCCAAATAAAAGTTTAATAATTTTTATTATTGTCTCCTGAATTGTCAGACCAATTTTTTATAACGTATTCTGTGAGGAGCGGCATCGCCCAAGCGTTTTTTCTTGTTTTCCTCGTATTCTGAATAGCTTCCTTCAAAGAAATATATTTGAGAATCGCCTTCAAAAGCCAAAATATGTGTGGCGATCCTGTCTAAAAACCATCGATCGTGGGAGATGACCACGCAACATCCGGCGAAGCTGTCCAGACCTTCTTCAAGCGCCCGCAAGGTGTTTACGTCAATGTCGTTGGTAGGCTCATCGAGGAGCAACACATTCGCTCCGGATTTTAAGGTAAGCGCAAGATGAAGTCTGTTTCTTTCACCACCGGATAATACACCGCACTTTTTCTCCTGGTCAGAACCGCTGAAATTGAATTTTGAGACGAAAGCCCTGGCATTGATCATTCTGCCGCCTACCATCACTTCATCTGTTCCACCCGACAATACCTGATAAACTGTTTTGTCATTGTCAATTTCCGCGTGAGATTGATCCGCGTAACCGATCTTCACTGTTTCTCCTACCGTGAAGGTTCCGGAATCAGACGTTTCCATGCCCATGATCATCTTGAACAGGGTGGTTTTACCGGCTCCATTGGGTCCGATAACACCCACAATACCATTTGGGGGCAAGGTGAAGTTGAGATTCTCGAATAACAATCTGTCCCCATATCCTTTGGAGACATTTTCGGCCAGAATGACTTTGTCGCCCAACCGTGGACCATTGGGAATAAAGAGTTCGAGTTTATCTTCTTTCTGTTTTACATCTTCATTCAGCAGTTTTTCATAGGCACCCAATCTGGCCTTCGATTTGGCCTGTCTGGCCTTGGGACTCATGCGCACCCACTCAAGCTCCCTTTCGAGGGTTTTGCGTCGCTTGGAGACCCCTTTCTCCTCCATCTCCAGGCGTTTCTGTTTCTGCTCGAGCCAGCTGGAATAATTTCCTTTCCATGGAATGCCTTCACCACGGTCGAGTTCAAGAATCCAACCTGCCACGTTGTCCAGGAAATAGCGGTCGTGGGTAATACAGATCACCGTGCCCGGATACTGTTGCAAGTGCTGTTCCAGCCAGTCGATCGACTCGGCATCCAGATGGTTGGTTGGCTCATCCAGGAGTAGAATATCGGGTTGCTTCAACAACAATCTGCACAAGGCTACCCTGCGGCGTTCGCCTCCGGAGAGAATAGATACAGGTGTATCACCATCCGGACAGCGCAAGGCATCCATGGCTCTTTCCAGCTTGTTGTCGAGGTTCCAGGCATCCGTCGCATCTATTTTCTCCTGCAATTTGGCTTGTCGGTCCATCAGTTTGTCCATCTTGTCGGCATCTTCATACACTTCGGGCAATCCAAACTGCAAATTGATATTTTCGAACTCAGAAAGCAGGTCAACGATCTCTTGTGCCCCTTCCTGAACGATGCCCATCACAGTTTTGGCAGGATCTAAAAGGGGATCTTGCGAAAGATGACCCACAGTGTAACCGGGTGAGAAGGCCAGTTCTCCGTTGAAATCTTTCTCAATCCCGGCAATTATTTTCAGTAAAGTTGATTTACCCGAACCGTTCAATCCGATGATGCCAATTTTGGCTCCAAGATAGAAGGAGAGTGAAATGTCTTTAATGACTTGTTTTTGAGGCGGGTAGGTTTTACTCACCTTGTACATTGAAAATATAATCTGTTTATCGTCGGCCATTTTTATGCTTTTAAAATATTTTGCAAAATTCGTCATTTCTGATGAAACGGCAATGCGAAATTGAATCCATTTTTACAAATCGACTTATTGAATTTGCCTTGATGACTTGATTGTTTTTTATGCTAAATTTGGATTACAGTGAATGTCTAAATTCCGACCAAATGAAAAAGTTTTTATCGCGCTTATTGATTGTGATCGTCCTTTTAGTTGGTTCGTTTGTCTACTTGAAGTATTTCTATACGTACAGCGAAGGTTACCGTGCCGGATTGTTGCAGAAATTTTCAAGCAGAGGAACCATTTTTAAAACCTATGAAGGTGAAATTATTTTGAGCAGCGTTCAAACGACTGCCAACATGACCATTGCATCAGAGAAGTTTTTCTTCTCTGTGACACAGGAAGATGTAGCCAGGAAAATCGAGAAATTGCAAGGGGAACATGTGGTTGTTCACTACACAGAGAAAAATGGAAGGCTTCCCTGGAAAGGGGATTCTCCCTATATTGTGGATAGCGTGACAGTCAAGAAATAGCGATTAGACGCCTGCCAGGTTCATCCCCCTTCAGCAGGAATGGTTAGGATCTGAGATTACAAGGTTTGAATTGCCTCAGGCTCTCTTCGGAATCTTTAGCTGCTGACCAGGATACAAGCCTCTGACGTTGCGGATGTTGTTAAATGCTCTGAGATCGGCGTCTGAGATGCCGGGAAATTTCTTGGCAATCGTGAACAGGCTGTCCCCACTCTGAACTGTATAGATAATATAATCTCCCGAAGAAGCCGATTCTCCTCCTGATTCTGCTGAGGCGACAGCACTCTTTGCATCAGGGACTGCTGAAGTCTGACTGGCCAGGGTCTGTGTCTCAGCTTTTGGCTTCTCCAGAACAGCTTCTTTGCTTTTCAAGGACTTTCCGGGTACATAAAGCGTGATTCGCTGGCCAATATGGAGCGTCTTCTTGCGGATATCGTTCCATTCCTTAAGGTCATTCAATGAAACCCTGTACTTACTTGCTATTGAACCCAGGTTCTCGCCTGATTTAACAACATGAGTCACCTCTCTCATGCCATCACCTGAAGTGCTTTTCGTACCACGAACCCTTCCCTTAAGTGGAACGAGCATGTTGTTTGGAAAGTATTTGTCGCGGTTGAAAGCAAAAATCAGACTCTCTTTATCTATGTAAGATGAAATAGCTTCGGAAGGCAATTTTAGCAAATAAGGTTTTTCTGGTCTGGCGGGAATAATATCCCTGCGGTATTGTGGATTAAGCTGCCTTAACTCTTCGACGGAGATGTTCACCAAAGCGGAGATTTGTTCGAAATTCAAATAATTGTGGATTTCAATGGTGTCGGTAACGGTCTTGAACTTAGGTTCTGCAGCAACCAAAAGGTGCTCCTTACCGTAATTCATTACATAGCTGGCGGCAATAAATACAGGGATATATCCGCGCGTTTCCCTTGGCAGTGAATAGTAAATATCCCAGTAACTTTGCTTACCGCCGCTACGCCTGACCGCTTTGTTTATATTTCCCGGACCGCAGTTGTAGGCAGCAATGACTACATGCCAGTCACCATAAATGGCATAAAGGTCACGAAGGTATCTGGCGGCGGCATCCGATGCTTTAAATGGATCATTCCGCTCGTCGATATAGGAATTTATTTCCAGTCCGTACAATTTTCCGGTTCCGATCATAAACTGCCACAGACCTGAGGCCCCAGCCCTGGACAAGGCTTTTGGATTGAGCGCAGATTCGATGATGGGTAGATATTTAAGTTCGTTGGGTAGTTGGTAACGCTCCAATGCTTCCTCAAAAATGGGGAAGTAGTAATTGGAAAGACCTAACATATAGGCAGTCAGTTCACGTTTGCGAATGGTGTACAGGCCAATAAAATTTCTGACTGTCTCGTTATAAGGAAGAGGAAGGTAAGAGTTTATTGCCTGAAGACGGCTGATATACAATGAATCTGGCAGGTATGTTTTGATCTCTTCAGGCAGAGAATCAAATTCATTTTTATCGTAAGTGAAGGCATTTTTAATGTACCAGCAGTTCATGAGGGAATCCAGTTTGTCGGAAACCAGCATGTTTAAATTTTCATTTATAGCCTTGTCTGCCAGCTTATTGCCAACAGAGTCGGTGCTCCATATTTTCTGCTCCTCTTCTGCTGTGATGGGCTTTGCAGGGACTTGTGCCATTGCAATCCAGGAGAAGGAGAGAAGTGTCAGGAATATAATGTTGAATTGTATTCTCATGGTACAAAGATAAATTAAAAGTTTAACGCGAAATTGATACCAATCACTTGCGGACCAATTCCGAAATTCATTGGCATGGGCTCAACATGCATAGTCAGTTTGTCGCTGATGT